>JAZROH010000061.1:0-1921 GCA_045648645.1 Clostridia bacterium | reverse complement strand
ACACAATTCCCTACCGCTGTCTGTTGCCCGAGGTTAAAGAAAACCTTTTGCTCTGCGGCAGAAATATTTCGGGCACGCATATGGCGCATTCAAACTTCCGCGTTATGCCAATCTGTGTGGGAATAGGCGAAGCGGCAGGCGTTGCCGCGATGATATCCGTAAAAGAGAATTGCAGCTTGGAAAACGTAGACGTTAATAAGATCAGAGATATCATCGGTATCTGACAAAACAATGCTTGACCCAAAGCGTGATGTTCTTATCGGAGAATTTATAAAATATCTTACCATATTTGCTCTGCAGTAAACAAATAAACAAGCCCCGACAGATTTTAATGTCTGTCGGGGCTTGTTTATTCTGTTCGATAAATTGGAATTTAATGAATCGTCTATTTTATTTCTCTGACATACAAACGGTCAATTCCATTTCCGTAGTTTACTATGTCTTTTACATAGCAATAGCCATATTTTTCATACAACCCAA
Source organism: Clostridia bacterium (assembly GCA_045648645.1). GTDB lineage: Bacteria > Bacillota > Clostridia > UMGS1883 > UMGS1540 > SIG447. The sequence continues at coordinate 1,441 of JAZROH010000061.1, read as the reverse complement.
TGAATTCTGTTGGGATATAGGTCTTATCGAAGCCAATGCTTTTAGCATATTGATTGGCAAAATCGATAAGTTTTCCGCTGATTCTGTTGCCACGGTAATCTTCACTTACAAACAAAGTAGATATCCATGGAAAAATCTCTGGCAATGGGTAATAATCAGATTTCATGATGGTCGTCATTCCAACAATTTGCCCATTCACTATTGCTACGAATGGAGTTTCCCATTCTTCGAATTCCCAGTTTTCAAGCACTCTCACCGTATGCTCTTTTACATCTAACCAGGAGAAGTTCTTTACAAAGTTCAGTAAGTCCTCTGCAAGAGGAGTGCCCTTGTCAACTTTTTGAAGTTCAATTTCTTCCATTTTCCTGCCTCTCGTGTTTATCAAATTCTTATTTATCGTTCTGTTTATCGCCAGTTTCGCCTTTGTATTACACAGGGCAAAGCCCATACCCCTAAGGTTGCTCCTCCCCCAAAGGCTCCCTCCGGGAGGGAGCTGTCACCGAAGGTGACTGAGGGAGAGTGCGCTACAATAAAGTTAGCACAAACCTAAAGTCACGCAGGCTCCTTCCACCGCTAACGCGGTCCCCCTCCCTCTCGGAGGGAGGCTTTTACGGCGGCATCGATATACTCGCAGACACCACGAAAGTTTGTGTTGATCTGTCGGTTGGTAAACCGTATGACTTTCAGATCATAACCTTCAAGGATTTCAGTACGAAATTCATCCTTTTGTCTGCCTTCTTCGGTATAATGCTGTGCCCCATCAATTTCTATGATCAGTTTGGCTTTGTGGCAGTAAAAATCCGCAATAAAATTGTCTATGGCTTTTTGTCTTTGAAATCTGATTTCATACTTTGATAGAAAATCGTACCACAGATGGTTCTCCTGCGGTGTTGCATTTTTACGAAGATTTCTTGCAAGAGTAATATTCTTTTCGTTGTAATCAAGCGACATACTTACTCCTCAAAAATTTTATCGCTTCCATAATATCACAAATCGGCAGAGAAAACAAGTTCTCTGCCGATTTCCTGTGCCTTCAATTTCTCTGTTAAGAACAGCAGAGAAATGTGCCTCTGCGTTTTTGATTGCAGTTTAAGAGGAATATCGCGTTTTTGCCCCGTCTATTCCTTGTTTTTACCGTGTTAATCTGCGTTTTCAAAAACGTAGCCCCAGAACTTTCTTCTGCCCTCCAAAGAGAGGTCGCAATGGCCTCTTCCGCCAACGATGTCTAAGGTCACGCTGTTGCCGTTTTCTTCCAGCGCTTTCGCAAACCTTTTGGAATGTGCTTCGGGGGAAACGAGGGTGTCGGTCTCGCAGTGCAGAATGTGGTACGGAATTCGGGGAAGCTTTTGAACAAGGTGAAGGGGCGAAATGCTTTTAAGCGCTTCGTCCAGTGTGCAGTTTTGGTTGAAAAGCGCGCTGTAGAATGTTCGGGGAAGGTCTT
>JAZROH010000060.1:0-16606 GCA_045648645.1 Clostridia bacterium | reverse complement strand
AGGCCCCGCAAGCCCCACAAGGCTCATGCCCCCCTTTGGGTTTTTAAAATACTGGGGGTTTACCGGCACAGGCTTTGCCCATCCAAACCCGAAAAGAAGCATGCATATTGCACCCATGAGGTCCATATGGCGCATGGGATTTATGGAAAGCCGCCCGTATGATTTTGCTGTTCTGTCCCCAAGAAGATACGCGACTAAGCCATGCGCACACTCATGCATGGAAATTGCCAGAAAAATAATGGGTAGACGCAAAAGCATGGTACGTAAATCTAAATTTCCAAAAAGCATTTTTCTCTCCTTTTATATATCGTTTCGTACGATATCTTCATACGATTCACGGCGCACGCAAAGCTTTACCTCGCCGTCTTTTACCATAACGACTGCAGGACGCGGCAGACGGTTATAATTACTGCTCATAGAATAATTATATGCCCCTGTGGAAAGCACTGCCAATAGGTCGCCCCTTTCCATCTTTGGCATACGGATGTCGCGAATTAAAATATCACCGGATTCACAGCATTTCCCGCAAATAGTAACAAGTTCTTCTCTTTCTGCATCCGGTCTTTCGGGAAGCACCGCATCATACTCGGCTTCGTACATAATATAGCGGGGGTTATCTGCCATGCCGCCATCCACAGATACATACTTACGAATGCCCGGAATTTCTTTGATGGCACCCACGGTATAAACCGTTATTCCCGCTTCCCCGACAATAGAACGACCCGGTTCTACCAGAAGGCGCGGATGCGGTACGCCATACTTTTCCGCCGCTTCCTGCACGGCATGAATGGTTGCCACCATGGCATCATAATAAGGACGTGGCGAATCCTTTTCCGTATAGCGGATTCCAAAACCACCACCAAGGTCAATTTCTTCCATGAGATGCCCTGACTTTTTATAAACAGCAGAAAGTAATTTCACCATTAAATCCGCCGCCGTCACAAAGGGCTTGTCCTCAAAAATTTGAGAGCCAATATGGCAATGAATACCCGCGGGCTTGTAATTTTTAAACGTCTTACAAAGGACACGAAGTGCATCTCCGTTTTGAAGGCTTACGCCGAACTTAGAGTCCTCCTGCCCGGTTTGAATAAAATCATGGGTATGGGCTTCGATGCCGGGTTTTATACGGAGCAGCACGCGCGGCACCGTTTGCCGACCTTCAAAAAGAGCATCCAAAATCGAAAGTTCTTCCTCGCTGTCGGCAACTATTCTGCCGACACCACTTTCCAGTGCATATGTAAGTTCTGCCATACCCTTGTTATTTCCGTGAAAACAAATTTTCTCAGCAGGAAATCCCGCAGAAAGCGCTGTGTAGAGTTCTCCCCCTGAAACTACATCCAGCCCCAGCCCCTCCGCGTTTGCGATGCGGCAGATTTCCTTTGTGCAAAAGGCTTTGGACGCGTACTGCACAATTCCGTTTCCTTTATATTCCGTATCAATTGCAGACTTATATGCCCGCATGTTTTCTTCAATCTGCGCCCTGTCCATAATAAATAAAGGCGTACCGAATTCTTTCGCCAGCGCAGGCACTTCTGCACCGCCGATTGTCAGCACGCCATTTGAATTCTTGTATTGTGTCATTGCCTTGTAAACCTCCGTGAAACCTATTATTACCAGTATATCACAAAGGTTTCAGTTTGTAAAGATTTATTTTTCAATAATCGTATCTATTATACTGCCGAGCGTTCGAAATGCTTTTGATGCACCCTTCTTCATTGCCTTGGATTGCTTATCCTTAATCGGGTCCATCATCATACCCGTCACGGCGCCGATAATAATGCCCGTAACCATACCGGCTGTAAAGCATGTTTTATTCATTTTTTCTCCTTTCAATTACAGAACACGTGTTTACCGATTGTCATAACAACAGGTCTTGTTCGTATCCACTGATTCGTTGCTGTTTTTGGATTATAATAATAAATGGCACCGCCTACCGGATCCCAACCGTTTAGCGCGTCCCGTGCGGCTCGTATGCAGCTATCCGACATTTCGGCATGAATCTGTCCGTCAGACACAGCCGTAAATGCACCGGGCTGATATATAACCCCCGCAATTGTATTTGGAAAAGAGGCGTGACGCACACGGTTCATAATAACCGCACCGACTGCCACCTGCCCCGTATACGGCTCGCCTCTGGCTTCCCCGTTAATTGCCCTTGCTAAAAGATACACATTGCTTTCACTTGCGTTTCCACCGCCGGATGACGATGCCGAAGCACTCCCTGTGGGAAGCCCCAAAGCTGCAAGTGTTGCTTCTCCTGCAACGCCGTCCACCTTCAGTCCGTTCTTTTGTTGAAACTTCTTAACAGCTGCTGTGGTGGCACTGCCGTACACACCGTCAACCTCTCCGTTATAATATCCCCATGAAAGAAGTCGCTGCTGAATTTTAAAGACCTCTTCGCCGCTGCTTCCAAATTTAGAAAGTGCGGTTTGGTATCCGGGTGTCCATAAAACGTACAAAATAATTCCCACCGTGCAAAAAAGTGCACCGATGCCTTGCATTCTTTTATTCATACATCCTCCGTCAGTAAAGTTTTTTTGATAAGAAAAAAAGCCGCAATCTTTTGAATTACGACTTTAGTTTTCTATTTTATACAGTTTTTATACCGGTTTTTTTCTTTTTTTCTTTACTTTGAAAAATGTTCCAGAATTGCTTTTGCAATCCGCGCGGAAGCATGTCCGTCACCATACGGATTTACTGCCTTTGCCATTTTCTCATAGGCGTTTTTATCACAAAGGAGTGTTTTGGCTTCCTCATAGATAACATCTTCCGAAACCCCTACAACCTTTACTGTTCCCGCCTCTACAGCTTCCGGTCTTTCCGTTTCCGTGCGTAGTACCAAAACAGGCTTACCGAGTGACGGTGCTTCTTCCTGCAGTCCGCCCGAATCCGTTAAAATCATATAAGCATTATTCATGGCGTTATGCAGTTCCTGCACATCTAGCGGTGCAATCAAATGTACGTTTTTCATATCCCCTAGAACTTCTTTTGCAACGCTCTGCACAGCAGGATTGAGATGAACAGGATATACAACCTCAACATCCGCAAAATCCGTTGCCAGCCTTCGTACTGCGCGCATGATGTTATACATGGGCTCACCCAGATTTTCTCTTCTGTGTGCCGTCATTAAAATGACACGTTTTTCCTTCCACGGAAGTGCCTTAAGCACGGGGTCATCAAACGTATAATTATCTTTTACAGTTGTCTGTAAAGCATCGATTACCGTGTTCCCCGTTATATAAATTCTATCCTCCGGCACACCTTCTCTTAAAAGGTTTTCCCGGTTTGCCGTAGTAGGCGAAAAATGCAAATCACTAAGAACACCGGTCATGCGGCGATTCATTTCCTCGGGAAATGGTGACCATTTATCAAAGGTACGAAGTCCTGCTTCTACATGTCCGACCGCCACGCCACTGTAAAATGCCGCAAGCGCACCGGCAAAGGTAGTTGTGGTATCTCCGTGCACAAGCACGATGTCCGGCTTTTCCTTTTCCAGAATTTCGCAAATGCCTTCGAGCGCGCGCTTCGTAATGCCCGCAAGCGTTTGTCTCTCACGCATGATATCCAAATCATAATCCGGTTTGATGCCAAAAATTTCAAGCACCTGATCCAGCATCTGCCGATGCTGCGCCGTAACACACACAATGGATTCAATCCCTTCCGTGCGCTCCAGTTCCAAAACAAGCGGTGCCATTTTTATTGCTTCGGGTCTTGTTCCGAAGACCGTGAAAACTTTAATCATCTGTCTTTTCTCCTTCCACTGTTTCTTCCGTGTGCATGCTGCGAAGCCCGATAATTCTGGACGCAAGCAATGCAGCCACAATAACGCCGACAATCAAAAGAAGTGCCTGCACAATACCATTGGAAACCATAACAACTGCACAAAGCCCGAGCACCGTACACATAAGATAAATGATGCTGACGGTCTTTTTCTGTGAAAATCCCATATCAAGCACACGATGATGCAGATGCTCTCTATCCGGGCTCATAATCGGCTTACCGGCTTTCACACGGCGCACAATGGCAAACCCGGTGTCAAAAAGCGGCAGACCCAATACGAGGAATGGTACAGCCACGCTGATAACCGTGTAGCTTTTGAAAAGTCCCATGATCGAAACAGAAGCTAGAATAAACCCTAAAAAGGTGGAGCCGGTATCCCCCATGAAAATTTTGGCGGGATTGAAATTATAAGGCAGAAAGCCAAAGCACGAGCCGGTAAGTGCTGCTGTAATCAGTGCAACCTCATGCTCCCCAACTATGAGGGCAATGCAGAAGAGGGACATGCACGCAATGGAGCTGACGCCCGCCGCAAGCCCGTCAAGTCCGTCGATAAGGTTTACGGCATTTGTAACACCGACAACCCATATAATTGTAAGCGGTATTCCCCAAAAGCCTAGACCTAAAACGCCCGTGTCGGAAATAAACCGCGGTACGGATATGAGGTCAATTCGCACATCGTGCAAAATCAAAATGATTGCCGCCAGAATTTGAAACGGAAGCTTGACCTTCGCACTCAGCTGTTTGGCATCATCCACAATGCCCACAATCAGGATAATCAGTGCACCGAGCACCATGCCGCGTACACTTTTATCCACAATCCCGAACAAAATTACACTGACGATAAATCCATAAAACATAGCAAGCCCGCCAAGCAGCGGTGTTGCCTTTTTATGGACGCGACGCGCTTCGTCCGGCTTATCCACAATGCCGACTTTTACGGCAATCCGTTTTACAAAGGGTGTTGTTAAAAAAGTAATAATAAAAGAAGTTGCAAATGCTAAAAGCAATAAAAATTTATCCATTTCCCTGCTCCTTTCTCCGCATGCTTATCCGCGCGGGGCAAAGCCCACTTTATCGTATACAGTGCGGAGTGTTTTTTCTGCAATTTCCCGTGCCTTTTCCGCACCGGCTTTGGAAACTGCATCCAGATATCCGCTATCTTCCGAAATCTCTTTATATCTTTCCTGCACGGGACGCAATTCTTCGCACACGGCTTCCGCAACGCGCATTTTAAGCGCACCGTATCCCTGTCCTTCAAATTCCAGCGCCGCTTCCTCGGGCTTTTTGCCGATAATAGCTCCATAAATGGACAGGAGGTTGTTTACACCGTGCTTTCCGTCTTTATACGCAACCACGCCCTCAGAATCCGTTACGGCACGCTTGATTTTTTTCACAATTACATCCGGCGAATCCAGCACCCAGATATAGCCGTTGGGATTCGGGTCACTCTTGCTCATTTTGCTTGTCGGGTCTTGCAGACTCATAACGCGAGCCCCTACCGGCGGAATATAGCCTTCGGGTACAGTGAAGGTGTCCCCATACAGGTGGTTAAAGCGAATGGCAATATCACGCGCAAGTTCCAAATGCTGTTTCTGGTCCACACCTACAGGTACCAAATCCGTCTGATACAGCAAAATGTCTGCCGCCATCAGTACCGGATACGTGAAAAGCCCGGCATTGATGTTATCCTCATGCTTTGCGGATTTATCCTTAAACTGCGTCATACGGGAAAGCTCACCCATATACGTATGACAGCTCAGCACCCATGAAAGCTCTGCATGGGCAGGTACATGGGACTGGAAAAACATAATGCTCTCCGAAGGGTCAATACCGCATGCCATATAAAGCGCCAAAAACTGACGGCAACGGGCACGAAGCTCTTCGGGATTTTGGCGAACGGTGATGGAATGCATATCCACAACCGAATAGATGCATTGATATTCATTTTGAAGCTTCACCCAGTTTTTAAGTGCACCTATATAGTTACCGAGGGTTACACAGCCTGTAGGCTGCACACCGCTGAAAATCATCTTCTTATCTTGCATTTTTAATTACCTCTCCAAGCCGCTGAATGCCTTCACGGATTTTATCCGGTGCTGTCAGCGAATAATTCAGGCGCATATACCGCGCGCCTTCTTCCGGCACGGGCATGCAGGTAGCCCCTGCCACAAACGCCACCTTTTGATTAACTGCCTGCCGAAGCAGTACGTCACTATCAAACCCTTTAGGAAGCGTACACCAAAGGAATATGCCGCCCTCGGGGGTTGTGTGCTTGCAATCGGACGGGAAATATGCATCCATAGCAGCCATCATTGCCTCTGCACGTTCACGATATAACACCTTCGCCTTATCAATATGGGCGTCAAAGTCATTTGCCCCGAAGAACTCCGCCGCCATCATCTGCGGCAGAACGCAGGTGTGTACATCGGAAACCTGCTTACATATAATCATTTTTGCCATGATATCCTCACGTGCAATTGCCCACCCAAGACGAAGCCCCGGGGAAATCGTTTTAGAATAGGAGCCGGCGTAAATAACACGTCCCTCTGTGTCAAAGGATTTAATCGTAGCGACGTCCTGTCCCGTAAAGCGAAGTTCGCCATAAGGGTTATCCTCTAAAATATAAAAGTCATATTTGGAGGCGAGTTCTAAAAGCTTTTTACGCTTTGCCTCGGACATGGTGATGCCGGAGGGATTTTGGAACGTTGCAATCGTATAAACAAGCTTTATCTTTGTTTTTTTAACAAATTCCTCAAGCGCATCTATGTTTAAACCATCATCTTCTATTTCAATACCGTGTAATTTTACGTTATAAGAACGCAGCGAATTCATGCCACCAATAAAACTGGGGGATTCCAAAACCACAATATCGCCTTCGTTTAACAGGGACTTGAAGGTTAAATCCAGTGCCTGCTGTCCGCCCGACGTAATAATCAAATCGTCATGCGCATGCATATTCCCAAGGCGTTCCATTCTGCCGCGTGTATAGTCACGAAGCGGCGCATACCCCTCGGTAATTCCATACTGCAAAGCCACCTTTGCATTTTCCTTTAAAATTTTCTGTGAAATCTCCCCGAGAAGTTCACCGGGGAAAAGCTCCGGTGCAGGGGCACCGCCGGCAAAGGAAATTATATCCGGCTGTGCTAAAAGCTTAAACATTTCACGTATAGCAGAGCCTTTCAGGCTTTTTACTCTGTCTGCAAACATTTTTTTCATCTCCGTTTATACATAGTTTACCTATTATATACCCTATATAATACCATAACCGGAAGAAAATGTAAAGAAAAACTTTGTTCCTCATAAAAGAATATGAAAAAGAGCCGTCCATATGACAGCTCTTTTCTCGAATTTTCTTATTTAACTTCCACTCTCCAGCCGAACGGGTCTTCCGTCTTGCCGGTCTGGATGCCGGTAATGGCATCGTAAATTTTCTGGCTGGTTTCGCCGATGGAGCCATCGCCTATGGTAAATACATCGTCCTTAAAGCGAAGCTTGCCAACAGGAGAAATAACAGCTGCAGTACCTGTGCCGAACACTTCTTCGAGTGTGCCGTTTTTGCTGGCTTCGATAAGCTCACCTACGGAAATCTTTCTTTCCTCTACATCGAGTCCCCACGACTTGCAAAGTTCAATAACCGAACGGCGGGTAATACCCGGCAGGATGCTGCCGTTGAGCATCGGTGTGATAATCTTACCGCCAATCTTAAAGAAGATATTCATAGCGCCAACTTCTTCGATGTACTTTCTTTCCACACCATCCAGCCACAGAACCTGTGAATAGCCGTCGTTATGCGCTTTTACCTGCCCTGCAAGACTTACAGCGTAGTTACCGCCGGTCTTAGCAAAGCCCATACCGCCGCGAACGGCACGGACATATTCATCTTCAATCCAGATGCCAACAGGTGCAAGGCCCGATTTATAGTACGCACCACTGGGCGAAAGAATAACCATAAACTTATAGGTCTTAGAGGGGGCAACCCCAAGGAATTCATCCGTTGCAATAATAAACGGGCGTATGTAAAGAGATGTGCCGGGCTCGGTGGGAATCCAGTCCCTATCCACAGCCACAACTGCCTTGATGGCTTCTACAAAATATTCTTCGGGAAGTTCGGGGATGCAAAGACGTTCGTTTGTTGCGTTGGTGCGCTTTGCATTCATATCAGGACGGAACAGGTAAACTTTGCCGTCTGCCCCGTTATAGGCTTTCAGTCCTTCAAACATTTCCTGTCCGTAATGGAACACCATTGCAGAGGGCGCAAGGGATAAATTCTGATAGGGCAAAATGCGTGCGTCATGCCAGCCCTTCCCTTCTGTATAATCCATGATAAACATGTGGTCGGTGAAGATTTTACCAAACCCCAGATTGCTTTGGTCCGGTTTTTCCTTCGGTGACGTTGTTTTTGTAATTGTGATATTCACTTTACTCATCCTTTCCTAAATCCTTATTCGTTTATTATACACCCTTAAAAAGGAAAAATCCAGTCTTTTTTTCAAAAAATAAAAATATGTGTGGTTTTTTTGACAAAACGCTTCTTTTTCTGGTACAATAAAGGGCATGAGGAGGTAAAAAAATGAAAATTGTAATTTTAGATGCATATACCACCAATCCCGGTGACCTTTCATGGGAACCGCTTCATTCATTTGGAGAACTAACTGTATATGACCGTACTGCACCGGAGGAAGTTACCCAGCGCATCGGAGATGCGGAAATTGTATACACAAACAAAACTGTCCTGCCCGAAAACCTGTTTGACCTTTGCCCCTCCATTCGATTTCTGGGGCTTTTGTCCACAGGATATAATGTTGTGAATTTAGAAAATGCCACGGCACACGGCGTAGCGGTCTGCAACATTCCCGCATATAGTACAGCATCTGTTGCACAGCTTACTATCTCGCTTCTTCTGGAAATTTGCTTCCGCGTCGGTGACCACAGCCACGCCGTTCACGACGGCGCATGGGTGCGTTCGAAGGATTTTTGTTTCCAAACCGCGCCACTATTAGAACTTGCCGGTAAAACCCTTGGCATTGTGGGCTTTGGAGCAATCGGTCAGGCAGTAGCGGACATTGCCGCAGCCCTTGGCATGAAGGTGCTTTACACCAATCGCCGCTGCGCCCCACTTCCGGGCTCTCGCCATACCTATACGGATTTAGATACGCTGCTAAAAGCGTCCGATGTTATTTCTCTGCATGCCCCGCTAACCGCAGAAACTTCAAATTTGATTTGCGCTGAGAACATTGCAAAAATGAAGGACGGATGCATCCTTATTAACACATCCCGCGGTGCAGCTGTAAGCGAAGCAGACCTTCGCAAAGCTTTAGACAGCGGCAAAATCCGTGCGGCAGGTCTTGATGTCAGCGTACAGGAGCCGATGGCAGCGGACTGCCCCTTGCTCGGTGCCAAAAACTGCTTTATCACACCGCATATTGCATGGGCAACGCCCGAGGCGCGGGGCCGTCTTGTGGACATTGCTATTGAGAATTTAAGGTGCTTCCTTGCAGGTAAACCGCAGAATGTGGTAAATCTGTAAAAATTACAGAATATTTATGAGAAAAGATAGCACTGCATGAAATGCGCAGTGCTATCTTTTCTCATCCTATTGTTCTTTCTACATAACTGGTAATCGGCTGAAGACTTCCATTCCATATGAATGCTTTTATTCTATGCAATTCCCCTATTGGCAGTATAATTTGCGCAGAGTCTTCCAACAAGGTCGGGCTCTGGAATTCCACCATTTTTTCTTTTGAATCATATGCCACAAAATAAAGAGTTCCCGAAGTTGTCATGTTTTCAACAGCTATGTCTATTATTACATACGATTCTATAATCCGGAACTTAAATGCAGATATTTTTGTCTTGCCGGCTACCGAAACGGCACAAGTAGCAATTTTACTGCCATCTGCTGTTGTAACTGTGATTATAGTTGTACCTGCCGCCTTTGCTACCACAATACCATTTAATACTGTTGCTACATTTGTGTCAGACGATTTCCAAGAAATTGTTTTATTTGTCGCATTCGTAGGATATACGGTTGCTGAAAGTAATTCCGTCTCCCCAACGTTCAAGGCAACACTTGTCTTATTAAGAGACACGCTTTTTACATTCACCTTCGATGATTGAACTGCAATTACACAAGTATCCGTTTTCCCGCCTTCAACAGATTTGACAGTAATTGTCGTTGTTCCCGGAGACAATGCTGTAACCACACCATTGTTAACTGTTGCAACCGATGGTTTTGAAGAACTCCATTCCACATCCGTGATGTCAGCATTATCCGGAGATACAGTGGCAATTAGCTCGTATGTGTCGCCTACAAACATCGTTCTGCTGGTTGTATTAAGTGAAACGCTTGATACATGTACTTGAATCGGAAAACTTACTTCTGCATATAAAACTTCTTCTGATGCAATCGTCATGTTTTGCCAATCTTCTTTGGTCCCGCCATAATATATTTTTTTTAATGAAGTGCATCCGCTAAAAGCACCACTAGATATATTTGTAACTGTTCTGGGAATATAAATTTCTTCAAGGGCAGTACAATTAGCAAATGAATAGTCAGGAATTGATGTCAAATTTCCTTCTTCTATAATTATTTCATTAAATCCATTGCTACAAAAGGAACCCCAATCCAAATTTGAAACATTTGCCGGAATTGTTATACTGTCAACGTATTTTAACGCACCACTAAATGCACACAGACCAATACTTTCTAATGTATCAGGCAAAAATAAATATCGAATTTTCGAACCGGACACACTTGCTTCCGGTATCTGAGACGAAGACAAATAGTTACTTCTTATTACATAGTCAAAAGCAAAGTTTCCAATCGATTTAACGCCTTCTTCAAAGTCAAGCATATATAAATTTTCATATCCAGCGATTAAACCTTCCCAAGGTCTTTCATCGCCATTTACCTTTCCGTCTTCTCTGCAAGTTCCGGAGCGCCATGTATAGTTCGCCATCACACCTGCATTTGCTCCGCCAATTGTGCTAAATGAAAGTTTATTGTTATAATACGCACTTTCCACCTGCGATGTGTGCGTTGAATATTTCCAAGAAACATCCGTTCTTGATGTTTTACCACAATAACCATTATATTTAGTAGTCCATTCAACAGAATCTGCAGTTGCAACTAAAGCCGTTGATTGCAATACAATCATCATAACAGCTACACAGAAAACCGCAATAATTGATACCCCATTTCGGTTTTTTACGTTGTCCTTCATTTGCATGTTCCTCCTAAAAAATAAAAATGCACCAACCGAAGTTGATGCACCGAAAAACACAAACTCCGATTGTTGCTACACAAACTTAAAATAGAACGGGATATATCCGGTCATTATATTAAGTGGAATTTGTGTTTTTACCAATTCTAAAAATATAATGACCAAAAGAAGGTATAACTTTCCCGCAAAAAGAAGATACCCCTAATTCTATTGATTCAGTTTGTGTAGCATAATTATTTTACCATATTCAAATGAAAAACACAACACTATTTGAAATAATTTTGTTTACAGTAAAATTCGGTGAAACATCCGAATCTAACATAAAAAAACCCCGAAACATTTTTTCGGGGTTAATACGTGAATCTTTATCTTACGTAAAAGCTGTTCTGTTTAGCCTCGGCATGCACGGAAATATTCCGTAATCACCTGCATATCTTTCATCTCTTCCGCGCCTAGGTTTCTGATTTTAGTGACTTCTTCGCACTTTACCAAAAGCCGTTCTGTATCAAAGGGGCGGGGTGTTTTGCCGTAGCGGCGGATGCTGTTGGTGCGATAAATTTTATCCGTAATTTCCGCAGGCAGACCGAAGGGTCTTAAAGGCGCATCGGAAAGGTTTGGTGCCATGAAGGGCTCTGTTTTTTCGAGGTAAGAACGCAGCTGAAATACACGCGGTCCTGCTATTTCGGTCTCTGCTTTTTCCGGAGATTCAAACACATTATACATGTCTGTTCCGTACAGAAGACGGTCGCTATATTTTTCAAAAAACAGGCGCGCTTCATCGTAATTTTTCGTAAAGCCTACAAACATTTCGCCACCGGGCGTCAGGTCAAAGCAAAGATTTTTGTATGTATCCATAAGCTTTGCAGCTCTTTCCAGATCTTCAGACATAAAATAGAAGTGCGCAAGTGTAAGATGCAGACCCGGGAAACGGGACAGTACGTCCTCAACATTGCCGCGAAGTTCTTCGAGGGAAGGCTCGTCCTCTGTATACACCCAGCCTCTGGAAATGGCGTATTCTGTTACCTTGCTCAGATCCCAGAATTTTGCGGGATCCCCAAGATGCATTACAATCGGAATTTCATTTTCCTCTGCGTATGCATAATACCCGTCTAGAACCCTATCGTTCACCATTCTGTGCAGCATGCGCCATGTGGTCAGCTTGCCTTCCAGCATTTTCATGCCGTCAAATCCCATGGCATGATATTCCCGAATCTGATTTGTAAAATAATCCTTCGTATCCCGCGCGTCCGAATTATGCTCCAGCCCCGCCGCCGCAAAGACCCGGGGTGCAAGCTTTGCTTTACAGTATGCCGCCTTGTAATTTTCCGTCATGCTATAACAGGGCATCGCCAAAATCTGCAGGGCTTCATAGTTAAAATGCTCCAGAATATTACGGAAAATTTCCACCGATTCGTCAATAGGTTTTTCAAACTTTACATGGGCATGTCCTTCCCGCACGGGTTCCATGGAAAAGCCATGTAATACAGGATTGATTTTATACATGCCGTCATCTCCTCATTTTAAAAATTTTCTTAAAATTTAACGCATCATATCTCCTATGGGGTTTCAATTTTTTATAATCTTCTTGTTACCTTTTCTATTTTTTCAGCGAAAAAGGCTTCAAATCTGCCTTCATCTAGTGCCTCGCGAATTTGCTCCATCAAATGATTATAAAAATATAGATTATGCAGAACGCAAAGACGCATGCCGAGAATTTCGCCTGCCTTTAAAAGGTGACGAATATAGGCACGGGAGTAGCGTTTGCAAGCGGGACATTCGCATCCTTCTTCAATGGGCAAAGGATCACGCATATATTTGGCGTTATTTAAATTGATAATACCTTCATTTGTAAACATATACCCGTGGCGGGCATTTCGGCTGGGCATTACGCAATCAAAAAAGTCTATGCCGCGTCGCACGCCTTCCAGAATATTAGCCGGTGTTCCAACGCCCATCAAATACCGCGGACGGTCTTTTGGCATATACGGCTCTACCGCGTCGATAATGCGGTACATATCCTCATAGCTCTCTCCCACAGCAAGTCCGCCGATGGCATAGCCGGGTAAATCTAATTTCGATATTTCCTGCATATGCGCAATACGTAAATCCTCGAAAATACCGCCCTGATTGATACCAAAAAGAAGCTGATTGGGGTTATGTGTTCCTGCCGTAGCGTTTAATTTCGCCATTTTTTCTTTGCAGCGGTAAAGCCATCTGGTGGTTCGCTCGGTAGACTTTTTCGTATATTCGTACGGCGAAGGATTTTCCACACACTCGTCAAACGCCATCGCAATGGTAGAGCCGAGATTGGACTGAATTTGCATGCTTTCCTCGGGTCCCATGAAAATCTTTTTGCCGTCGATATGCGACTGGAAGTATACGCCTTCTTCCTTTATGCTTCGAAGCTGTGCCAGAGAAAAGACCTGAAAGCCGCCACTGTCGGTTAAAATTGGTCCGTTCCAGTCCATAAAGCGGTGTAGTCCCCCCATATCCCGTACGACCTCGTCACCGGGGCGAACATGGAGATGATACGTATTGCAAAGTGCCACCTGACAGCGAACGCGCTCTAAATCCTCACTCGCAACGCCGCCTTTAATTGCCGCTGCGGTTGCAACGTTCATAAACACAGGTGTCTGGACTGTGCCGTGCACTGTTTCAAACTGCCCACGCCGAGCTCTGTTTTCGGTTGTAAGTAAAGTAAACATAAAGACCTCCCGTCAGTTCTCGAGATACATCGCATCCCCGAAGCTAAAGAAGCGATACCGCTCCCGTACAGCTTCCTCGTAGGCACGCAGAATATTTTCCCGTCCGGCAAAAGCGCTGATAAGCATAAGGAGCGTTGACTTCGGCAGATGGAAGTTCGTTATAATAGCATCTACCGCTTTGAATTTATAGCCGGGATATATGAATATGTCCGTATCACCGCTTTGGGCACGCATTTGTCCGTTTTCATCTGCAACGGATTCTACGGTACGAACGCTTGTTGTACCACAGCAAATCACTCTGCCGCCACGCTTTTTGCAGGCGTTGATTTTCGTTGCCGCTTCCTCGGATACCGTATAGAACTCCGTATGCATTTTATGCTCGGTGATTTCCTCCACCTTCACAGGGCGGAATGTACCAAGCCCCACATGCAGGGTTAAGAAGGCGATATCTACCCCTTTAGCACGAATTTGGTCCAGAAACTCTTCCGTGAAATGCAAGCCTGCCGTAGGTGCCGCGGCAGACCCGCGTTCCCGTGCATAAACCGTCTGATACATTTCCTTATCTTCAAGTGTTTTCGTGATATAGTGCGGCAGCGGCATCTCACCGAGGGTATCCAGAATTTCTTCAAATACACCGTCGTATGAGAAGGAAACAATACGGTTTCCACCCTCTGTAACCTCTAAAATCTCCGCTTCCAGTATACCACCAAAAACAAATTTTGCGCCCGGCTTTGCTTTTTTTCCCGGGCGAAGCGCTACTTCCCAGACATGCATGTCTATCCTTTTAAGAAGCAAGAATTCAATTGCGCCGCCCGTATCCTTTTTTTGTCCGTACAAGCGCGCCGGTATTACGCGAGTATCATTCAGGACAAGGCAGTCGCCTTTTTTTAAGATACCGAGAAGATCGGTAAATGTTCCGTGATTTATTTTTCCCCCGATAAGCGTAAGGAGCCTTGCGGCCGTACGGTCAGTCAAAGGCTCCTGTGCAATCAGCTCTTCGGGTAATGTGTAATCAAAATCCGATAGCTTCACTTTTTTATTCTCCGTAGTTATATCCCATCGAAAGGAGATTTTTGTTCTGTTCCAAAATCGCTTCCTTGCCTGCAGGCACACACTTTGCAACGCCCTTTACAAGTCCGTCGAAGTCAACACAACCGGTTGCCTTTACAAAAGCACCTGTCATAATCATGTTGGCAAGCTTACGTGCACCGGCTTCATCTGCCATTTTCGTTGCGGGAATGCGGACAACCGTTACATCGTCACGCATAACGTCCTCTTCAATCAAAGAAGAATCCACCAAAATCAAACCGCCAGGAACTACCGCATTTTCAAACTTGCGAAGGGACGGCAGATTCATTGCAATAAGTGCGGTGGGCTTCGTAATCATAGGGGAGGCTACGGGACCCTCGGACATGATAACGTGACAGTTTGCCGTACCGCCGCGTACTTCCGGACCGTAAGACGGAAGCCAGGAAATTTCGTATCCGTTTACAAGGCCGGTATACGCAAGTACCTTTCCTGCAAAAAGAATACCCTGTCCGCCAAAGCCTGCAATAATAATTTCATTACTTTTCATCGGTCTCTGCCCCCTTATCCTTATAAACACCAAGCGGATAGTAATCCAGAACTTCTCCGCCAAGTCGCTTCAGTGCATCTGCCGGCGGCAGCGCCCAGTATGTGGGACAGGCGGAAAGCACTTCAACCATGCTAAAGCCCTTTCCTTCAAGCTGATAGGTAAATGCCTTTTTGATTGCAGCCTTGGTTTCACGAATATGCTTTACGCTATCTACCGCTGTACGGGCAAGATATGCCGCACCGCTTGTCTGAGAAAGAAGCTCACAGACGCGAAGCGGATATCCTTGGGTTTTTACGTCACGACCGTAAGGTGAGGTCTGTGTAACCTGTCCTTCCAGTGTGGTGGGTGCCATCTGACCGCCCGTCATGCCGTAAACACCGTTGTTTACGAAAATAATGGTAATGTTTTCGCCGCGGGATGCTGCATGCACGGTTTCTGCAGTACCAATAGCAGCAAGGTCGCCATCGCCCTGATAGGTGAAAACAACTCTATCGGGCAGAGCACGCTTTATGCCGGTTGCTACTGCCGGGGCACGACCATGTGCCGCCTGCTCCATGTCACAACCAAAATATTTATAAGAGAATACCGAACAACCAACAGACGCAACGCCTACTGTCTGCCCTGCAACCCCCAGTTCGTCAAGCACTTCCGCCACCAGACGATGGATAACACCGTGGGTACAGCCGGGGCAATAATGCAGTTCTACGTCATTGAGTGCGTTCGGACGCGAGAATACTTTTGTCATCTTATTTCCCCTCCTTCATTGCGCGAATCGCATCGCAAATCTCATCCGGTGTCGGAACGATACCGCCCGTGCGACCAAAGAATTCAACCGGCTTTTTGCCGTTTACCGCAAGGCGAACATCCTCTACCATCTGTCCCATGCTCATTTCAACGCTTAAGAAGCCTTTTGCGGTTTCTGCAGCTTTTTCAAATGCAGCTGTGGGGAACGGCCAAAGCGTAATCGGGCGAATCAGCCCAACTTTAATACCTTCTTCACGAAGTGCTAAAATTGCCGTTTTGGCAACGCGGGCGATTGTGCCATAAGCCGCGATGATATAATCCGCGTCTTCCGTCATATATTCTTCCCACTTCACTTCGTTCTTTTCAACTTCCTTATAGCGTTCGTAGCGGGCAAGCACCAATTCTTCAAGGTCAGCCGCTTCGATGTACAATGAATTGATAACGTTGCGCTCGCGCTTACCTTCGGTGCCGTTTGCTGCCCATGTTTTTTCCGGAAGCTTTCTGCCGCTCTTTGCGCCGAATTCAACCGGCTCCATCATCTGACCGAGCATACCGTCACCCATAATCATAACAGGCAT
>JAZROH010000059.1:0-2311 GCA_045648645.1 Clostridia bacterium | reverse complement strand
TCGCGTACTGCCGCATATCGGCTTTCCGCAAAGGATGTATCTTTTGTTAGAAATGCATCAAACAACAAAAGACCCGGGAGCATCAGCGGAAACTCTGCCATTTCCTGCATATGAGAGCAGGTGGTACATGTCATAAGCCCGCCGGTAATAAACGATGAGCGAAGTGCATCGTCAATCGCCTTTTCCAATATGGCGGTATCATCCGTCAGCACGGAAAGCGCCGGCGCCGTCAGACAGGCATCCGCAAGATACTGTGCTTTTTCCCTCTCCATACAATCCTGTATAACCTCCTGCACGCCATAGTGCAGTGAATCTGCAGCAAGCTGCCATATGCTTTGCAGCATTTCATCCTTAAAGGCACAGCTTCGAACATTTTCATATGGGTAGTGTCTTACAATCATTTCGATATCGGTGATTTCACAATCCTCGGGACAGAGAATTTCGGCATACCGGAAGCACTTATAATCGTATTGCACCAGTGTGTCTTTGCCGCCGGACAAAATCCATTTTTCCTCGTATGTGCATCTGGCACGGAGTTCAAACCGTACATCGCCTTCCTCCGTCAGTTCCTGTCCAAAGTGCAGTATTACCGTTTGCCCGCTTTTTCCTTTTCCTACGGCAGAAAGTGCACCAACATACATGCGGCCGAAGTCCACCTTATAACCGCCGGAGATTTTTTCAATCCTGACAGGCTTTACGGCATAAACAGAAAGCTGCTTTGTCGGCTGTTTAGCCAAGGTATAATCCGCATTCTTAAACAAGGCCGCCTTCTCCCACGCGCTGTCATCAAAGTCCGGCTTTTCAAAGCCAACCTCCTGCGCACGGCTGTCATATTGCTCCATAAACTGTGTTTTGTACCCTACCGTTTCAAGCGCGGAAAATGCACTGTGACGACAACATTTTACATTTGTATCGCTTTTTGCAAGAAGTGTTCCTTCCTGCACGATATCATAAAGAAGTCCTGCCCGTCCGTCTCCGCTTACCCATACGCGGTTAAAAAGTCCCTGATAGTATGCATGTACCGCTATAACATTTTCTCCCTTTCGCACATAGTCTGTAATGTCCACTTCATTGTAATAATAGTGAAAAGGATACGCGGGTGACGGTCCTTGGGTGACAAAAGTGCCGTTTATATATACCTTATAGTAATCGTCCGCCGTGATATAGAGTAGTACTCGTCCGTTTGCTTCCGTTTGGAATGCAGAGCGAAACAGCATATGCATGTTTTCCGGAAGCGGTGATGATAAAGCCTGCCGCTCCTTTTCCCTGTGAAATACGAAAATCGGCGCAGTATCCGCCATATCCGGCAATGTAATCCATTTTCCTGAAAACGAGTGTTCCATGTTCTTCCTCCCTTGTTGTTCTTCCTTAAATTGCATCTAGGATATCACAAAGCTTGTTGTATGCAAGTGTGTACGTTCCTTCGCCGCCGTCCGGAAGACCTGCCATAATCTCTGCGGTTTCCAGTTCTTCCAGGCCTTTAAATTTACCAAGATGCGGCTCTAAACTAAGAAACCCGTCGTATCCGCTTTGAAGCAGCTCACCCAAGATATACGGCAAATTACCGTCCCCCATTCCGGCGGGTACAACAATCCGATCCGAAAAGCGTGCATCCTTGATATGCATATAGCGAATGTACGGCGCCAGCAATCGGTAAGCCTCCTTCGTATCTTCTCCACACTGAATAAAGTTTGCAGGGTCGAATACCATGCAAAAATTTTCACAGAAGAGCTTTTCCATGAGATCCTGACATCTTCCGGCGGTATCACCGTAGATTTCTTTTTCGTTTTCGTGAAGCAACACAACATCGGCTTCCTTCGCATACGCAATCATCTTACCCAGCCGCTTCAACACTTCATCCCGCTCCGTAGCCGACCACTTTTCACCTTCGTTATAAAAGCTGAATATACGTATGTAACGACAGCCTAGCATTTTGGCTGTGCGAACGATCCGTTGAAACAGCGAAAAATGTTCATCAAATGAATCCGTAATTTTGATTTTACCGATAGGCGAACCGATGGAAGATGCATAAATCCCTGCGATATCCATCTTGTTTTTGAGCGCCGAAACCTCGGCATCATCAAGTAAGGAAATATTTTTCCCGTCCACGCCGCGCGGTTCAAAATACCGAATTCCCAATTTTTTCAAAAGTGCAAACTGCTTGTCAATTTCGGGTGCAATTTCATCCGAAAAGCCGCTGATTTTAGTGTATTGCATTATGTCCCTCTTTTCTTTATTATAACTTTTTATAAGGGATGAAATCCAAATTCATGGTTTTCATCCCTTATAAATTACTTAAATATCACCTATA
>JAZROH010000058.1:0-8864 GCA_045648645.1 Clostridia bacterium | reverse complement strand
GATGTTGGCATGGAGGAGAAACTTACAATTGCAATCATCGGGTGCGGCGCATTTGCGCATCACTTTGTAGAGCTTTACAAAGCCCACCCGAATACGGCAAAGGTGTATGTTTGTGATTTGGTACAGGAAAAGGCGGAAAACTTTGCGAAAGAATTTGGGGTTGAAACGATAGGAAGCTTTGAAGAGGCACTGGAAAATGCGGAAATTAACTGTATTGCCAATTATACCCGCAGACACCAGCATGGCGATATTACCATTCGCGCACTTCGGGCGGGGAAGCATGTGTTTTCTGCTGTGCCGATGGCATCATCGGTGGAAGAATGTCGCGAGATTGTCCGTCTTGTAGAAGAAACCGGACTTACATATATGATTGGGGAAACCTGTTATTATTATCCGTGCGCCATGTTTTGCCGAGAAGCGTACCAAAAGGGAAAATTTGGAGAATTTTCTTATGGAGCATCCCAGTATTATCACCATATTGATGACATTAGCTATGGCAAAGTGGAAGAAGAAAGAGGAATGCCGCCACTGTTTTATCCAACACATTCTACAGCAATGATTTTGTCGGCTGTAAATTCTTATGTAAAGAAAGTAACGTGCTTCGGTTGTAGGACCGAAGATGCTGCTTTTCAAAAGGATGGCAATGTGTGGGGAAATGAATTTATTAACCAGTATGTTTTTATGGAACTTGCCAATGGGGGTACGGCTCGTGTGACGGAGGCGCGCGGATTTGGTTACGGAAGACCCAGCTCATACATTTCATCCTTATACGGCACAAAGGGGAGCTATGAATTTAATAATGCACAGCATCTTCTCTATGAAAAGGATTTTGAGAGTGAGACAGAAAGAATCAAGCTTACGGATGTGAGTGATTATGTAAATCCCGCCGATATGGTACAAAACAAGATGCTTCCGGACTTTAAGGAAAGAGTGGCAAACGGGGAATGGCAATGGAGTTCGCCGGCAGAAATACAAAAGAAGGAATATGCACGAATTCCCAAGACATTTCAAGGACTGAAAAACGGGCACATGGCATCCCATCAGCTTTTAATAGATGATTTTTGCAAGGCAGTGGTAGAGGGCGAAATGCCGGTGCTCAACGCATGGTTTGCCGCAAGATGCAACATACCCGGGCTTGTGGCAATTGAGTCGGCAAAGCAGGGCGGCATACCCTTGGAGGTTCCGGATTTCGGGGATGCACCGAAAAGATAAGGGGAAAGAAAATGGGATATATTTATCTTACGGTGGCTTTGCTGGCAGGTGTGGCAAAAGGCTTTTGCGGGAAAACAATAAGCCGTGATATGCAAAATTTCAGGGAATGCATTTTTATTAATCTTATGCGGATGCTTTTTTGCGCCGTAATCGGTTCCCTTCTTGCCGTGCTGAAAACGGGAGCGGCAGGGCTTATCGTTTCGTATAATGCGCTTAGAATATGTTTTATGGCAGGCGTCAGCATGAGTGTGTTTTGCGTTTTATGGATGTATGCCTATCGCAATGAGGCATATATGTTTCTAAGTGTTTTTACGATGCTGGGAACTGTCATTACCTGCATGCTGGATTATGTGTTCTACAAAGCGCCTGTTCGTGCGGGGCAATGGATGGGAATGGGCGTTTTGCTTGGTGCGGTACTGATTATGTCTGCCTATAACAAGGGGATAAAAGGACGCTTATCACTGCAGGGGCTGGTTATATTGGTTTTGGGGAGTATGGGCTCGGCACTGGCTGATTTCTCACAGAAAATATATATGCGTGAAATTGGACGAAACGCGGAGGTTTTCAACTTTTACATGTATACATTTGGGCTTTTATTGCTCCTTTGTCTGTACCCTGTAGCCAGCGGAAGGAAAACCACCCCAAAAATGCAACAGAAACTTTATGACCGCCGGCATGTTATGCTATATTTCGCCATGGCTTTTTGTTTGTATCTTAATTCTGTAACAAAAACGATGGCTGCGGGCTTTTTGTCTGCAGCACAAATTTATCCGGTGCTGCAAGGAGCAAATTTAATTTTGTCAGCACTGCTATCACACTTTTTACTCAGCGAAAAAATGAATGTAAAAGGAATCGCCGGAATTATAACGGCGTTTGCGGGACTAATGATTATGCATCTTTTCTAAAAAACTGCGAATAAATATAAAAAACGGATTTTCTCAAGGTATTTTTGGGAAAATCCGTTTTTTCCTTTACAAATTGGAAAAAAAAGGGTATAATAAAATAGAATGTTTACAGAAGGGACGGAGAATGATGGAAAAATTTTATATAACCACGGCTATTGCCTACACATCAAGAAAACCACATATAGGAAACACCTATGAAATCATTTTAACGGATGCTATTGCACGTTTTAAACGGCAGATGGGAAATGATGTTTTCTTTTTGACAGGAACTGACGAACATGGTCAGAAAATTGAAGAAATTGCAAAAGAGCAGGGTGTTTCTCCAAAGCAGTATGTAGACGGGGTTGCGGGAGAAATTAAAACTATATGGGATTTAATGAATACAAGCTATGATAAATTTATCAGAACTACAGATGATTATCATGAAAAAGTGGTTCAGAAAATATTTAAAAAGCTTTATAAGCAGGGCGATATTTATAAAAGCGAATATGAAGGACACTACTGTGTGCCGTGTGAAACTTTCTTTACTGAAACGCAGCTTGTTGACGGAAAGTGCCCAGACTGCGGAAGAGAAGTGAAAAAAGCCAAAGAAGAAGCATATTTCTTTAAAGTAAGCAAGTATCAGGACAGACTCATGAAACACATTGAAGAAAATCCCGAGTTTATTATGCCTGAATCAAGAAAAAAAGAAATGGTGAACAACTTCATAAAACCGGGATTGCAAGACCTTTGTGTTTCGCGTTCATCCTTTAAATGGGGTGTTCCTGTAAGCTTTGACGAAAACCATGTTATATACGTTTGGATTGATGCGCTTTCCAACTACATTACAGCGCTTGGATACGACGTAGACGGAAGTGGCGATTTATACAAAAAATACTGGCCTGCAAATGTGCATATTATTGGAAAAGATATTCTTCGTTTCCACACGATTTACTGGCCTATAATTCTTATGGCACTTGGCGAGCCGTTGCCAAAGCAGGTATTTGGCCATCCCTGGCTACTTAACGGCGATAGCAAAATGAGTAAATCTCTGGGCAATGTTATTTATGCTGATGATTTAGTTCGCCATTTCGGTGTTGATGCTGTAAGATACTACGTTCTCCGTGAAATGCCTTACGCGCAGGATGGAACCATCACATACGAAACACTTATTTCACGGTTTAATGCCGACCTTGCAAACACACTTGGGAATCTTGTTAACAGAACTGTTGCAATGAGCAAAAAATATTTTGATGGTAAAATTGAAAACACTTCTGTTTGCGACGAACTTGATAACGATTTGACTCGAACTGCGCTTGACACAAAAGATAGTGTTATAGCTAAAATGAACGAGTTTAAAGTTGCAGATTCTCTTGAAATAATTATGAATCTTGCAAGAAGGCTTAATAAATATATTGATGAAACAATGCCCTGGGCACTTGCTAAAGATGAAGCAAGCCTGGGAAGACTCAAAACGGTTTTGTACAACTTAATTGAAGGCATTAGATTTATAGGTGTTCTTCTTGCACCGTTTATGCCGGAAACATCGCAGGAAATACTGAAACAGATTGGTGCGACATATACAGAAATTACTTCTCTTGACAGCTTCGGCAAAACGGAATCAAATACATTTGTTGGAGATGCAAAGCCTTTATTCCAACGAATTGACGAAGCTAAAAAGCTTGCAGAAATTACAAACGAAATAGAAGAGGGTAAGAAAAAAGCTGCCAAGGAAGTTAAAAAAGAAGAAAAAATAAGTGAAATTACGATTGACGATTTTGCCAAAGTAGAGCTTAAAGTGGGTGAAGTTATTGATTCAAAACCCGTTGAAGGTGCTGAAAAGCTCTTGGTTTCACAGATTAAAATCGGCGGTGAAGTGAGACAGATTGTATCGGGGATTGCAAAACATTATAATCCAAGTGAACTCATCGGCAAAAGGGTTGTAGTTGTTACGAATTTAAAACCTGTAAAACTTCGCGGTGTGCTGTCTGAAGGCATGATTCTTGCGGCATCAGACGGGAAGGATTTATCACTTATTGCACCTGACAAAGATATTGAAAGCGGAAGCCAAGTAAGATAAGGTGAACGCTATGTTTTTTGATTCTCACGCACATTACAATGCAGAAGCTTTTTCGGAAGACAGGGACGCGCTTTTGGCGTCCCTGTCTGAAAACGGCATTTCTGCCGTCGTCAATATCGGGGACAATCTGGCAGCAAGTCGGGACTGTATTCGCATGGCAGAGAAATATCCGTTTGTGTATGCCGCCGTAGGCGTGCATCCCGAAAGTGCCGGCGAAGTCAGCAGCGAAGCCCTGCGCACGCTGGAGGAGATGGCGGCACATGAAAAGGCGGTTGCTATCGGTGAAATAGGACTCGATTATTATTATGACGATGTCCCAAGGGACGTGCAGCGCACGGCGTTTCGGCAACAGCTTCTCTTAGCAAAGCGGCTTGGTATGCCGGTGGTTATTCACGATAGGGAAGCCCATGGCGACTGCTTGCAGATTTTGAAGGAGGAAGGCATAACGAAAGGCGTTATGCATTGTTTTTCAGGAAGCGTCGAATTTATGCGGGAGGTAGTGCGCCTTGGTATGCATGTAGCACTGGGCGGCGTGGTCACCTATAAAAACGCACGGCACACTGTGGACGTGGCGCGCGAGGTGCCGCTTGACCGTCTGCTTCTGGAAACAGATTGTCCGTATCTTTCGCCCGCGCCAAATCGCGGCAAGCGAAATTCTTCTCTCAATCTGAAATACACGGCAGAAAAGATTGCGGAAATACGAGGCATTGATGTGGGTACGCTTGCAGCGCTTACAACGGAAAACGCAAAACGTTTGTTTGGTATATAAATGGAGGAAGCCTTATGCCCAAAGTGACAAATCAATGGTGGCGTGCGCTCTTTTTCGGGCTTTTGTTCGTCATCGGCTATAAAATTATTGACAACTTTTCCCGTATTCTCGACTATTTATGGGTGATAATTGACATTTTAACGCCGTTTATCATTGGTGGCTTTATTGCTTTCTTTTTGCATAAGCCGGTGGAAAAACTGCAAAAATGGATTAAAAAATCCCGCTTTGCATGGCTGAAAAAAGCGTCCTTGCCGCTTTCTATCGGTGCGGTGTATGTTCTGTTTCTCTTTATATGCTTTTTTGTAATCAGCTATCTTGTGGACGCAATTTCGAAAAACATTGCAGAAATTATTGCCAACTGGGATGTGATTTCTACCCGCGCCATGGAAATTTTTAATGGTGTTAACATTCCGCAAAAAGAGGAATGGCTCAATAAAGCCAACGCCTTTTTAACGCACCTTTTGGAAACCGAACTGTTTCTGAGAGCAGGCAACATTGTAGGGGGCGTTGCAAGCGTGCTGGCATCTATTTTTACGGGACTTATTGTTTCGATATATGCCATCCTGGAGAAGGAGTCCCTAAAGGCGCTTGCCCGCAGCGGTTTGCAAATTCTTCTTCGCCCGTATCGTGCGGCAAAAGTACAGTTTTATTCCCGCCGCCTTATCGACATGTTTTACGCCTATTTTACAGGGCTTGCTATGGATGCGATTGTTGTGGGTGCTATTTCCACCCTGTTTTATATCGTGTATGATGCGCCCTATGCCTGGCTTTTGGGACTTGTGGCGGCAATTGGCAATATGATTCCGTTTTTCGGTCCCATTATCGCCGCGATTGTTATTACGCTCGTGTGCCTTATTGCCCTGGGACCTATCGATGCGCTTTGGGTCCTCGTATTTCAGCTTGTGCTCGGGCAGGTGGACGGCAACGTCATCCAGCCCCGCATTCTCGGGAATTCTGTGGGTATCAGCCCCTTCTGGGTCATATTTGCCGTTCTCTTTTTCGGCGGCATCTGGGGCACGGTGGGCATGCTTTTGGGCGTTCCCATTGTGGCGGCAGTACGAATGGTACTCATGACGCCGGTGGAATGTGTCCCATCGGCAGACTCGGAAAAAACAGAATAGATATTGATGCCCTGCCAAAAGGCTACAGATGTAAATGATAGTGGTGTTATTTTTTCATATCCAATCACTTCGTTACCTAATTCTTTAAATGATTCAACGTATTACTTCAATATTTTGTCATTTTGTGCAATGATTGATTCTTGATTTTTTCGTGCAAATGATTGACATTGCACATAGGAAATGTTATAATGAATATACTAGAAGTGAAAGGAGTTTGTTCTTATGGCTACGACCAATGTCACTATTCGTATGGATAAAGAATTAAAAACACAAGCGGATGAATTGTTTTCTGCTTTAGGATTAAATATGTCAACCGCAATGGGCGTGTTTTGCAGACAGGCAGTTCGGCTCGGCAAAATACCGTTTGAACTCGCTGTAGATATGCCTAACGCAGAAACGCTTGCAGCAATTGATGATGTAAACCATAATAGAAATATGAGCAAGGCTTACGATGATATGGATGAACTTATGAGGGATTTATATGCTTAAAGTTCGGTTTTCATCAAAGTTCAAAAAAGATTTTAAAATCATCGTTAAGCGCGGATATGATATTTCTTTGTTTGAAGAGGTGTTGACTTTGTTGCGGGAAGAAAAGGTTTTGCCAGAAAAAAATAACGACCACGCACTCAAAGGAGATTATCTCGGCCATAGAGAATGTCATATTACGCCGGATTGGCTTTTAATTTATAAAAAGGAAGAAGATATGATTACGTTATCTTTGACGCGAACGGGGAGCCACAGCGATTTGTTTTAATGCGAACAAAATAATGGATGCGGGTAATTACTCGCATCCATTATTTTTATATTTAAGAACACCGGTGCCCGTTAACTGATAGATATGACGCGCCCCACACCGCCTAGGGTTACAACCTTTTTGAAAATCCCTGCCCGCAATAGTGCACCAATGCCGGGGCGTGCCAATGCGTCCTCCCGCCCTGCGCCGTGCAGGGAACAAATAACGCGAACGCCGGCATAGACAAGGGCGCGTACTGCCCGTTCATCCTCTTCGCCGCCAAGCTCGTCGGTGATAACGATGCGTGGGCTCATCCCGCGAAGCAGCATTTGCATTGCCTGCGCCTTGGGGCAGCCGTCATATACGTCTGTGAATATTCCGATATCATTTTGGGGTGTGCCGCGGTACATAGCGGCAATCTCGCCCCGCTCATCCGCAATACCAACCCGAAACCCGTATTTTTCGCTTCCCATTTGGCGGGCAATATCACGAAGCAGCGTTGTTTTTCCCGCACCGGGCGGGGAAACAATCAACGTATTATATACATCGTTTCCGTGAAGAAGGGCGGGGATGACACTATCGGCAGCGCCGATAATTTCGTGTGCTATGCGCAAATTCACGGAAGAAATCTCCGTGAGCGTTCGTACCTGTCCGTTTTCCGTCACGGTTCTTCCGCCAAAACCTGCCCGATGTCCGCCGGGCAATATCACAAAGCCGTTTTTCAGTTCTTCCTGCCGTGCGTATACGGAATTCTGGCACATTCGCTGTGCCGTCCGCTGGATGCTGCAGGCAGAAACCAAAGTCCCTTCTATAACAAGCGTTTTATCGGTAATCACAACCGGCGGCGCATCGGCGCGAAGTCGGATTTCGCGTATCGCTGCATTTTCTTTGCAAGCCTCTCGAATGCGCCCTGCAATTTCCGGCGGAAAATACTGTAGCAATAAAGAAATATCCAAAAGCCTGTACTCCTTTCCTTTCTGTAATCGTATGCGAAGAAAAATTTTTTCAGAACTTCAGCGGGCATATTTTTTTTCGAAAAACAAATACTATCGAAAAAAGCCGGAGGAGATACAATGCTTTCTACGATACTCATTTTGACGCAGCTTAGTTTTTCGGCTGTGACTTGCTTTTATTTTCTGCAACTGATGCGAAGCCAGAAGCACAGCCAGACGGGGCTCGAAAAGGAGTCACGCCGTGCGCTTGAAAAGCTGCATGCTATGCGCCGTATACATCTTACGGAGCCGCTTTCGGAAAAAACCCGCCCAACCTCTTTTGCAGAAATATGCGGGCAGGCAGACGGAAAGCGTGCGCTTCGTGCCGCACTTTGCGGAGCAAATCCACAGCATGTAATTATTTACGGTCCGCCGGGGGTGGGGAAAACGGCGGCGGCACGGGCGGCACTTTTAGAAGCTTCTAAAAATAAAGATTCCCCCTTCGGGAAGGATGCGCGCTTTGTAGAAATGGATGCGGCAACCCTTCGATATGACGAACGCGGCATTGCAGACCCGCTTATCGGCTCTGTGCATGACCCTATTTATCAGGGCGCAGGCGCATATGGCCCCGGCGGTATTCCGCAGCCTAAAGCGGGTGCCGTTACAAAAGCCCACGGGGGCATTTTGTTTCTGGATGAAATCGGCGAGCTTCCGCCCCTGCAGCTCAACAAGCTTTTAAAGGTACTGGAAGACCGGCGTGTTTTCTTTGAAAGTGCCTATTACAGCCGTGAAAACCCCGATATTCCGCGCCATGTGCATGATATTTTTCAAAATGGTCTTCCCGCAGATTTTCGTCTTGTGGGTGCTACAACCCGCTCGCCGGAAGAACTGCCGCCTGCCCTTCGCTCCCGCTGTACCGAGGTGTTTTTCGACGCACTTTCCACGCCTGAAATTCTTTCCATTGCCGCCCATGCCGCAGAGAAAAGCGGTTTTTTCGCGGAGGCGGATGCGGTGGAAGCGGTGGCGGACTACGCCCAAAACGGACGGGATGCCGTAAATATTATTCAAACAGCCGGCAGCTTTGCCAAATGTGAAGGACGCGCCGCCATAACAAAGGCAGATAAGTCGGAGGC
>JAZROH010000057.1:0-12423 GCA_045648645.1 Clostridia bacterium | reverse complement strand
CATCCGAAAAGCAGTCTCTCTCCTCCATCCAGTCACTAAGGCCAAGAACGCGTACAACGGTAGTAACCATTTCCGCACGCGTCAGATTTCCCGCGGGGTCAAATTCTCCCGTATCGCGACCCTCAACGATGCCGAGGTCAGAGAGCACGGAAACGGCTTTTTCGTATTTCGTTCCGGCAGTATCCGGGAAGTCTGCCGCAAAAGAAGAGAGGTTTCCGAGCGAAGTGTAAAGAAGCACTGCCGCCAGAATCATACTCCAAAAAATTTTATTCATCCTCATTCTGTTCTCTCCTGTTCCGAAAAAATGTAACAAATGCTTCCCCAAAATAAATACCGATTCCATCCGTACTTATCTAAACACATGTTGCATCCTTTCAAAGATGTATTTCACTCTGTATTCCGTAAAAACTTTTTTCTTTTTCCGCCCTTATAAACAGGTAGGCCATCCCTTAAAAGTCCTTTTTCAGTAACGAAAAGCCCGGCAGCATGCGAAAAATTTCCTATTTCCGGTTCTTTCGGGCTTTTCATTTATTCAGCGTTCCAATAAAGACCTTTTAAGCCTGCGCATTCCATTCGGATATTCTGTCCATAATGACAGCCGCTTCCGCGCGTGTCGTATTCCCGAGCGGCCCGATTGTGCCGTCGGTATACCCGGTTACAATTTCGGCCTTCACCATTGCCGCAACGTCCTCCCGGGCATAGTCTGCAATTTTATCTTTATCCGAAAATATTGGTTCTTCTCCTTCGGCAAGCTCTTTTACAAGACGCATACCACGGGCACAGATAACCATCAAATCCTGCCGGGAGATTTCTGCCTCAGGATTATAATTTACACCGTCCGTTCCCTTTAAAATGCCAAGGGCTTTCCCGATGGCAATTTCCTTTGCAAATTCGTGGTTTTCCGCTACATCCCCGAAAAGCTCGGTGCTGTCCGAAGTCAATCCCAACGTACGGACCAAGAAACCTGCAAATTCTGCACGGGTGATTTTATCAGCAGGTGCAAAAACGCCCTCTTCCTTTTCGTTCACAATTCCCTCTTTATAGAGGCGTTCTATTGCTTCCTGTGCCCAATCATATTCTTCGATGTCTGTAAAATGGGCGTTCATACCTTCGGAATGGTCAGGATTTTCATTCACAGCTTTAAAGTATTCCCAGAATGCATCCTTGGAAAGTGAGGCAAAATCCGCTTTTTGTGTCGGCACTACCTCTACGACGGATACGCCGTGCTTCGGCACCGTAACCTCCAGCATATCAGAGTTCTTCCGGAAGTCTGCCCCTTCATAGCCGTTTATATAGGACGCCTGGTAGCGGTCAATCGTTATGCTGCCGTCAAAGCTTGTAAGCGGAATCTGGAAGGTTTTCTCTTCCTCTGTGCTCTGATTCATCACAATCATATAAAGCTTATTATCCTTTATGTAGCCGTGATACATCACGTCCTCGCCTACATAATGAGAAAAGCCGGGGTATTCCTTTATGGCAAAATGGCGGAACACATCGTCCCGTTCTTTTGCCGCAAAGCTTGTAATACCCTCATAGATATTGGTTTCTGTAACATCGGCAAGTCGTACTGCTTTTCCGTCTATCCGCATAGCATCATCCCAGGCATAATATCCATGGGACGTAGCGCCTGCCATATAGGCCTGGTATATCATATGACGCTCTGCATCCGCATCCGGAAAATAATCAATGTGATGAAAGGCATGCAAAAGCTCAAATGTAGGTTTTATACCATTTGCTGCATCTACTGCAATTCGTGTTGTATCATATACGTGCGTCGTATCCATCTTAACGCCTGTCAGTCCCTTTGTTGCAGGAAGGTATGGGTCGTTTGCCACATAGTCACAAACCTTTTGGGTATCTTTTAAGAACTTATCTGTGAGTTCTACAATATACACAGGATGATTATCATCAATATCACGGATAAGCTTATACGCTTCTTTCAATTCAGGAAGGGGATCCGGCAGATTGAAATACGGTTCATCCGAAACCGCCCAACCAAATACGCGCGGATCGTCCTTATACTTTGTAACCATTTCAATGGTTTTTTCACGCATTTCGGGATGTGCTGCTGATTTTGGATGTTCGTACAAAACCATCAAAACCTTCATGCCGTTGTTGCCTGCCTTCTCAAGCTGTGGCTCACCGCCCTGAATAACAGAAATCCCTGCCTTTTTGAGTTCCGTATAATCCTTTTCACTGTATGGATGATAGACACCTACAACCTGAAAAGGTTCTTCTCCTGGCACTTGATATATGCCGTCTTCTCTGACATACTTCGGTCTTGGATACTTATAGATCGTATCCTCTTTTGTATATATTTCTTTTCCTTCCTTATCCTTAAGTACCACCCTGAGTATGTACTCTTTTTTGAATTCTGTAAGAAGTGTTGTATCATACTCAAATACAGCTTCTCCGTTAGAATTCAAAACAGCTTCGTTTTGTTGCAATACATTATTCCCGTCCAAAAGCGAAAACGCCACGCTGCCACCTATAGCTTCCGGATAATACTCTGTCAGCGCCTTTACATCTACTGTCCCCTTTTCCGCATCCGGATAATAGAAATATTGGTCAGGACTGATTGAAAGTGCTTCCGGCATCTGCACCATACGTATAGAGGCATCATCATAATAGCACACAGCACCGTTCTCATGCATAAGCCTTAAATAAATGGAAAGACTTTTCGCATTGATAGGGGCCTTGAAATTATAAAGTGCCTCCTGCCACTTTCCGTTTGTAGTGTTAATGACAAAGGTATTGACCTGCCATGCCATAGAAAGTCCCGGTGTAGCCTCTGGATAGAATTCCAGCTTCACCGTCATAAAACCGCCTTCCACATCCTTACGAACCATGGTTCGGAGCTGATAAATCGCACCGGGTTTTGTTTCAAAGCTCTGTGATATAAATGGATTTGCAGCAGGAGCCGCACCTGCCACGAGCTTTAGGGAATGTCCGTCATAGGCTTCCCTGCCGGTAACGATGGATGCACCTACGCCGTTTTCGCCGTCATAAGCACGAGAGCTCCAGCCTACAGGCTTTCCGGATGCATCTATTTCTTCGAGGTTTCCGTTTTTCAGCAAATCTTCTGTCCCCTCTACAGCCGGAAGCCGCACATCCGTACTGCCCATTGGAATTTCGGCAGTCACCTCTTGCGCATTATTTTCTGCTATACCCGGGACGCTGAAAACAGTAATCATCATGCATGTGCAAATTAAAATTGAGAGTATTTTTTTCATATATGCATTCCTTTCAAAGTGTTCCATATATTTATCCCTCCTTTAGGGGAAAGATATAACTTTCGTCTGCGGGCAAATACTGCTGATATCGTCCCATACAAACGCTTTATATACGTATTCTCCTCCATCAGCGGGCTTGGCAAGTGCTGCTGAAGCACGAAGTGGTGTTTCGCCCACTTCAATTGGATTATCCTTCGCTGCTTCTAATGAATTTATGATGGCAACCATTTTTGCAGTATCGCTACCCGTTTCTATGCCGTCAAGAGATAAACCATTCCCTTCGCACACTCTGTAGCGTGCCAAAATAACAGTCGCTGTTCGGCGCTTCTCTTCTGCACTGTAATCCGCCCCAAACGCTACGAGGTCAGCCTTCACTTCACCGCCTGTTTCAGAAACCGTAAGCTTATCTTCCGCAATCCCGAAAGATATATTATCAATTTTTACAGTATCGTCCCCACTGGCACAGCCAAAGAAAAACGAGTTATTGCTTGCATCAAGAGGATTTGTATAATACATGGAATAGTCTCTGCGCCATACGCTACCTGTAGACCCGATGGTTTTGCCCGGTGCCCACATAATTGAAGGTGCACTTGCACCAACGTATGCATATGTACTATACCTGTTTCCTACATAATCAAACTGTAAAACACCGCGACGGCCGCGAAGCTCAGGAGCGTTATTTATAGACAGATTATAGTAGATTTCTCTCGGTGTATCCTGAAATTTTTTCGCATGAATACTTAAGTAATGATTCCCATCCGGCTCCTTCATAACAGAGGCAATCTCTTCTTCGCCCCAGTTAAACGAGTTACCTTTGTAATACCATGCGCCTGCCGGCTTATAATCTCCTGCAAAGCCTTCAAGGTCACCATTTCTAACATAATCTGTTGTTACATATGCCGCAAAGTCATCTATCGCCACTTCCCCTACACCGGAAAAGGTGACACGGACGATAAAGTTCGCTTCCGCTGCATTCGTATAGCACAGCATCATTTTTCGCCATCCCATGGGCGTTCCATCACCATATGCCGTTTTTACGAACCAATCTGTGGCCGCAAGAACGGCACTGCCGTTGGCAGATACCAGCTCCAGCTTAACACCCGTTCCGGACGTGAGGCCGGTCAGGTTCATAAATGCGGTAATATCCAGCTTTCCTGCCGGGAGGGTTACGGGTTTTGATATCGTCACTGTGTCAGTAGAACGGCTACCGGAAAGCACCAGTGCCCCCGCACTACCGCCATGGGTTTTTGCCGGATCGGTTTCCTTTGAAAAAGAAGCCGTACCGCTTTTGGAAACCGCATAGCCATCCGGCTTGCCACCGGCAAAGATTTCCATTCCCGGATTCTGAACAAAATTCTCTTTGCCCTCCCCGTGGTTTTTCAGACCGTTCACGGTTTTAAAGTAGTTCCAGAATTTTTCTTTTGAAAGTATACTGAAATCTACCGTTTCCGAAGGGGTAATCTCCAGAAGTACAACGCCATGCTTCGGCACCGTAACCGTCACAGAACTCGTTGTTCCTGTAAAGTTTTCACTCTCTTTTCCGGAAACGTATGCCGCCTTGTAACCTTTGAGAGATATACTGCCATCAAAGCTTGTAAGCGGAACGGTAATTTCTTTCTCCTCTGCCGTACTCTGATTCATAACAATCAGATACAGTTTGCTGTCCTTTATGTACCCGTGATACATTGCATCCGCACCTACATAATGGGCAAATCCGGGATACTCTTTTGTGACAAAGTGTCGGAATACATCTTCCTGCTCTTTTTCCGCAAAATCTCTGATACCTTCATAGATATTTGTTTCTGTAACATCGGGAAGCCTGATATTTTTTCCATCCACCTTCATGGCATCATCCCATGCATAATATCCATGGGAAGTAGCCCCTGCCATATAAGCCTGGTAAATCATGTGTCTTTCCGCATCCGCATCGGGCAGATAATCAATATGTTTGAAGGCGTGCAAAAGCTCGAGTGTTGGTTTTATTTCTTCTGCCGCCGCCATTGTAATACGCGTTGTGTCATACACATGGGATGTATTCATCTTAACGCCTTTCATCCCTTCCGTTGCAGGCAAGTAAGGGTCATTGGCAACGTAATCACAAACCTTTTTTGTATCCTTCAAAAACTTGGATGTGCATTCCACAATATACACAGGATGATTATCATCGATATCACGAATCAGTTTATAAGCCTCTTTTAGCTCCGGAAGCGGATCCGGCAAACTGAAATACGGTTCATCCGCAACCGCCCATCCGAAAACGCGTGGATCATCCTTGTATTTTGTAACCAATTCAATGGTTTTTGCACGCAAATCCGGATGAACGGCGGACTTAGATGGTTCATACAGCACCATAAGCACCTTCATGCCCTTCTCGGCGGCACGGCTCAGCATTCCTTCGTTTCCTTGCAGTACGGTAATGCCGGCATTTTTAAGCTCTGCATAATCCTTTTCGCCGTAAGGATGATAGGCAACTACTGCATGAAAGGGAGATTCTTTGGGGGCTTGAAACACACCGTCTTCTCGTATATACTTAGGGCGAGCATACTTATAGATTGTTTCCTCTTTTGTATATATTGCATTTCCATTCTTATCTTTGAGGACCGCCCTAAGTATATACTCTTTTTTCAGTTCTTTCAAAAGCGCGGTGTCATATTCAAATGTAGCTTCGCCGTTTTGATCCAATATAGCTTCACTTTGCTTTAGCACATTATCTTCATCCACCAGCGAAAACACTACACTTCCGCCAATAGCTTCCGGATAATATTCCGTCAACGCTTTAACAGAAGCAGTTCCCTTTTCAGCCTCCGGATAATAGAAATACTGGTCGGGACTGATTGCAAGTTCTTCAGCCGGCTGTACCATGCAGATGGAGGCATTGTCATAATAACACACCTCGCCGTCCTCATTCAGGAGCCGAAAATAAACAGAAACACTTTTGGCATTTGTGGGTGCCTTGAAATTATAGAGCATTTCCTGCCACTTTCCGCTTGTAGTGGTAACGTTAAACGTATAGACCTGCCACGCCATAGATAAGCCCGGTAAAGCCTCGGGATAAAACTCCAGTTTCACCGTCATGCCGCTTCGTCCCGAATCCTTTCGAATCATGGTACGAAGCTGATAAACAGCGCCGGGGTTTGTCTCAAAGGTCTGTGAGATATAAGGATTTGCCGCAGGAGAAGCACCGCCTACAAGCTTTAGAGAATTCCCTTCGTAGGCTTTCTCGTCACTAATGATAAATGCACCTGTTCCGTCCGTTCTTCCAAAAGCACTGCATCCCCATTTTTCAGGTCTTCCTGCTGCATCCAAATCTTCAAGATCTCCGTTTTTCAGGAGTTCTTCCGTTCCTTCCACCGCAGGAAGCTTTACATTGGTAACGCCTAATGCAATCTCCGCCTTTACTTCTTCAGCGTTACTTGCCGTCATGCCGCACAGACTGAAAACCGAAGCCAGCATAAGAATGCACAATAATATTGAAAGTTTTCTTTTCATACATCCATTCCTTCTAAAGTCTTTCATCTAAAGCACACTTCAGGAATTCATCCGTTAGTTTAAAGAAAGTGTTTCGCTTGTTATCTGCGGACGTAATGAACCGATATCGTCCCATGCAAATGCCTTATAGACATATTTTGCTCCATCAGTCGGTTTGTCAAGTGTTGCCAAAGCACGAAGGGGTGTTTCACCTACATCAATCGGATTGTTGCCATCATCTCTGGCATTGACTATTGTCACCTTTTTCGCTGTACCATTACCCGTTTCTATGCCATCGAGCGATAAAACATTGCCTTCAGAAACTCTGTAACGTGCCAAAATAACAGTCGCTCTACGGATATTTTCCAAGCTGTAATCCGTTCCATAGGCAACAAAATTAGCTGTAACAGTTTCACCTGTTTCCATAATGGTCAGGGTTTCGTTTTTAACCGGTTCGTGGCTGATATTATCAATTTTTCCTGTATTATTTACACTGACGATACCAAAATTCAAAGAGAGATTGTTAAATGTCGCAGGTACAGCATAATGCATAGAATATCCTCTACGCCATTCTGGTCCGGTGGCTCCGATTGCCTTGTTTTCGCCGTAAACAATGCCGGGTGCATCTGCACCAATAGATGCATACGTACCATATACATTACCCATATAGTCAAACTTTAATGTACAGCGCTGTCCACCCAAATTCAGGACATACGCATCAATGTATCTGCCCAGCATGTAATATACTTTACCATTCCCATTATTACCGCCTAAGAATAAATAATGATTGCCGTTATCTTCCATCATGATGGAGGCAAACTGCCCTTCTCCCCAAACGGTTTCAGCAGGATACCAAAAACCGGCCGGCTTATAATCTCCGGCAAAGCCTTCAAAGTCGCCGTTTCTGACATACTCTGTAGCAATCACTGCTCCGAAGTCATCCAGTGTCACACTGCCTGCACCGGTAAAGGTAACACGGATGATCAGTTCCGCTTCTGCCGCATTGGTGTAGCAAACCATCATTTTTCGCCAGCCCATGGGCGTTCCGCTATTATATGCTGTTTTTACGAACCAATCCGTGGTGGCATGTACCGTCGCACCGTCCGCACTGAGAAGCTCCAGCTTTACACCCGAGCCGTCTGTAAAGGCTGTCAGATTCATAAATGCCGTAACATCAAGTCTGCCTGCCGGTAAAGTTGCGGTTTTATCAACCGTCACCTTGTCCGCTGCGGCAGAGCCGGAAAGCACGAGTGCGGCGCTACCGCCATGGGTTTTTGCCGTATCGAGCTCGACCTCGAAGGCTGCTGTGTCGCCTTCTTTTGTAACAACAAACCCATCCGGTTTTCCGTCCACGATAGTTTCCAGTCCTGGATTCGTAAGTAAATTTCCGTCATTTCCCTCTGTTGCCATGACAGGTGATACGAATAAAACTCCCATCAGCATCACCGCCGCCAATAAAACTGCGCTTGTTCTTTTGACCATTTGAATAGTCCTCCTTGTTTTTTATTTGTCTCCTTTCGGAGCGTAAACTAAATAACTCCTTTCTTTTTTTCTTATTTTATCATCTGCATGGTTTATCTACAAGGTAAGAACGTCCTTTGTTTTAGTCAAAAATTCACAATTGGAAAATGCATCCTTTCAAAACGCATGTAAAATCAAAACATTTCGTCATTAAAAATTGCGTAAAAAAGAAAGCCGTACCCTTGCAGCTCTTCAGGTACAGCTTTCCATTACACTTTTAATATTATTTTACATTATATTTCTTTCTGTATTCGCTGGGCGGTATTCCCTTTATTTGTTTAAAAACACGCCCAAAAGTTTTCATATCCTGAAAACCTGCCTCCTCAGCTACTTTTGTCATCGGAAATTGACTTTCTTGCAGAAGAACACAGGCCATCTGCACACGGTAATTCATAAGATACTGATGGAAACTCATATCTGTTGCCTCTTTAAACGCTCTGCAAAACGCTCCTTTCGAATAACCGGAAACCATTGCGGCGGTGTCTACAGTAATATCTTGTGCAAAGCACTTTGAAACATAATCCAGTGTTTTCTGAATATTTAACACACTATTCAGTCTTTTATCATAGTTTACGAAATCATCCTTCTGCGGCAAACGCTCCAATAACAAAGAAACGATAATCTGAACAAGTCCTTGTAACATCAGCTTGTTTACCAATGTTCCTTCTTTTTCGCAAAGCTTTGCCACATTGCAAAAAATCTCTTGTGCCTCTTTGTCATCCTCCAAAACAGGATTTACAAATTGTTTCTTTGCAATTTCCATAAATAAAGTGCTACCAAAAAATAAACTTCCTATTCGAAGCAGGGTAACCATACAATCCTTTGTACAATTAAAATAAGCATGCGGAACAGAACTTCCTACAAACAAAATCTGTCCTTCCCTTACGATAAATTCCTGCTTTTCAAAGCTTACGCCAAATGCACCTTGATGGCAATATATGATTTCAAGATCACTATGCCAATGCTCAGGAAAATCTTTGTGGGGATTGGTTCTGACGGAAAATGTATCCTGAGACAAAACGATCGCCTGATAGAACATGCTCCTCCCCCTTTCTTGCGGCAGTCTTTTTGTTTCACATCATTTTCATTATGCCACGTTTTTTGTCTTTTGTCAAATAATATTTGAATTTTTCATATTTTCTGTGCCTGCATAATTTTTCATTCTTAATTTTTATTGCAATATACAAACCTTTGTGATACAATATGAAAAAATATTAAGGAGAAATCTTATGGAGTATACAATTCAAAACGATAAGCTTACTGTTGTCATTTCAGACATAGGTGCAGAAATGATGTCCATTCAAAAAGATGGCTGTGAATACCTTTGGCAAGGAGATGCAAAATACTGGGACGGCAGAGCCTGTAACCTTTTCCCCATTTGCGGAAGGCTTACAAACAACACCTATATATATAAAGGCAAAAAATACAAAATGATGATTCACGGCTTTGCAAAAGATTCACTTTTTGAAGTTACTTCCCACACTGAAAATCATATTTCTTTTGTTCTGAAGGCTAATGATGAAACACGGAAAATATACCCCTTTAATTTTGAATATATGGTAGAATACGCATTACACGATGCCACACTACAAATGAAATACACTGCTAAAAACAACGGTGAAAGCATCATGTATTCCGCCTTCGGCGGGCATCCCGGCTTTAATGTTCCTTTAGGGGGCGACGGAGCTTTTGAGGATTATTACGTTGAATTCAAGTCCGAAAGTCCAGCACAAAAGATGGTGTTT
Organism: Clostridia bacterium; assembly: GCA_045648645.1. Classification (GTDB taxonomy): domain Bacteria; phylum Bacillota; class Clostridia; order UMGS1883; family UMGS1540; genus SIG447. The sequence goes on along the minus strand of JAZROH010000057.1, from coordinate 2,456 downwards.
GATTCCTGTTACACAACAGATAACACTGTCCCTTTTCCGCTTGAAAAAGGCAAAATTTTTCGCCTTACGCACGATTTATTCGATAACGATGCTATTTTTATTAAGGATATGTGCCATACCATCACCTTGAAATCTGACAAATCCGAAAAAAGCGTAACTTTGCATTATCCCGATATGCAATACCTCGGCTTTTGGCATGCACCTAAGAGCGATGCTCCCTATCTTTGTATCGAGCCTTGGCAAAGCGTGCCGTCTTATCTTAATGTAGTGGACGATATTGAAACCAAGCGCGATCTCTATCTGCTAAAACAAGGCGAAACACGATGCGCGCAAATTGACTTGACCATCGAATAAGCTGTTTAAATCAATCGCTTTAGTAAAGTGCTCCGAAGGGTACAGGACGAGCAAAGTGAAAAAAATAAGACGCAATTACCCGGATAAGTACAGCAAGTAGCATAGAAACAGCGACCACTTTTTTGACAATCGTTCCGTGCTATGAATCGCACCGCCTTTTTAAGCGAGGTCTGCTTGCTGATTTTATCAAAAAGCTGTGGCAGAAACATTTTATTCTTTTCGGATAAAAAAGCAACGATACGGATATACCTTTAAAAACCTCAGTAAAAACGCGGTTGACAGAACAACCCTCATCAATACTTTACTGACATTCCTAAACACACAAAGCATGTATAGCATATAGGGCACAAAAAGTCAATATATTTGCGTGCCACTTTTAAAAACGGAAGCGTACCGCGGGAGACCAAAAGACTGTTTTTTGGTCTCCCGGTACGCTTTTCACTTTGGAACATGTATTACTTGACAACTTCCATGCCGTCTTTTTCAAAATTCCGACATCCCTTTTCATACAGCGCGCAAATCAGCTTCTGAATTTTCAGTGCTTCCCGTCCGCTGATGGTCGGCTCTCTGTCTTCCTCCACCGCCGCATAAAAGTCTGCAATTTCACGAATATGCTGGAAGCCCCAGTAATCCTTGCCGCCGTCATAAACAACATCCGGATCAACGGTCGTTTTCGCATCAAAACGCGTGCCGTCATTTAAAATAATCTCGGCGTTATCGTAATCCATCGTCACTTTCCCGTTTTCGCAGAAAAGACGGATTTCAATCGGTTCATCCACGCCGTAATTATTCATCGCCCAAAAGCCGAGCGTGGCGCCGTTTTTGTAACGGACAAAGCCTTCTGCCGTATCGTCCACTTCCATGATGTCATGTCCGCGATTCGAAAGATGCACACCGATGCTTTCAAATTCATCATCAATAAACCAGTTTGCAAGGTCGATGGAATGAATCGCCTGATCGATTAAAACGCCGCCGCCTTCTTTTTCCCATGTGCCCTTCCAGTCTGAAAGGCTGTAGTATTCATCGGGCTTTGACCAGGTAAGTACCACTCTTGCGGAAATGATTTTGCCAAGCGTTCCATCCACGATTTTCTCTTTTACGAGTTTTGCTGCATCGTTATATCTGCATTGAAAGATGATGCCGTATTTCACGCCGTTTTCTTCTGCCAATCTGACATTTTCAACTGCGTCCTCATACTTGATACTCATCGGCTTTTCGCAAAGCACGTGTACGCCCTTTTGAAGCGCAAACTTCGAAATAATCGGGTGCAGATAATGCGGCACACAAATGTGCACTACATCCAGAATATCCTTGTTGATCATTTCTTCATAGTTATAATATGCCTTGCAGCCGTACTTTTCTGCCGCACGGTCCGCACGGTCCTTTTTTATATCACATACGCCGACGATCTCGGCATTTTTCAGATGATGTGCACTTGTTGCGTGCATCGTGAAAATATTGCCGCAACCCACAATTCCAACTCTAAGCATTATGAATTTCCTCCAAGACAAATTTTAGGGAAGAAACGCCATCGGAAAGCGTAGCTTTTTCAATCTTTGCATTTTCCGCCGCACGACTTACAAAATACTTCAGTTCATTGTAATAGCCGCCGAGATCGGAAATATTGCCGCCTGCACCAACCTGCGCAAGATCCTCTTTTTCGATTTTAATTTCCTCTGCGCCATCCGCTGTATACAGCATCAGCTTGCCGCCTGCGTTTTCAACGGTCGCTTTTTCAAAAACAACGCGGAATGTAGCTTCAAAGGGATGCGTGGTGGGAAGTCCCCATGTGCCCTCTACCGTCACCGCGAAATCTTTATAGCGCATGAGCGAATGGATATAGGAGTTTTTCTCTTCCAGCGTATTTTTAATAGATGCAATGCCCTGGGGGTTTCCGAAAAGAGAGAGAACATAATCCATATCATGAATATGTAAATCCTGTGCCGCACCGCCCGAAAGCTCTGCTTTCAAAAGCCAGTCGTTCCATCCCCAGTCGGGCACGGGACTGATCCTGCGGAAGTTTGCGTTAACAACCTTGCCATATGCGCCTGCTTCATAAATTTGACGAAGCTTCACATATTCGTCCCAGAAGCGGATAACCT
>JAZROH010000056.1:0-22398 GCA_045648645.1 Clostridia bacterium | reverse complement strand
CGGCACTTGCGAAACAGGAAAGAGCCGTGATGGTGGCGTTTTGTGACGTTGTGCAAAAGCGGGCAGCAGAAGCGGCAAAAAACTTCGGAGAAGAGGGCGCAAAGGTCTATACCGATTACAGAGCGCTTTTAGAGGATAAATCCATAGACGTAGTGCATGTATGCACCCCAAACCGCAGTCACGCAGAAATTTCCATTGCCGCAATGGAGGCGGGGAAGCATGTTATGTGCGAAAAACCCATGGCAAAAACGGCGGCAGATGCAAGACGGATGGTAGAAACGGCAAAGCGCACAGGCAAGAAGCTTGCCATCGGGTACCAAAACCGCTATACGCCCGAGGTCTGGACCATGAAGCGGGCGGCAGATGCGGGAGAATTCGGGGAAATTTACTACGCAAAGGCGCATGCTGTTCGGCGGCGTGCTGTGCCGACATGGGGCGTATTTCTGGATGAATACGAGCAGGGCGGCGGACCGCTTATTGATATTGGTACGCATGCGCTGGATATGACACTGTGGGTAATGAATAATTACAAACCGAAGATGGTTTGCGGCAGCGTGTTTAAAAAGCTCGGCGACCAGACGGAACCGGGCAATGCCTGGGGTGACTGGGACCCGAAGGCCTATACGGTGGAGGACGCCGCTTTCGGTTTTATTCAAATGGAAAATGGTGCAACCATTTCTCTGGAATCCAGTTGGGCGTTGAATATTGCAAATCCCATGGAAGCCAGAACTACAGTTTGCGGAACACTTGGCGGCGCGGATATGCTGGACGGTCTTCGGTTTAACAAAGTGCAGTACGGCTATCAGACGATTACCAAGTTTGACACGGCGCAGGGTGGCGCGGATTTCTTTGAAGAGAGGACGGAAACGGCAGCCAATAAGGAATGCAGACTTTGGCTCGACGCTGTTTTAGAGGATAAAGAGGTTATTGTAAAGCCATGCGAGGCGCTTGCGGTAAGTGAAATTTTGGAAGCAATTTATACGGCGGGCAAAACAGGAGAACCTGTGTATTTGCAAACAGAAGGAGGCGCAAACGCATGAAACTTGGGGTGTTAACGGTTGCACTTTCCGATATGTGTCTTGCCGATGCGCTTGCCTATTTGCATGAAAGAGGCGTTCAAACGGTAGAGATTGGTGCAGGTGGATTTCCGGGAAAGGCACATCTTGACCCGGAAAAGCTTCTTGGGAATGGGGAAGCGATTTCCGAAATTCGCAGCTTGCTTACAAAAAATGAACTGGAAATCAGCGCTATCAGCGTGCACGGCAATGCGGTGCATCCGGATAAGGCGGTAGCGGAGGGCTTTCATCAGGATTTTGAAAATGCGGTGCTTCTGGCAGAGCAGCTGGGCGTGGACACAGTGATTACCTTTTCAGGCTGTCCGGGAGATTCGGAGAGCTCGAAATATCCTAACTGGGTTACCTGTCCCTGGCCGGATGATTTTCTGCATATTCTGGATTACCAATGGAACGAGGTGCTGATTCCGTACTGGAAGAGGGAGGCGGCATTTGCGAAAGCGCATGGCGTTACGAAAATTGCTTTCGAAATGCATCCGGGCTTTTGCGTATACAACCCTGAAACGCTGCTTCGCCTTCGAAACGCAGTCGGGGATATCATAGGCGCAAACTTTGACCCGAGCCATCTCGTATGGCAGGGAATGGACCCGGTGGAAGCGATTCGCACCTTGGGCGGTGCCATCCACCATTTCCACGCGAAGGATACTTTTATAGATAAAACCAATGCCGCGAAAAACGGCAATTTAGATACAAAGCCCTATTCGGATATTCCGAATCGCGCATGGACGTTCCGCACAGTCGGCTACGGCAATGATGTGAAGATGTGGAAGGACATGCTGAGCATGCTTCGCACGGTGGGATACGACGGTGCTATCAGCATTGAACATGAGGACGCGCTCATGAGCGCGGCAGAAGGGCTTAACAAAGCAATTGCATTTTTAAAAGACATTTTGATATACGAAAAAGCCGGTGAGATGTACTGGGCGTAAGAAAACGCCGTTTCTGCCGGAGAAAAGACAGGAGAAGTGTTTGTGATGAAAAAATTCAGAGTTGGTATTATCGGATGCGGAAACATTCATCCGCTGCATGCGTATTCTATAAGGGCGGTGGAGAATGCGGAGCTGGTGGCAGTGTGTGACGAGCAGCAGGAACGGGCGGAAAAGACTGCCCGGCTACACGGCTGCAAAGCTTATACGGGCTGGAAGGAAATGGCAAAGGCGGATGACATAGATGTCATTCACCTTTGCACGCCCCATTATCTCCATGCACCCATGGCTATTTACGCCTTGGAGCACGGCAAGCATGTGCTTACAGAAAAGCCCATGGCGATTGACCTTAAAGATGCGGAGAAAATGAATGCGGCAGCAGAAAAATCGGGCAAGACGCTCGGTGTTATTTTCCAGAACCGATATAATCCCGGCAGTGTGCTTGTAAAAGAGACGTTGGAAAGCGGTGCGCTTGGAAAAGTTCTATGCGCAAGATGCGCGCTTTACTGGAACAGACCCGATGCCTATTATGCAGCAGACGCATGGCGCGGGACATGGAAAGAAGAGGGCGGCGGCGTTATTATCAATCAGGCAATTCACACGCTGGATATGCTCCGCTGGTTTATGGATAGCGAAATAGATTTCGTGGATACAAGCATTGCAAACCGAAACCACCCTTCCATTGAGGTGGAGGACGTGGCAGAAGGAATCATCTCCTATAAAAACGGGGTCACAACCAGCTTTCACCTTGTCAACTATTACGGCTGCGATGACCATATAACGATTGACATAACCTGTGAAAAAGGAAGAGTACATATGGAAGCTTCCAAGGCGGTTATTACCTTTAGTGACGGGCATGTAATCCAAAAAGATAACGACCCGAATGAAAAAGTACCCTTTGCACCCGGCAAGGGATACTGGGGCGTGGGGCATTATAAACAGATTGCGGATTTTTATAACAGCCTTCAAAAAGGGGAGATACCCCGCATATCGGGAGAGGAAGCCATTAAAACACAGAAAATGGTTTGCGCGATGTACGAATCAGGGAAAAAGAAGGAGCGGGTGTGCCTCTAAAAACAGGAATGCCTAAAAAATGAAAAAATTTGCAAAAAGGCTTGCAATATGGAATAGAGTATGATATAATACAGCATGGATTATGAGGGCGGCAGATTTTGCCGCCCTCACAGTTTAGTTTATTTTTTAGGAGCGAAGCATGGCTAAAATCGAAAAACTGGTAGAATCGATGGCGGCACCGATTGCCGAGAAAATAGGACTTCGTATTTATGATGTAGAGTACAAAAAAGAAGGACCGGACTGGTTTTTGCGGGTATTTCTCTATGGAGAAAACGGGATAGGCATAGAGGACTGTGAAACGGTAAGCCGCGCCCTTAGCGATGTACTCGATGCAGAAGACCCGATTGCGGATGCGTATTGTCTTGAGGTTTCCTCTCCGGGACTGGAGCGGGTGCTTTCCCGTGACTGGCATTTTGAAACAGCAATCGGCGAGAAAACGGAAATTCGTTTTTATGCCCCGCAGGACGGAAAAAAGAACATCACCGGTATTTTGCGGGCTTATGATAAAGAAGCAATAACCATTGAAACAGAGGACGGCGAAGAGCGCCGTTTTGAAAACGGACAGGTGGCAAAGGTTTGCACTGTGTTCGACGGGAAATTTTGAAAGGATTGAGAAGCAAAATGGCAAATGAACTGATGATGGCATTGGAGCTTTTGGAGAAGGAAAAGAAAATTAACAAGGATGACCTTCTGGCAACGCTTCGCACCGCACTTGCAAGCGCATACAGAAAGTATTACAATGCCGGCGAAAACGTAGAAGTAGACATTGATGACGAGGGGAATATCCGTGTGCATACCCAAAAGACCGTTGTGGAGGAGGTTGAGGATGCTTCCATGGAGCTTACCTTGGAGGAAGCACAGAAAATCAACCCCAAGTACGCAATCGGGGATGTGGTAAATATGGAAACCACCCCGAAAAACTTCGGGCGCATTGCCGCGCAAAATGCAAAGCAGATGCTGGTGCAGCATATCCGCGAGGCAGAACGGGGCAGAATGTACTCCGAATACCAGAATAAGGAAAATGATGTAATTTTAGGTACAGTACAGAAAAATGAAAAACGGGGCGTTCTGATTGAAATCGGCTCGACCGAAACCATTATGCCCATTCATGAGCAGGCACCGGGCGAAGTATACCGTCCGGGACAAAAGCTTCTCGTATATGTAACAGAGGTTCGCAATACGACCAAGGGGCTTCAGATTACCGTTTCCCGCACGCATCCGGGTCTTGTCCGCCGTCTTTTTGAGCGGGAAGTGCCGGAAATTGCAAGCGGTACGGTGGAAATTAAGAGCATTGCCCGTGAGGCAGGCTCCCGCTCCAAAATTGCTGTTTGCTCCAACAATCCCAATGTAGATGCTGTGGGAGCTTGTGTTGGACAAAAAGGTGCGCGTGTGGCGGCAGTTCTGCGCGGCCTTGGAGAAGAAAAGGTGGATATTGTAAAGTACAGCGAGGACCCGACGGTCTTTATAACCGAGAGCATCAGTCCCGCAAAGGTACTCCGCGTAACGCTTGACAAGGAGAACAATTCCGCGGAGGTTATCGTTCCGGAATTCCAACTTTCTTTGGCAATCGGTAAGGAAGGACAAAATGCCCGTCTTGCCGCAAAGCTTACCGGCTGGAAAATCGACATTAAGAGCGATAAGGAAGTAGGAGAGGTGTTCTAATTGGCAAACAAACCGGCAAAAATGCGCATGTGTATCAGCTGCCGCGCGGCGAAACCGCAAAATGAAATGCACCGTCTGGTGCGTACGCCCGAAGGCGAAGCTCGTATTGACAATGCCGGCAGAGCAGATGGCAGAGGCGCATATGTATGTAAAAGCCGGGCGTGCATAGAAAAGGCACAGCTGCAAAGAAGGGCGGAAAGAGCACTTTCCTGCCGTGTGCCGACAGAAGTTTACGAACAATTAGGAGAGTTGTATGCATAAACTGGAAGGTATGATTGGTTTGTGCGTCAGAGCCGGTCGCGCAGCATTCGGAAGCGAGCAGTGCGCACTGCTTGTACGAAGCGGAAAGCTGGAGCTTGTAATCGTGGCGGAGGACGCTTCGGAAAATACGAAAAAGCTGATTCGTGATAAGTGTACGAGTTTTGGTACACCGCATATCTCTTTCGGGTCTGTTTCCTCCCTTGCAAAATGCACGGGAAAAGGAAAGGTTTCTGTTATCGGGATTCGGGACCGCGGATTTGCGGCGGCAATATTGAAAATTTATGGGGGTGGCTTTAGTGGCTAAAACAGCAAAGCAGAATAAACCGAGAATTCATTCTATCGCAAAGGATTTAGAACTTGTTAATAAGGACGTTATTGATGTACTGGTAAAATATGACATGGGCACAAAAAACCATATGAGTACATTAACGCCCGAGGATTTGGATATAATATTTGATTATTACACCCAGAGCTTTGATGACGGTTCTGATATTACAGAGTTTTTAAAGAAACAAGCGCCTGCCGAAGAACCGAAGGCGGAAACTGCACCGGCAGAGGAAGTGCCCGCAGCGCAGGAAACCCCCGAGCCGAAGACGGAGGAAACCAAGAAAAACCGGTATGTGGATACCAGAAGCTCCGTGGTGGACTTGGAAAAAATTGAGAAAAATGAAAAAATCGAAGAAATGGTGGAAACAGAAATTACAGAAAAAGCCACTTCCTCGAAGCAGAAAATAAAGAAGGGGCAAAAACGCCAGAAGGGCGGACAGCAAAACCAGCAGGTACAGGAAGCCCCGCAGAAGAAAGAAAAAGAAAAGAAGCAGGAGCCGAAGACCGTTATGGTGCCGGACGAAATTTCGGTAGGAGATTTTGCGGCAAAGCTGGGCGAAAGCCCCACGGAGGTCATTAAGCGCCTGATGCAGCTGGGCATTATGGCATCGGTAAGCCAGACGATTGATTTTGATACGGCGGCACTTATCGGGGAAGACATGAATGCCATCGTTGAAAAAGAAATTATTATTACGGATGAGGACAGACTGTTCGGTGACGAAGAGGACGATGAAGCATCCCTCGTGCCCCGTGACCCAGTTGTTGTTGTTATGGGTCACGTTGACCATGGTAAGACATCTCTTCTGGATGCTATCCGTTCCGCAAATGTAACGGCAACAGAAGCCGGCGGTATTACGCAGCATATAGGTGCATACAGTGTGCGCCTTGGGGAACGCCGTCTTACATTCCTGGATACGCCCGGACACGAAGCCTTTACGGCAATGCGTGCCCGCGGTGCACAGGTTACAGACGTTGCCATTATTGTAGTTGCTGCAGATGACGGCATTATGCCGCAGACCGTTGAAGCCCTTGACCATGCCAAGGCGGCAGGCGTCAGCATCATCATCGCTATCAACAAAATTGACAGAGAAAATGCAAATCCCGACAGGGTTATGCAGGAGCTTACAGAATACGGTCTTATTCCCGAGGATTGGGGCGGCGATACCATTTGCGTACCGATTTCTGCAAAGCAGCATCAAAATATAGATACACTTTTGGAAATGGTATTGCTTGTGGCAGACATGAAGGAGCTTCGCGCAAATCCCGACCGTCTTGCCCGCGGTACAGTTATCGAAGCGCGGCTTGATAAGGGACGCGGCCCGGTTGCAACCGTTTTGGTGCAAAATGGTACGCTTCACACGGGAGATACTATCGTTTCCGGCACGTCCATGGGAAGAGTCCGCGTTATGCTGGATGACAAGGGCAATCGCCTGAAAACCGCAGGTCCCTCTACGCCGGTTGAAATCACGGGTATGAGCGAGGTTTGCGAAGGCGGCGACATGTTCTACGCCGTAAAAGATGAAAAAATGGCGAAAAACGTTGTGGAAGCCCGTCGGCAGAAGGCACAGGATGAGCATAGAAAATCCACAAGCATTGTTTCGCTTGAAGATTTGTTCAGCCAGATTCAGGAGGGCAATGTAAAAGACCTGAATATTATTGTAAAAGCAGACGTTCGCGGCTCGGTGGAAGCCGTCACCCAGTCACTTGAAAAGATTTCCAATGCGGAAGTTCGCGTTCGGGTAATTCACGGCGCAGTTGGTGCGATTACGGAATCGGACGTAATGCTGGCAACGGCATCCAACGCCATTATTGTTGGCTTTAACGTTCGCCCTGACTCCGGTGCCCGTTCTGCAGCAGCAATGCACAAGGTGGATATGCGCATGTATCGCGTAATCTATCAGGCAATCGAGGAAATTGAAGCCGCTATGAAGGGTATGCTTGCACCCGAATTTAAGGAAGTTACCATTGGGCATGCGGAAATCCGCCAGACCTTTAAGGTCAGCGGCGTAGGCACAATTGCAGGCTGCTATGTACAGGACGGCAAAATTCAGCGTGGCTGTATGGTACGTATTGTGCGTGACGGTATCGTTATTCACGAAGGCGACCTCGCTACACTCCGTCGCTTTAAGGACGACGTGAAGGAAGTTGCCTCCGGCTACGAATGCGGTATGAGCTTTGAAAAGTTTAATGATATTAAAGAGGGCGATATTGTTGAATGCTCCGTTATGGAGGAAATCGCCCGATAGGAGGAGCCTATGGCGGGATACAGACAAAATCGCATAGATGAAGAAGTACGGCGGGAGCTTGGCGCGGTCATCCGCACATTAAAGGACCCCCGTATTGCAGAAATTGTAAGTGTTGTGCAGGTGGAGGTCACCCGTGACCTTCGATATGCTACGGCGTATATCAGCGTGATGGGCGGCGAACAGGCAGAGGCAGATACCATAAAGGCATTGAAAGCGGCAGCGGGCTTTGTCCGTCGTGAAATCGGCAATCGTTTAAAGCTGCGTGCCGTACCTGAGTTTATTTTTAAAGCCGACCATTCCATTGCTTACGGTGCCCATATCAATCAGGTGCTGAAAGACGTGATGGGCGAATCAAAAAGTGAGGAAGAAATATGAGAGCGCTTTTGGATGCGCTGAAAAAGGCAGAAAATGCGGCAATTTTACCCCATAAGAGTGCGGACGGGGATGCGATTGCATCTTCTCTGGCGCTTGGAACGCTTCTGGAAAGCTTTGGGGTGCCGTATACGATTTATACAGAAGAGCCGGTGCGTGAAGATTTGGCATTTTTGGGCGGACGCTTTTTAGAGATGCCGGAAGCCGTACCCGCCGTGGATACTGCAATTGCGATAGATTGCGGGGATATATTCCGTCTCGGCGTGCGGACGCCCATTTATGAAAATGCCCGAACGCGTTTGGTGATTGACCATCACGTTACGAATACGGGTTTTGGTGATGTGGAGTTTATAGACTCGGCGGCATCTTCTGCTACAGAAATTATAGCAAGGCTTTATTTATTGGCAGGTGTGCCTTTTGATAAGGCGGCAACACCTTTATATACAGGCATTGTAACGGATACGGGTGGATTTCGCTTTTCCAATACAACTGCCGAAACCCATAGAATTGCCGCACAGCTCCTAGAGGCGGGTGCGGAAAGCGCGATGGTCTGTCAGCAGATATTTGAACAGAATTCTCTTTCTAAAATGCGGCTTGAGGCGGCAGTTGTAGGGGATATGACCATTACGCACGACGGGAAAACCGCAATAGGGCTTGTTTCAGAGGAACTTCTTTCCGGGATCGGCGCTACCGACGAAGATACAAGCAACTTATCCGGCGTGCTTCGCGCCATCAAAGGTGTGGAGGCAGGTGTACTCCTTCGGGAGAAGGACGGACAAATCAAGCTTTCCATGCGGACAAATTCCTTTTTGGATGCAGCAGCCATTTGCAAGGCACTTGGCGGCGGCGGGCATGCCCGTGCCGCGGGTGCGACAATGGACGGCACACTTTTCGAATGGAAGGAAAAAATGATTTCGATAATAGGGGAGGCCTATGGACGGCATTGTTAATATCTGGAAGCCGACGGGACTTACCAGTCACGACGTAGTAGCCCGTGTACGACGGGCGGCAGGAACAAGACGTGTGGGGCATACAGGTACGCTTGACCCCATGGCGGAAGGCGTTTTGCCGATTTGTATCGGTAAGGCGACCCATGCGGTTGACTGGGTTGTGGCGGCGCAAAAGACATATCTGTGCACAATGTGCCTTGGAAAAACCACCGATACGGAAGACAGCACCGGTATGGTGCTGACGGAAAACCCCGTTTTGTGCGGGGAAGCGGAAATTACGAAGACGATGCGTGCCTTTGAGGGGGAATGTGACCAGATTCCGCCCATGTACTCCGCGGTGCACCATGGTGGACAGCGGCTTTATACGCTGGCACGGCAGGGGATAACGGTGGAACGAAAACCTAGGCGCGTAACGTTTTTTCATATAATACCCGTAAAAATAGAACTGCCGCTTGTCACCTTCGAGGTACAGTGCTCCAAGGGTGCGTATATCCGTACACTCTGCAAGGATATGGGGGAGGCACTTGGATGCGGCGGGCATATGACGGCGCTTCAAAGGACTGCTTCCGGAAGATTTACAAAAGAGAATGCGGTATTGCTTGCTGATTTTGAAGAAGACCCCCAAAACCATATTTTGCCCACAGAAACGGTCTTTTCACATCTTCCGCGTGTGGAAGCAGACGCTGAGGAAGAAAAAAGAATTCGAAATGGTGCGGCAATTTTAAACCCATATAAAGAAGACGGAGAGTATGCGGTATTTTCCGAAAACGGAATGCTTCTTTGCATCTCCCGTGGTATAAAACAGGGGAACACACATCTTTTGAAAATGTGTACAAGTTTCTATTGAAGTTTTGACAAAAAGGAGAGTATACATGGGCTCAGCAATCGCCCTCGGCAATTTTGACGGGGTACATAAGGCACATGAAGCGCTTATAAGAAGAATGGCGGACAGAGCCCGCAGAGAAGGGCTTTCTAGCTGCGCGTATGTTTTCACGCCGCATCCCCGTATACAGCTATGTCCGTCCGAAGCGCCGAATCTTCTCATGACGGACAGCCTGAAAACACGCAGACTTTTGGAAATCGGCATTGATAAGGTGGAGGGGGAGACCCGCGGTATGGAGATTTTATCGCTTGCACCGGATCGTTTTGTCAAACAAGTTTTGGTTGAGGAACTGGATACAAAATATGTGATTGCCGGCTTCAATTATCGTTTCGGGAAAGATGCTTCCGGTGACGCTGAACTTTTGAAGCATCTTTGCCAAAAATATGCGATCACCTGTGAGATTATGGACAGCATAACCTATGGGGGCGCACCGGTTTCCAGTACGAGAATCCGGAAGCTCTTGGCGGAAGGAAAGATAGAAGAAGTCAATGCGCTGAGTTTTGCACCCTATACGCTTACAGGTAGAATACAGGAAGGCAAGAAACTGGGACGGGAAATTGGATTCCCGACCATTAATATAGAAATTCCCCGAACGCTTCTGGTGCCGCGCAAGGGCGTGTATGCAAGCCGCGTGCGGATTGGGAAGGATGTATATGAAAGCGTAACCAATATCGGGGAAAATCCTACAGTGGAACACGCAGTACCCAGAGCCGAAAGTCACCTATTTGATTTTTCGGAAGAGGCATACGGACAAACGGCGGAAATTACGCTTTTGCATTTTTTACGACCGGAACAACAGTTTTCTGATGTAAAGGCGCTTTGCGCGCAAATCCGGCGGGATATAGAAAAAACAAGACTTTATTTTGAAAGGAAGGATTTACATGCAGCGGACATTGATTAAGACGCTATGTAAAGAAAACAAAACGCTTAGTGAGGTTGTCATTGCAGGTTGGGCAAGAAGCATTCGCGTATCTAAAAACTTCGGTTTTATTTCGCTGAATGACGGAAGCTGCTTTGAAACGGTACAAATTGTTTTTGATGAAAAAACGGCAGGCTTTGAAACGGCGGCGAAGTTGAACGTAGGTGCGGCGATTACCGTGCGCGGCCGCGTTGTACAGACACCGGAGGCAAAACAGCCTTTTGAGGTACATGCAGACGAGGTTATTTTGGAAGGCGCATCCGCGCCGGAATACCCGCTCCAGAAAAAACGGCACAGCTTTGAGTATCTGAGAACGATTGCGCATCTTCGTCCGCGTACCAATACTTTTTCCGCAGTTTTCCGCATCCGTTCCCTGTGTGCGTATGCCATCCATAAGTTTTTCCAGGAAAACGGTTTTGTGTATATTCACACCCCGATTATTACAGGTAGTGACTGTGAGGGTGCAGGGGAAATGTTCCGCGTAACCACGATGGATGTGGGAGAAACTGATTTTTCCAACGACTTTTTCGGCAAGCAGACCTCGCTTACCGTAAGCGGACAGCTCAACGCTGAAGCACTGGCACTTGCCTACGGTAAGGTATACACCTTCGGACCTACATTCCGCGCTGAAAATTCCAACACCCCGCGCCATGCGGCGGAATTCTGGATGATAGAGCCGGAAATCGCATTTGCAGAGCTTGCGGATGACATGGAGCTTGCAGAGGCAATGGTAAAATATATTATCAATTATGTACTGGAAAATGCACCGGCAGACCTTGCTTTTCTTAACCAGTTTGTAGATAAGGATTTGATTGCACGTCTTGAGGCAGTGGCAGGCGCATCCTTTGCGCATGTAACGTATACGGAAGCAATTGAACTTCTCGAAAAGGCAGAGGAAGACTTTAATTATCCGGTATTCTGGGGTGCAGACCTGCAGACAGAGCATGAACGCTACCTTTCGGAAAAGGTATTCGGTCGTCCCGTGTTTGTAACGGATTACCCGAAGGAAATTAAAGCTTTCTATATGCGCCAGAACGATGACGGCAAAACCGTTGCCGCGATGGACCTTTTGGTGCCCGGCGTCGGGGAGCTTATCGGCGGCAGCCAGAGAGAGGAAAGAGCAGACCGCCTTGCCGCCCGTATCCGCGAGATGGGCATGGAGGAAGAAGATTACAGCTGGTACATGGATTTGCGCCGTTATGGCGGTGCGAAGCATGCAGGCTTTGGGCTTGGCTTTGAAAGAATGGTTATGTATGTGACGGGTATGAGCAATATCCGCGACGTACTGCCCTTCCCCCGTACTGTCGGAACGGCTGAGTTTTAGTTTGAAAAGGAGTTGACACCGTGCAATATGTATTTACGGTATTGCTCCCTGCAGCACTCATTGTTTGTGCTTTTCGCCTGGGAGGCGTTGCATGGGGGCTTGCGGCACTGGGCGTATATCTTCTGGCGGCTGTCTATATAAAGCTTCCGGACCTTTTGATGATTCGTGGCTCGAAGGTATATAATAAAAACCAGGAAAAAGGCTTGCGGTATATGGATAAGGCACTTAAAACCCGCAGGCTTCGGGTAGAATACATTTTATTTTATGGTTTTGTGTGCATGAAAGCAGGCGAATTTGACCGTGCAGAAGAAATTCTGGATGCGGCGGCACATAAAAAAATGCGTCCCGAAACGGCATGCCGCGCGGCAGTAAACCGGGCATTGCTCGTTTGGAAAAAGGGTGATTTGCCAAAAGCGATTTCCATTTTGGAAGAGCAGCTAAAGCAGGGGAAGGACAAGGCGGTGTATGGTACACTCGGGCAGCTTCTTATTTTAAACGGACAGCTGCAGCACGCTTTGGAAATTAATCGCGATGCCTATGCCTTTGATAAGTATGACGAGTCTATCACCGATAACCTTGCACTAAACCTTCGCCTTTGCGGAGATTTGGATTCCAGCTACAACTTATATAAAGAACTGACGGGAAAACGGCTGGGTGTTCCGGTGCCGTATTATAACTGCGGTGAAACCCTGTATGCCATGGGGGAAAAGGAAGAAGCCATAGAGATGATGGAGAAGGCACTTTCGTATCCGTTTTCAAAATTGGCAGTCGTAAGCCGTGCAGAAATTGAGGCGAGAATCGCCGAAATTGAGGCAGAAATTAAAATAAATTGAGAAAATGTAAAAAAATTGTTGACAAATGAGAAAACCTGTGATACAATAGGTTTGCTTCTCAAAAGAAGTCTTTTTTTATGTGGGAGGTGTAACATAAATGAGAGTAAAAATTACTTTGGCATGCTCCGAATGCAAGCAGCGCAATTACGACACAATGAAGAACAAGAAGAACACGCCGGATCGTATCGAGATGAATAAGTATTGCAGATTTTGCAAGAAGCATACCGCGCATAAGGAAACGAAATAAGTACCCTACGGAGGTATAATTAGGTATGAAAAAGTTTTTTTCAAAAATTGGTAAGTTCTTCAAGGATTTGAAGGCAGAAGTCAAAAAGGTAATCTGGCCTACGAAAAAGCAGCTCATTAATAACACGCTGATTGTTATTATTGCGATTTTACTTATCGGTGCAGGCATTTGGATTTTAGATGCAGTATTCTCTTGGGGCTTTAAAGCTCTGATGGGATAGTACCCTATATTTTCTTTATAAGGAGGTCGTGTGCGCAAAAAGGCGGACACATGGGTAGAGTATGGCCGGTAATGCAAAATGGTATGTAGTCCACACATATTCGGGCTACGAAAACAAAGTAAAAGCAAATATAGAGAAAACCGTTGAAAACCGTGGGATGCAAGATTTCTTTCAGGACATCCGCGTACCGATGGAAGAGGTAGTGGAACAGAAAGAAAACAATGAGAAGAAGGTTGTTCTTCGTAAGATTTATCCCGGTTATGTTTTCATCAAGATGGTGATGACAGACGAAAGCTGGTACGTTGTGCGTAACACGCGCGGTTGTACAGGCTTCGTAGGTCCCGGCTCCAAGCCTGTTCCCCTTTCCGATGCGGAAGTGGAAGCGATGGGCGTGGAGGCACAGGTTGTCAAGTTCGACTTTGAGGTGGGTGACAATGTCCGTGTGACGGATGGCCCTCTCGAAAGCTTTGTTGGCGTTATTGAGGAAATCAATATGGAAAAACGCAAATTACGCGTTTGTGTTTCCATGTTCAGCCGCGAAACGCCTGTTGAGCTTGCGTTTCACCAGGTAGAAGCATTGACATAATAAGCCCTTGGGCTTTTTATGGTGGGAGGACGCGGAAAAAGATGCGTCCGCCAGTAACCACGATATTAGGAGGAAAGAAAAATGGCACAGAAAATCATGGGCTACATTAAACTGCAGATTCCCGCAGGTAAAGCTACGCCCGCACCCCCGGTTGGTCCCGCACTTGGTCAGTACGGTGTTAATATCGTACAGTTCACCAAGGAATTCAATGAGAAAACAGCAAAGGACGCAGGTCTGATTATCCCGGTTGTTATCACCGTGTATGCAGACAGGTCGTTTACGTTCATCACGAAAACGCCTCCGGCAGCAGTTCTCTTAAAGAAAGCATGTAAGATTGAGAGCGGCTCCGGCGTTCCGAACAAGACTAAGGTTGCTACTATTAAGAAGAGCCAGGTCAAGGAAATCGCCGAAATGAAGATGCCGGATTTGAATGCTGCAAGCGTAGAAGCGGCTATGAGCATGATTGCAGGTACCGCACGCAGCATGGGTATTGTTGTAGAAGAAGATTAAGTGGGAGGATTTATTCCGCGTAACCACAAGGAGGTATATTCGTGAAAAGAGGAAAGAATTATCAGGAAAGCGCAAAGCTTATCGAGCATGGAAAGCTCTATGATATAGACGAAGCTTTTGATATTGCTGTAAAAGGCGCAAAGGCAAAGTTTGATGAAACGGTAGAAGCCCACATTAAATTGGGTGTTGACTCTCGTCACGCTGACCAGCAGGTTAGAGGCGCAGTTGTTCTGCCGCATGGTACCGGTAAAAAGGTTCGCGTTCTTGTTTTCGCTAAGGGCGAAAAGGTTGCAGAAGCAGAAGCTGCAGGTGCAGATTATGCAGGCGGCGAAGAACTGGTACAGAAGATTCAGGGTGAAAACTGGTTTGAATTCGACGTTGTAGTTGCAACACCTGACATGATGGGCGTTGTAGGTCGCATCGGTCGTGTTCTTGGTCCTAAGGGTCTCATGCCGAACCCGAAGGCAGGTACTGTTACTATGGACCTTACAAAAGCAATTGCTGATATTAAGGCCGGTAAAATTGAGTACCGTCTTGACAAGACAAATATCATCCACTGCCCCATCGGTAAGGTTTCCTTTGGTAAGGAAAAGCTTGCTGAAAACTTTAAGTCTTTGATGGATGCTATTATTAAGGCTAAGCCTTCTGCTGCAAAAGGTCAGTACCTGCGTAGCGTTGCAGTGGCTTCCACAATGGGCCCCGGCATTAAGCTCAATCCCGCAAAGATTGGCGACTAATTCGTAAAACAAAATACAATTTAATTTGTCCGTCCGCAGACAGCTGGCCGCAATTATTGCGTAAGACCCGCCGAGGAAGGGAAAACGTGAAATAAACGGTTCTCTGTCTGCATTTGGATAGAGAACCTTTTTATTACAGGAGGTGAATGATATGCCCAGCGCAAAAATTTTGGAACAGAAAAAGGCGGTTGTTGCTGATCTTACTGAAAAGATTAAGGGCGCAACAGCCGGCGTATTCGTAGACTATCGCGGTCTTACGGTTGAGGAAGATACACAGCTTCGTGTAAAGCTGAGAGAAGCAGGCGTATACTACAAGGTTGTAAAGAATACCCTGACTCGCTTTGCTGCAAACGAAGTAGGGTATACAGAACTGGATCCCATTCTGAATGGTCCGACAGCTCTCGCACTCAGCGATGACCCGGTAGCACCCGCAAAGGTTCTGGCTGACTTTGCAAAAACCAACCCGAACCTTGAAATCAAGGCAGGTTTCCTGGATGGCAGCGTAATTTCCATTGATGAAATCAATAAGCTCGCAGCCACACCTTCCCGCGATACACTTATCGCGAAGATTATGGGAAGCCTCAACGCACCGGTTTCCAACCTGGTACGTACCTTGCAGGCTCTTGTCGATGGTGGCGTAGAGCCGGCTGATGCAGCTGCAGCAAAGGCAGCAGAAGCAGCCCCGGCTGAAGAAGCCGCACCTGCAGCAGAAGCTCCGGCTGAAGAAGCACCGGCAGTAGAAGCTGCAGCAGAAGCACCCGCTGAAGAAGCAGCGGCAGAAGCGCCCGCAGAAGAAGCGGCGCAGGAATAAGTAAAGATAAAAATTAAGGAGGATATTCAAAATGAGCAAACTCGAACAGATTATTGCTGATATCAAAGAATTAAAGTTGTTAGAAGTTGCCGAACTCGTAAAGATGATGGAAGAAGAATTCGGCGTAAGCGCAGCTGCACCGGTTGCAGTTGTAGCAGCAGGTGATGCAGGCGCAGCAGCCGGCGAAGAAAAGAGCGAATTTGACGTTATTCTCGCAGATGCAGGCGCAGAAAAGATTAAGGTTATTAAGGTTGTTCGCGAGATCACCGGCCTTGGTCTGAAGGAAGCAAAAGACCTCGTAGACAATGCTCCGAAGGCCATCAAGGAAGGCGTAGGCAAGGAAGATGCAGAAGGCTACAAGGCAAAGCTGGAAGAAGTTGGCGCAAAGGTAGAACTGAAGTAATTTCACTTTACTTACAGCCCGAAAAGCCGCTCCATTTGGGGCGGCTTTTTTGCGCGAAAAATTCGTGAAATCTCTTGCAAAGCATTGACTTTAATTTCGATCTGTGGTATACTACACAGGATTACGTTTTGAGGTGACAATATGGAAAGAAAAGTTATACGCAGTGTGGGAGCGGTTTTGCTGTGCCTTGTGATGGTTTGTACAAATTCAGCGGTTTTCGCGGAGGAGAAGGAAGTATTTCATGCCTATGAAGGTTTGTTTCCACCATCCACGCGCAACTCGGTTTCACTTTTGGCTGTTTCGAATAAGGAGAACATCAAGGCGGATATTAAAGTGGCGCTGATGGAGCGAAAAGCTAATGTGGATCTGCGAAAATACGAGATTCCGGCAGATGATATAAATGAACTTTATAATTTGTTTTATGATGTTTTGTATGAAAATCCGGAACTTTTTTATGTTAAGACTGCTATTGGCGCTTCCTATAACAGCAGGATTGTTGTAGCACTAAATTTTTCAAATTCATATGCTTATACAGACGAAAAAACCATAAACCAAAACCGGACACTGATTGACGAAGAGGTCAATAAAATTCTGGATTCTGTTGACCCGGATATGTCGGATGCGGAAAAGGCACTTGTAGTGCATGACTGGTTTGTGTTGCATTATGCCTATGATACGCCGGCCTCCCTGGAGGGCGAGCCTACTGTAGCACACAGGATTGACGGCTTATTTATTGATAAAAAGGCCGTTTGCCAAGGCTATGCTTTGGGATATATATATGTATTGGAAAAATTGGGGATTGAGTCGATTTATGTACCCAGCAATGCTTTGGGACACGCATGGAATATGGTAAAAATTGAAGATGCATGGTATCATGTCGATGTAACATGGGATGATCCTACGGAGGATGGCGGGGATTTGCCGGGCAATGTGTCACACGAAAACTTTTTACTCAGCGATGCAGACCTTATTGCAAGCGGACATAAAGTGGGAGACGGAATGCAAAATTCAAATGCAATATGGGATAGCCCTTATACTGCTTCGAAAACATACGAGGGTTTTTGGAGGGACATAAATGGTGCTATAGGGTATAAAAATAATGTATGGTATTATATGCGCGGAGATTCGATTTATAACTATTCGGAAGAAACGGAAACCTTGATTTTGATAAATCAGGGGAAATGGTATACGGATGAAACAAAGCAAACGTATTATGCCGATAAGTTTTTCAATATCGGTGTGTTCAAGGATAAGATTTATTACAATACTGCGGATGAGATCAGATGTGTCCAATTTGATGGGAGTAATGATACCGTCTTTTGGAAGCCGGAAGTGGGAAGTAAAAGCATATATGGCATGTTTATAAAAGATGACATGGTGTACTGCGTACTTTCGAGCCATCCCTATGGCGCAAAAACTGTGTCAGAAGGTATGTACTTGGGTTTTGATTTTACTGCGAAAAAGAAAGAAAATACTATCATAATTCACACGGGCGGTCATGTGCTTTCAGGCAGTAATTTCTATGTAGCTGTATATAATGGGAAAGAGATGCTGCGGTTGGACGTAATTCCCATTGTAACAGGAACGACAAAGTATACCGTGCCGCTTCAAAATGCAGAGCAAGCAAATAAGGTGAAAGTCTATGCGTTTTCCGGTGTTTTGCCAAAAGATGCTGCCGTAACCATTCCCCTTGCGTCTTAGGAGGATACTATGGATAAAAGAGAAGAATTTCTTTCGATTTACAAGGAACATATAAACCGCGAAGGAGCAGATAAGCTTCTGGACTATCTTTTGTCCCCTTCCAGTGATTTTTTTGAAGCCCCTGCCAGTACCCGCTTTCACGGCGCGTATGCAGGCGGGCTTTGTGAGCACAGCGTTAATGTGTATCATTGCCTGAAAGCGTATCTGGAGCGTGACCGTGTAAAGGAAACATACGGGCTTTCCGTAAGCGACGAGAGCATCGCGATTTCTGCCCTTCTTCACGACCTTTGCAAGGTTAATTGCTATAAGCCGGGCACGCGAAACGTGAAAGAAAACGGCGTCTGGAAGCAGGTGCCCACCTTTGAGTATAGTGACGATTTGCCCTACGGACACGGTGAAAAGTCGGTATATATTATAACGGGCTTTATGCGCCTTACGCGGGAGGAAGCCTTTGCCATTCGGTATCATATGGGCTTTGCAGGCACGGAGGATGTACGGAACGTAGGCGAAGCATTCCAGCGTTTCCCCTTGGCGTTTGCGCTCTCAACGGCAGATATGGAAGCAACGTACTTCCTGGAAGGATAAATATGGAAGAATTATATAAAAAAATTGAGGAACTGCTTGCAGGAGAAAACGATGAAGTTCTAATTTCCATTGAAGGCGGGGCGGGAAGCGGAAAAACCACCCTTGCGGCAGAGCTTGGGGAAAGATACAGTGCAGAGGTGTATCACATGGATGATTTCTTTCTGCCGCCGTCCATGCGCACGGATGAGCGGCTCACCGAGCCGGGCGGAAACGTACATTATGAGCGTTTCTTTGAGGAAGTTATAGAAGGAATATTTTCCTATGATTCGTTTACATATGGAATATTTGACTGCAAGGAAGGGAAAATCACCCGTTTTCGGGATGCGTATCCAAACCGACTGCACATTATAGAGGGTGCATACAGCGCGCATCCGTTTATGGAAGATGTGTATGATTTGCGTGTTTTTCTGGAGGTTGACGAAGAAACGCAGAAAAAGCGTATATTGGAACGGGAGGGCGAAAAGGCCGAACTGTTTTTCACCCGCTGGATTCCGCTTGAAAAGAAATATTTTGAAGCTTTTCATATAAAAGAAAAAAGTGATATAGTATTATGAAAAACTGCCGGATGCATATCCGGCAGTTTTTTCTCCAAGCCCTTATTTTAGTAATTCCGCGCATAAAAGCGTAATCCCTGTTTTCGGCTCAACCAGCCCAAGCTTCATTTTATAATCTGTGTCCTTTATGGCATGGATAGCGCGGGAAAGACGCTTGCTGTCTGTTTTTCCTGCCGCTTCCACTGTTTTTTTTGCAAGAAATGCTGCGGGCAATCGAAGTGCATCTACGATTGCAGGATAGGGTACCTTATCGTCGAGGAGTGCACGGGCATGCGCCGTGGACATAAAGTTTGAAGCAATAACCGACAGAAGCCGAATAGGGTCGGTCTGCATTTCCCAAAGGTCGGAAAGCGCAGAAAAGGCGGCTTCGGCATTGCGGGCGAGAAGCGCGTCGGTCAAAACGTATTCCTTCGTCATGACCGAGCGGACAAGGAGGGCTTCCACGTCTGCTTTTTTAATTTCTGCATTCTCCCCCGCGTAAGCAATCAGTTTGTCGAGATGCCGTAAAACGCCGTGCATATCCACACCTGCTGCGTCCAGAAACGTTTCCAAAGTATTTGCTTTCATGCTTTTTTTGTTTTGCTGTAGAATTTTTATGACCCAAGCCCGAATGTCGGCACGGGTACGGTAGGCAAATTCCACCGCAAGATCGATTTTGGCAAACGCTTTATAGACGGCGCTTCGCTTATCGAATTTATCCTCTGCCGCAATGAGATGCACATAGGGTGGCCAATCGTCAAACACTTCGGCAAGCTGTGCTTTTCCGGCGGCGGAAGGGGTAAAAATACCGGTATCTTTTAGGAGAATCAGTTTCTTTTCTGCCATCATCGGCGGTGTCTGCAGGGCTGTGATGAAGGTATCCGGCGAAATGCTTCCTTCAAACACCGTATAGTTAAAGGTTTCCATTGCCTCGTCCACAACCTTGCTCTTTACAAGCCCGATGTAGTGGCTTTTCAGATATTGCTCCTCCCCGAAGAAATGATAGCAGGGGGAAAGTGCACCTGTTTTCAGTTGTTCTTTTAGGGTTTGGTAGCTCATATAATCTTCTCCCGATAAAAGATTTACAAATGAACGAAAAATCCGCAGGAACTGCGGATTTTTCGCTATATTGAATTAGATTAAGCCGTGTAAGTAGATGCCGATGTGCTTCCACCGTGACCTGTCCAGTTTGTGTGGAAGAACTCGCCTCTCGGATGGTCAAGACGTTCGTAGGTGTGTGCACCAAAGTAGTCACGCTGTGCCTGCAAGAGGTTTGCCGGCAGCTTTTCGCAGCGGTAACCATCGTAGTAAGAAAGCGCAGTGCTCATGGCCGGTACCGGAATGCCGTTTGTCATAGCTGCTGCACAAACGCGGCGCCAGCCTGCCTGTGCATCGTCGATAATACCCTTGAAGTAGGGATCGAGGAGCAGGTTTGTAAGCTCCGGATTCTTATCAAAAGCATCCTTAATCTTGCCGAGGAATACGCTGCGGATAATGCAACCGCCGCGCCACATCAGCGCAATGCCGCCGTAGTTGAGGTTCCAGCCGTAGGTCTTTGCAGCGGCACGCATGAGGGTGTAGCCCTGTGCGTAGGAAACAATCTTTGCAGCAAAGAGAGCTTTTCTGATATCGTTAATAAATGCCTGCTTATCGCCTTCGAACTTCGGAGCGGGACCGGTGAGAACCTTGGAAGCGGCTACGCGTTCTTCCTTGATTGCAGAGAGGCAACGGGAAAATACTGCTTCACCAATTAAGGTAAGCGGTACGCCTTCGTCAAGTGCGGCAATACCGGTCCATTTGCCGGTACCCTTCTGTCCTGCAGTGTCGAGGATTTTGTCAACGATGGGAGCACCGTCTTCATCCTTGAATGCAAGAATATCACGTGTGATTTCGATGAGGTAGCTGTCAAGTTCAGCTTCGTTCCATTCGGCAAATACTTCGTGCATTTCGTCAGCTGTCATGCCGAGGTAGTCGCGCATCAGCTGGTATGCTTCACAAATCAGCTGCATATCACCGTATTCAATACCATTGTGTACCATTTTTACGAAGTGACCTGCGCCGCCTTCGCCAACCCAGTCACAGCAGGGTGTGCCGTCTTCAACCTTAGCACAAATGCCCTGGAAAATCGGCTTTACATATTCCCATGCTGCGGGAGAACCGCCGGGCATCATGCTCGGGCCGTTCAGTGCACCTTCCTCACCGCCGGATACGCCTGTACCAACATAGAGAAGACCCTTGCTTTCTACATATTCTACACGACGGATGGTATCCGGGAAGTGGGAGTTACCGCCATCGATGATGATGTCACCTTCTTCGAGGTAGGGGATAAGCTGTTCGATGATGTTGTCAACAGCCTGTCCTGCTTTTACCATCAGCATAACCTTGCGGGGCTTTGCGAGATTATCTGCGAGCTCCTGCAGAGAGTAGGTGCCGATGATGTTTTTGCCGGCTGCGCGACCTTCAACGAAATTTTTTACCTTGTCTGCGGTGCGATTGTAAACTGCAACGGTAAAGCCCTTGCTTTCCATGTTCATAACAAGGTTTTCACCCATAACCGCCAGACCTACAAGACCGATGTCTGCTTTTTTCATATTGGTTCATCCTTTCCAATAAATGTATATTTGTCTGTATTATACCACAGAAAAGGGGCGTATGTCAACACTAAAACCACTATTTTTGTGCCTAAAAACTACAGGAAATGTGCTTTGGCTTACGGCTTACATTTTTTGCACGGAACGAAGGGAGAAGCGACGGCTGCACTTTCGGAGGCGAAAAAGATTTGCGAACGGGGATATGGCAAAGTGTAGCAGGTGGGAAGATGGTATTTTTTCGTATATTTATTGCCGATATAGCTTGGTGTGGATGAGGGGACGAACCCGTTTTCTAAAAGCGCATCGTAATCCGGCAGAATATCTCGAAGGGACGTATGGGTGATTTCACTTTGTTTACCGTCAGGCGCACGTTTTACGGAAAAGACGGCGCCGGAAGCGGACGGGGAAGGGGCGGTTGCAGGAAAACGATACGAAGATTTTTTGTAGGTAAGGGTTATGTCCAAGGCATCTTCGCTTTTCGCTTTAGAAAACGTAATACGGAATTTACCCAGCGCAATATCCGTATCGGTAGTTGCCGGATGCAGAATGCCGTTCCGATTTTCGTAATAGGGTGCGAACGAGGGGGCAAATGCACTTTTAAAGGAAGAAACAGGGAAAACGGGG
>JAZROH010000055.1:0-4440 GCA_045648645.1 Clostridia bacterium | reverse complement strand
ACGAATAACCTGCTCTATGATTTGCTCGGAACGCGAGCGTTCATACTCGGCAGGGGTGGCGCTAACGTAGATAACCTGCCCCACCCTCTCCTGAAATTCCGCAAAATTTAAGGGACGGTTATCAAAAGCAGACGGCAACCGGAAGCCGTATTCTACCAATGTTTCTTTCCGCGCCCGGTCGCCGGCATACATCGCCCGCACTTGTGGAATCGTAACGTGGCTTTCATCCACCACCAAAAGATAGTCATCCGGAAAATAGTCCATTAAGGTGTATGGCGCACTGCCTGGCTCTCTGCCGCTTATATAGCGCGAATAGTTTTCGATTCCCTGACAAAAACCGATTTCCTGCATCATTTCAATATCATAATTTACGCGCTGTGCAATCCGCTGTGCTTCCAGAAGCTTTCCTTCTCTGCGGAAATATTCCACCCGCTCGTCTGCCTCAATTCGTATCTGGCGAATGGCTTCGCGCAACCGCTCCCCCGTGGTAACATAGTGGGACGCAGGATAAATTGCCACGTGATTTCGTCTGCCGATGATTTCGCCCGTCAGCACATCTATTTCCGTGATGCGGTCAATTTCATCCCCGAAAAACTCCACGCGCACCGCTCTGTCCCCCGACCCTGCAGGGAAAATTTCCAGAACATCCCCGCGCACGCGAAACTTGCCGCGGGTAAAGTTTATATCATTCCTTGTATACTGAATGTCCACAAGCTTTCGAATGACCTCATCCCTGTCTTTTTGCATACCGGGACGAAGCGATACAATCATGCGGGCATAATCCACCGGGTCACCAAGGCTGTATATGCAGGACACGCTGGACACCACAATCACATCTCTTCGCTCTAAAAGCGCCGCCGTGGCACTGTGCCGAAGCTTATCAATTTCGTCGTTTATCTGGGCATCCTTTTCGATATACGTATCCGTCTGCGGAATGTAAGCCTCCGGCTGATAATAATCATAATAGGAAACAAAATATTCTACGGCATTATTGGGAAAAAACTCTTTGAATTCATTACAAAGCTGCGCCGCAAGGGTTTTGTTGTGGGCGAGCACAAGTGTTGGCTTTCCCACACGGGCAATGGTATTGGCAACGGTAAACGTTTTTCCTGAACCCGTAACGCCCAAAAGCGTCTGTTCCCGGCTTCCCCGTGTAAGCCCTTTGGAAAGCGCGTCTATTGCGGTGGGTTGGTCACCGGTAGGCGTATAGGGTGCATGTACTTCAAATTCCGGCATACCGAAACCTCCTCTTCGTTATTCTTCCTTGAAATAATCCTTGCGCAGCACAACCTCATTGACCTTTTCCCGTACATAGAATTTTTCATTCATTTCGTCAATATAGGTAAGCACCGCTTCCGGATACACACCGAGATTTTCATCGGCAAAATAGTAGATATTGCCGTCATACCAGGAGCCGTTACTAAAATATGCATAGCCCGGATAGGCAGGGTCAAAGGCATCCTCTCCCGTCCAGTAGGGTGTTTTATCAAGCCCGAACAGGTTGACAACCGTGGGCAGAATATCGAGAGAATTGGTTACCTTGTTAATTTTCAGCCCCTCCATCCCCTTGCAGTAAATGAAAAACGGCGTTTTTTCCAGCATATCGGAGGTGGTAGCACTGCCCATGGCATACATTTTTTCCCAGCTCGAAAGACCATAGGAAAAATGGTCGGAAAAGGCTACGATTACGGTGTTTTCCAAAAGCCCGTCCGCTTCCAGATTTTCAAGCAATACACGGAAAAATTCGTCCGTATCGTGGGCGAGAAGCAGTGCATGATTGATTTCCGCATCCATTCGCCAGTCTAAAAGATGCGGATAGTCCTTTTTAATTTTTTGTAATTTTTCATCCTCATAGGTGTACGGAAGATGGGCGGAATAGGTAATCACATAGTCAAAAAACGGTGCATCCTGTTTCGGTGCCATAGCCCGATAAAGCTTTTTGTTTTGAATTGCCGTGCCGTCACACTGGGCATCGGTAAGCGGCATATAGTTTTGGAAGGATACGTACTCCTCATAGCCGAATGCCGCATGCATATCGCCCCGATTATAAAAATCAGGCGTATTAAAATGGAAGGAACGGGCAGAATACCCCTTCGCCCGAAACATATTGGCAAGGGAATAGGGGTAGGCATTTCCCGAAAGTGCCGCCGCAGGCGTGCCCGCAGGCAATGCATGGTAGCCCGTATTTGCCGTAAATTCGGTATTGAACGTATAGCCTGTGCCGAACGTGCAGGAGAAATGATTTGTAAAATCAATGCCGTTTTTCATCATATAGCTTATGGTAGGCGTGTACTTTTCGTCTACCATCCAATCATCTATACTCTCCATCATAACCATAATGACATTTTTGCCCGCAAATACACCCGTCATATCATTATTCGGCGAAACGGTCTTTTCCGTAAAATATTCTGCCGCAATATCTGCGCTTTCCTTGTCTATCTCCGTTTCGGGGAAAGCCATACGCACAACATTTCGGAAAACATACTGATATGCACCCGCCGTTTGCATGGAACGCCCTGAATCCGTGAAAGCACGGTACACATTTTTTGCCCGCACCATCTCCGCGTTTTCCGCCTTTGCGGCAGGTGCCGCCTCCGTCATCATAAAGGTGTGCACCGTAACAAGCCCGAGCATGGGTACAATCAGCCAAAGACCCGAAAGATTAAAAGGTTCTTTTCGCCAATTGCGGAACGTGAGTGCAATGAGCCCGATTTGGAGTAGAGTTACCAAAATCAGCTTCCAGTCAATATAACTTAGAATGTACCCCGTGTAATCCATTGCCTGCCCCGTCATCCCGATATTATCCAGCCAGAAAAACTGGTTGAAAATACGAAAATATACATAGCCCGACACCATAAATACGGAAAACAGGATTACCACGGCAAGATATATGCCACGCCCCCATTTTCTCGACATAAAGCCGACACACGCGAGCACCAAAAGCCCCGCCCAGAAACACGTAAACAGCGTAGGTACGCCTCGAAGCGCACCTGTGGCATAAAAATGGCTCTGCACCCGCAGCACAATGTCCGGCATAAGCAGGGATAAAATCATTGTATATAAAAACAGATTTCGTTTGAAACCCGTAGTGATTGTACGAAACATTTTTGTACCTCCTTCGTTTGATACATATAATAGTATACCACGTCCCGCACCCTTTTTGCAACATTCTGCATGCATTTCTCTTTTTTTCAAAATTTTTTCTTTTTATTTGACGGGACGCCCCGCTTATGATATACTGATACAAAACACAAAAGGATGTGACCAAGTATGTATTACAGTAAAGAATATTTTAGAGAGCTTGCGCCTTCTATCCGCATGTCCCCGGAGGCGCTTTCGGCTTTGGAAAAGCTAATGCCCGCCTTCACGCCCGAGGAAGCAGATACACTTGCGCGTTACATCATGGACAGTGCTGTGCCAATGGCAGACAAGAAAGAAAAAATGACCGCACTTTCCCAAAAGGAAAACGGCGACCTCCTTTGCGTTCTTATATACATGACTGCCGCAGGCTATCTCCATGAAAAATATAAGGAAATGGGCATGCCGGACAGTGTTTTTGCAGATTCCATGAACTGTTTGCCCGAAAAAATGGAAACCCATATGAAGCATTTTGGCACGTGGGGTTACGGCGCACCCACCTGGCCCCTCTCCCACTTAAATCTTACCCTTTTTCGCATAGGGCGGCTCGGTTATGCCTTTGTTCCCGGCCCGCATGAGCCGCTTATGGCAGACGGCAAGGTTTTAGTAGCTGAGGACGAGCCGTATATCTATATGCATATTTCCGACAACGAGAAGCTCGTGGGCTGTGCCGAGTCCATAAAAGCGGCACGGGAATTTTTCCGCACCTTCTACCCCGAATATGCTGACTGCGTATATATGACAAACACCTGGCTTATTGACCCGAAGCTTGGCGAAATTCTTCCGCCTGCCTCAAACATTGTGCAGTTCCAGAAGCTGTTTCATGTGTATGACCGCTACGATTGCCGCAGCGAAGTTTTAAAACGGGTTTTCGGTGTAGAAAAAGAATATCTTGATGAATACGTTCCCGCCACCAGCCTTGCCCGCACCGTGCTGGACGCTTTAAAGAGCGGCAACGAGCTTGGACGCGGTATCGGATATACCATCTTCTAAGGATAAATACTATGCAAACATTTTCTGTTTCCTGTAAACTCCCGCCCGAGGGCGGTAATCTCGAAAAAGCAGCCGCCGCGGCACTCGGTACCGCGGCGGATAACATTGTGTCCGTAGAAATTTTAAAACGCTCCATTGATGCCCGCCGTACCCCCTTTTGGGTTTACAGCCTTGCCGTTACGATAAAAAGCGAAAAAGGGATACGGGGAGAAAAGTATCGTGCGCCCGCGCCCTTTGTCATTCCAAAAGCGAAGAGTGCCCGCCGCCCCGTGGTTGTGGGCTTAGGCCCTGCGGGACTTTTCGGTGCAC
>JAZROH010000054.1:0-12741 GCA_045648645.1 Clostridia bacterium | reverse complement strand
AGCGACGGTAGACCTTGTAGCAAAGGATATTGAAGGTCTTGAAGGTGCGAGCCTTTCCTATGTGGATGCAGAAGGCGTGCAGCGCGAAGCAGACCTTACAAATGCAAAGGTTGTCTATAATGGTCGCATAGCTTCCAAGGATGAAGCATATCTGAAGCCTGCAATCGGCACAGTACGCCTGATTGCAGATAGCAACGAATATAAATATGCGATCGTAGAAAGCTTCACAAACTATGTGGTCGATATGACCAATGTAGAGGATAACACCCTTTATTTTAAAGGTGGCGCACCGTCTATGGTGATTGACCCCGCAGATAATAGCACGGTTATTTCCTTGGCAGATGCAGAGGGAATGCCTATCACGATAGCTGATATTGCCGAGTGGGATATCCTCTCGATTGCGCAAAGCGAAACGGATAGCGTGATTCGTATTTACCGCTCCAACAAGGTGGTAGAAGGCAAAATTACGGAAATGGGTGCGGATGAGGTTGTGATTGCAGACGCTGCATATCCCGTTGCACCTTCTGTTTTCGGGACACTTCGCGTTGGCATGACCGCGGGCTTCTATCTCGACTATACGGGCGCCGTTGCCGCGATTGATGAAACTTACCAGAGCGGCGGTAATTACGGCTGGCTTGTAAGCGCGGCATATACGAAGGGTCTTGACGGGAAGCCCCAGTTTAAGATTTTTACCGGGGATGCAGAAATGAAAGTGTTTGATACTGTTTCCATAGTACAGGTTAACGGCGTGAGCACCAAGCAGGAAAATCTGCTCACGCGGGGCGCAGTTAGCGGACCAGACATATGGTCCGAGGAAAAAGAAGCTGTGTTGGTGGATGCTGACGGTAACACCGTTCCGCAGCTGATTAAATATGAAACCAATGAAGATGGTCTCCTTATTTCTATTGATACGGCAAAGAACCAGAGTAATCCAAATCTGCCGTATGATAAAAAATATGACAATAATTTCAGCATGGACTGGTATTGGCATCTTCCCGGCACGCTCGCGACGACAAAAGATTCAAAATTACCGAAAGATGAAGATGGAAACCCAATTTATCCGTCAAACCATGAGAAGGTAGCGAACAATGTGGCGGAATTTGACGGCACCATGACGGGTAATGACGATAAGAAGCTGAAAAGTAAAGTTGAAAACGGCAGTGGTGTCTTCTTTGCCCACGTGGTAGCAGATAACGATACCAAGATGTTTGTAATTCCCTCAGACCCCACCCGCGATAAGGATTACCAGATTCGTGCATTGAAGGATTTCGGTTTGTATCCGACACGTGATTCCAAGTATGTTTCCTTCTATGATATCAATGAAGAGTACCATTGCGGCGCGATGGTTATGCATAGCTATCTGGAAGCGGGCGCGAGTGTTGAAATTTCCACCACTACTCCCTCGAAGGATGCAGTGGTTGCGATGATTATCGGTAACAGCATAACTCTCTCTGAGGACGGAGAAGTACAGAATACTTTGAAATTGTACACCTCTGCCGGCAAGGAGCTGAGTGCTACTGTAGAAGAGGACATGGTGGCGTTGTATGCAGATACCACCTCGGATATTACAAAAGACCCCTACTGGTATATTCAGGACGGCGATGAGAAGAAAGTTTTGACCGCGGAACAAAGAGCGGCATATCTTGCTCGATATGATGGTGTGTCAAAGCCGTTCCCCATGTTTATTGCGGTTTCCGACCTTGTGCCCGGAGACGTTATTCAGTACGAGGTGGATGGTTTAGGAAAGCTTATCATGGCAAACGTAGTATTCCGTAAGGACTATGCGGCAAATATGGAACTGTTCCAGTCAGAATCAAAAGCACAAATTACGGAAACGACGAAGGTTGCTAATTACATGTCCGGCGGTAAGGTCAAGATTAACGGGCTTGTAAAGAAGGTTACGGAGTACGGCATCATTGTCGAAACACATCCCGTAGATGCAAATGGCGTTTTGCAGGCGGATGTCACCTTTGACCGTACACTGAAAGCGGCAGGCAAGTATGTCCTGTGGGATAACGAGAGAGAAGAATGGCGTGCCATAACGATGGCAGATGTTCGCCAGGGTGATTCGGTCTTTACATTCTGGGCTAACCTCTCCCAGCAGATTGTAACGGTTTACCGCGGCGAAGCACGCTAAGTAAAACGAAACTGAATAAAACTCCATCCAAAATGAAGGGATGCCGCATGTGCGGCATCCCTTCATGTTTGTAAAATGTTTGCTATACGAAAAAGGCTTCCCCTTGGGGGAAGCCTCAATCTCTTTTACATTACATCTGCTAAATCAATATACTCTGCCCCATGCAAAGCAATGTGGTCTTTTCTGCCTTGCAGATTATCGCCCAGAAGCAGTTCAAACACCTCTGCCGTCTTCTCCGCATCCTCGGGGAGCACTTTTATAAGACGGCGGGACTCGGGATTCATCGTGGTTTTGCTCATCATGTCGGGATTGTTTTCACCCAGACCCTTCGAGCGCTGTATGGTGCACTTTGTGTTGCCGAGCTCGGCGAGAATTTGCGCCTTTTCCTGCTCGGTATAGGCAAAATATGTTTCGTTTTTCGTGGTAATTTCAAAAAGCGGAGATTCGGCAATATACACCTTGCCTTCGCGGATGAGCGTGGGCGTAAGACGGAACATCATGGCGAGAATTTGCGTGCGGATATGATAGCCGTCCACATCCGCGTCGGTACAGATAATAATTTTATCCCAGCGCAGATTTTCAAGGTCAAAGGCGTTGAAGTCCTTCGTTTTCACTTCGATGCCGCAGCCCAAAACCCGCATTAAATCCATGATGATATCACTTTTGAATATTCGCGGCAGGTCGCATTTCAAAACATTCAGGATTTTACCGCGAACAGGCATAATCGCCTGAAATTCCGCGTTTCGGGCAAGCTTTACGGAGCCGAGCGCGGAGTCACCTTCCACGATGTAGAGCTCGCGCCGCTCTGTGTCACGGGTGCGGCAGTCTACAAACTTTTGCACACGATTTGTAACGTCAATATTCTTTGCCAGCTTTTTCTTAAGATTGACTCTTGTTTTTTCCGCGGTTTCGCGGCTGCGCTTGTTAAGAAGCACCTGCTCCGCAATTTTCTCGGCTTCAATACGGTTTTCAATGAAATAAATTTCAAGGTTTTTGCGGAGAAAATCCGTCATGGCTTCCGCAATAAATTTATTGGTAATTGCCTTTTTCGTCTGATTTTCATAGCTCGTCATGGTAGAAAACGAATTCATAACAAGGCAAAGACTGTCCTGAATGTCCGCAAAGGTGATTTTCGATTCACCCTTATTGTATTTGTTTGCCCCGCGGATGTAAGCGTCAATGGCGGAAACAAAGGCGCTTTTTACAGCCCTGTCGGGCGAGCCGCCGTGCTCTAAAAAGCTGGAGTTATGGTAATATTCTAAAAGGGTATTCGTGTTATTAAAGCAGAACACCACCTGCATGCGCAATTTATAGTCGGGCATATCCTCTCTGTCTCTGCCCATGCATTCCGATTCGTAACGGGCAAGACCGGTAAACGCCTCCGCACCGCAGACCTCGGTAAGGTAGTCGGAAATACCGTTTTCATAGTAATATACGTATTCCTCCATGCCCTCTTTTGTTTCGTTTTTCAGCTTGAAGGTAATGCCTGCATTTACAACCGCCTGCTTTTTAAGCGTTGTCTGGAAATATTCGAGGGGAATATCAATGTCGGTGAAAACCTCCAAATCGGGGCGCCACTTAATAGTGGTGCCGGTGTGGCGATAGCGTACCTGTTCTTTATAAAGCCCGCCCTGATTTTCGCCCTTTTCAAAGAAAAGCTGGTAACGGTAGCCGTCGCGCTGTACCGTAACCTCCATATATTCCGAGGCATACTGGGTTGCACAGCTTCCAAGTCCGTTAAGACCCAGGCTATATGCATAGTTTTTGCCGGAGTTATTGTCATATTTGCCGCCGGCATACATTTCGCAGAAAACAAGCTCCCAGTTATAGCGTTCTTCCTTCGGGTTATATTCCATCGGTACACCGCGTCCCATATCCTTGACCTCAATGGACTTGTCCATAAAACGGGTGACCTCAATTACCTTGCCGAAGCCTTCGCGTGCTTCGTCAATCGAGTTTGACAATATTTCAAAAACAGCATGCTGACAGCCTTCGAGCCCGTCTGACCCGAAGATAACGCCCGGACGTTTACGGACTCTGTCCGCACCCTTAAGGGACGATATACTGTCGTTTCCGTATCCTGTCATAAATACCACCTTCCTATCTTATTATTATACTATATATTGTAGAAAATGTCAAAAGATTTTTTTCTGCCGCATTTTTCTTGACAAGCCGGCAGGTTTGTGATAGAGTATGCCCGTAACGGAGGTGGGCTGATGCGCCTTAGAAGACAAGACGTAAACCTTTTAGAAGGACCAATTTTGAAAAATGTACTTCTTTTCGCTATCCCGATTATGTTCAGCAGTATTCTGCAGCTTTTGTTTAATGCGGCGGACGTAATTGTTGTCGGGCAGTTTGCGGGACAGACGGAGCTTGCGGCAGTGGGGTCTACGGGATCTACGGTGAATTTGATTGTCAATATTTGCATAGGCTTCAGCATCGGCACCAACGTGGTAGTCGCCCGCGGCATCGGGGAGAAAAATGCGGAGGGCATCCGCCGGACTGTGCATACCTCTGTGCTTTTAAGTATCATCACCGGGCTTTTGGCAGGTGCAGTTTTGTTTTTCTGCTCCGGTGCGCTTATGCGGCTTTTGCGGACCCCTGCGGACATTCTGCCAAGTGCCACGGCGTACCTCAAAGCCTATGCCATAGGCGTGCCTGCCAGCATTGTCTATAATTTTGGTACGGCAATTCTCCGCGCCAAAGGAGATACGACGCGTCCTTTATATTTTCTTGCCATCGCAGGCGTGGTGAATGTAGTCTTAAATCTTCTTTTTGTGATTGCGTTCGGCATGGGCGCGGTGGGCGTCGGGATTGCCACGGCAGCTTCGCAGTTTGTGGCGGCAATCCTTGTTGTTCTTTGCCTTATCCATGAGGACGGGGTGGTAAAACTGCAACTTGGACGTTTGCGGCTGTATAAGCAGGAGGTCCTTTCCATTGTTGCCATCGGAATTCCGGCGGGGATTCAAAGCTGTATGTTCTCAATTTCCAATATGCTCATTCAGTCATCCATTAATTCCTTTAATTCCACAGCCATTGTAGCGGGGAATTCTGCCGCCGCTAATATTGAAGGCTTTGTATATGTGGCAATGAATTCCATGTATCAGACAGTGCTGACCTTAACGGGGCAAAACCTGGGCGCCCGCAACTTCGGGCGAATTGACAAAGGCCTTGCGGTGTGCTGTGGCTGTGTTACCGTCATCGGCGCGGTTTTGGGGGGACTGGTTGTTTTGTTTGACAAGACGCTTTTGTCCATTTACTCCACTGATCCGGACGTAATCTTTTACGGGGCACAGCGCTTTTTGTTCCTTGCACTTCCATATTTCCTATGTGGTCTTATGGATACCATTATGGGCGCGGTGCGCGGGCTCGGCTATGCCGTTGCGCCCATGGCAGTGTCTATTATGGGCGCATGTGTTTTCCGTGTTTTTTGGATTTTCACCGTATTTGAAAAATATCATACGCTTTCGTCCCTTTTTATATCCTACGCAATTTCATGGATTTTAACCGGCGGCACGCATTTAATCTGCTATTTGATTTTGCGAAAGAAAGTACGAAAGAAATTTGCAAATTAACATTTTTTTGTCCTTATAACCTCGCGAAAGACGGAAAAAATAATGGCGAGGTGAAAGAAAAAATGCGCATATATAAAAATGTGCTGAAAACGCTTGGCATGCTGCTTATTTTGTTTGCAGTATGGACATATGGGCAGTTTTCCGCATTGCCCGCAGAGTTTATCATGCTAAGAGGGCAGACGCATTCTTTACCGCCTCCTGCCGTGCCAAGCGCGGCAGAGGGCGGTTTTTTAGTGGAAAAAGTCGGGGAGAATACAGCGCTCACGCCGACGGAGTCCGGCACTTTTTCGATGGATATTTCCGCGCTCGGCATACTGCGAAAGACGGCGCAGGTACGCGTTGTAGAGCCGCGGCAGGTGGTGCTCGGCGGTGAGGCTGTGGGCATAAAAATGTATATGGAAGGCGTTTTGGTTATAGGCCTTTCGGAAATTCCGGGCACGGGACGCGCGCCGGGAAAGGACGCGGGCATTGCGCCCGGGGATAGAATTTTGACGGTAAACGGCGTACCGCTTTCCGGGAGCCGCGCACTGGAAAAAGCCGTGGAGGAAAGCGAAGGTAATCCCCTTTCTCTTTCTGTCAGCCGCGGACGGGAAACGCACGAGGTGCAGATTGCGCCGGTGTATTATACCGACGGCGGTGCATATAAAATCGGACTGTGGATACGGGAAAGCGCAGCAGGAATCGGGACGGTTACATTTTCCATCCCCGAAAACGGAAGCTATGCGGCACTGGGGCACCCGATTGAGGACGCAGATACCGGTACGGCAGTTGCCTCTTCCGGCGGCAGCATTACCGATTGCGAGATTGTATATATTGCAAAAGGCGAGGAAGGTGCACCGGGTGCCGTGCGGGGTGTATTCGGTGCGGATAAGGGAAGCATCGAAAAAAATACGGAAATCGGACTATACGGGACGCTGTCCGTACCCGCCGCGGGTGCAGAAATTCCCGTTGCCGTCAGCACACAGGTAAAAAAAGGCACGGCAACGATGTACAGCGATATCGCGGGCGGCGCACCAAAGGGCTATGCCATCGAAATTGAACGTATACTGCACCGAAAAAATCCGGGGGCAAAAAATATGGTGGTGCGGGTGACGGACGAACGCCTTCTAAGCCTTACCGGCGGTATTATTCAGGGCATGTCAGGTTCACCTATAATTCAGAATGGCCGAATTGTGGGAGCTGTGACACACGTATTTGTGAATGATCCAACAAGAGGTTATGGGATATTTATTGAAAACATGCTAGCGGAGGCTGAAAAAATCAAATAACTTTAGTGCTCACTTATACTGGATATAGGTGAGCATTTTTATATAAAAACAAAAAATTAAATGGACATAATTAAGCCACAATAGAATTTAAGGGGGTAAAAGTATATGCCAAAATTTGTTCCATTATCAACATTAAAAGACACAACATTTATCTGCGATATGTGTCAACAAATTAAAGAACCTATTTTTATTACGAGAAATGGTTATACAGAACTTGTAATAATGAGTTCTGATTTTTTCAATGAACATATGAGATATCGTGACTCCAACGGAAATGTTGATTACTCAAAAGAATATATCGGTGTCCCATACTCATTCCCTATTAAAACACTTAAACTTACAAGTGAAGTTTCTCTAAGATGTTTAAAAACAGATGCGCCAATAAGCATTATAAAATACGGATACGAAGTAATGGTCATTATGAGCCAAGAGCATTATACGAAGAGAATTAATGAACTATTTCAATTATAACATTACAATTACATTACATTTTTCATCAAGTGACCTAATTTTATATTTTTTAACCGTTATTACCTTATAGAAGGATAAATTTATAATAATAAAAAAACAAGGAGGATTTTAGTATGTCAAAGTACATCCCATTATCTTATTTAAAGGACACAAGCGGCATTGTTAATTACTGCAAGGAGTGCAAGATCCCGGTTTATGTTACACGCAATGGTACACCCGAAATGGTTATTATGGATGCAGACTTTTTTGATAATTATCTCAGTTCATACATAATAGATGGTGAGATAGACGTTGCTAAAGTGCTTGAATATATGCCTTTGTTTATAAACATCAAAGCTCTTAAAAATACAGGAGAACTCAGCAAACGTTGTTCAGAAACTAAAAATGCAATTCACATTATAAAAAACGGTGTCGGCGAGCTTGTAATTATGAGCTTAGAAGTTTACAACAACTGTAAGGAGAGAGCATTAATTGCTTTGAAAAACAAATAATTTCGCAAATGCGAAAATAATATTGCTAAATAGCATAATATATGCTATAATATTATTATACAGAATGATACATAGGAGTGAAGGAAAATGAAGGCTACCATAAATGCTAACGGTAATGAAATTACTGTAATCTCAGAAGGTAACGAGAATGATTATATTTCGCTGACTGATATTGCAAGATACAAAAGTGATGATCCAACTGCAACAATACAGAACTGGATGAGAAATAAAGACACCATTGAATTCTTGGGTTTATGGGAACAGTTAAACAACCCTGATTTTAAACCCGTCGAATTCGAGGGGTTTAAAAAAGACGCCGGTGCAAATGCATTTACAATGTCTCCTAAAAAATGGATTAAAAATACGAATGCTATTGGTATTATCTCAAAATCAGGGAGATATGGCGGAACATTTGCCCACAAAGATATTGCCTTTGAGTTTGCTTCATGGGTATCTGCAGAATTTAAGCTATATATTATTAAAGATTATCAACGGCTTAAATCTGATGAAAACAGTCGTTTATCATTAGAATGGAATGTAAACAGAACTATTTCAAAGATTAATTATAAAATACATACTGACGCAATTAAGGACAAGCTTATTCCGCTTGGGGTTACTCCGGCACAACAAGGAATAACTTATGCCAGTGAGGCAGAAGTCCTGAATGTAGCTTTGTTTGGAAAAACATCTAAGGAATGGCGTGCTGAAAATCCTGATAAGAAAGGAAATATCCGGGACTATGCTACAATCCAGCAACTTATAGTGCTCTCTAATCTTGAAAGTATGAATGCTGAACTCATAAAGCAAGGAATTCCACAAAGTGACCGCTTAAAAAGGCTGAATACAATGGCGATAGAACAACTTACAACACTTATCGGCAACAGCAGTGTAAAACTTTTAGAATCTCAAAAAGGCGGTGCTGATAAATGAAAATAAGCTATAAAAAACTGTGGCACCTTCTGCTTGATAAAAATATGACTAAACTTGACTTGCGAAAACTCACAGGAATAAGCACTACCACTGTCCAAAAGTTAACCAAGGATGAATCGGTCGGTGTTGATATCCTACTTCGTATTTGCGAAAAACTTGATGTTGGAATTGGGGAAATAATTGAGTTTTTGTAATTAGAAACTTTATAGATTTGGGGAGTGAAATATTAACTAATATCATAATACCATCTTATTTGCAAGGGCAAATGCGGGATTAATGTTTTCTAACAATGCACACATACAATAAAATGGAAAAAATTGTAGAATTTTGTTGCTATATGTGATATAATTACTAAAAATAGATTGGAGTGATTATCATGAGTGTTTTATGGCAACAAAAAGATACTTATAAACTTTTCGATCCAAAAAAACATCATATAAGTGATACTTGTGGCAGATTTGGCCTATATATACCTTACAAACGCAAATATACATTACTTAGTAATGAAGAACTACTTCAATTAATACAGGATGCTAAGGCGTTGAAGTGGCAAGCACTTGATTTGACAAGTTGCGGGTTAACTACCCTACCCGATGAACTTTGGGATTTGCCTGATTTAAAAATGCTATATTTAGGCAATAACCGTTCAGGTTCTTTGAGAACCGATGAAGGAATACATAAAGTTGAAGCAAGTAACTCGTTGATTTTATCAGCTAAAATCGAGTCGTTAAGAAATTTGCAAGTTCTGAGTTTGTCAAATTGTGAAATCCAGTTTGAAAGCGAAGTACCGTTTAATCTTCCTAATTTAGTACATTTAGATATTTTTGATTGTAACTTTAATCAGGTGCCCAAACAGTTATTGCTTCAATCTATTCAAGAAATTGGCTTTAATTGTTTGGAAACATCTTTGTCCGAAAGCTTTTTTGAGTTGCGAAACTTGAAAAGAGTTTATCTAACCCGATCAGAAATTGAAACTATTCCAGATAAAATAGGGGAGTTGCTATTTTTACAACACTTATATCTGGTTGAAACAAAAATATCTTCCCTTCCTCATTCGATGGTCCAACTTAGGTATCTTTCTAGGTTGACGCTTTTTAATACACCGCTAGAGGAAAAATTGCCCCCTGAAATTTTAAAGCAATCAGGAAAAGAAATTATTAGGTATTTATTGTCACAAGAATCTGATGCCCCTAAATTCTATTTTAATGAATCGAAAATGATTATTGTAGGACAAGGACATGTTGGAAAAACCAGTCTTCTTAATCGTTTGATTCACAACAAATACGAGGATAGTGGTTCAACAGAAGGCATTGATATTGCATCATGGTCTTTTTCCAAAAACGGACAAAAATATAGATTAAATGTTTGGGACTTTGGTGGTCAAGAAATTTATCATTCAACACATCAATTCTTCTTAACAAAACGTTCTCTTTATTTATTGGTTTGGGATGCTCTTGCTGAGGATGAATATGGAAGGATAGATTATTGGTTAAAAACAATACAAAGTTTAGCTGGAGATAGTCCTATAATTATCGTTGTCAATAAATGTGATAGTGATCTTGGTCGCTTACATAGATTAGACGATATTGATTATAAGGAAAGATTTTCGCAAATTATTGATATTGTTTATGTTAGTTGTAAAGACAATATCGGTATAAGAACACTCAAAAAAAGAATCAAAGAAGTTGCCGTAAATCTTCCTCTTATGAAAACTTCTTGGTTGCCTTCTTGGAAGCATATTCGTGATACTTTAGAAAAACTTTCTAAACGAGATAACTTCATTCCGTATAGCGAATATTTAAAAATTTGCAAAAGATTTAATGTTGATGTTGATGAAGCCAAAAGTCTTATAAAATATCTGCATGATTTAGGAATTGTTTTATATTATCACGATGACCCAATACTTAAAAATTTAGTTATTCTTTCTTCTGAATGGGGGACAGATGCAGTTTATAAGGTGTTGGATGAACAAGAGAAGTACTTAAAAGGTAGAAACGGCATATTACATGCTGATGATCTTCCAATTATATGGGAAGATGCTGTGTGTTATCCCCCAGAACGACATATACATTTATTAAGTTTAATGAAAAAATTCCAACTAATATTTGACATTTCTGAATCTAAATACTTAGTTGCAGAATTACTTGATAATAAAACTATATACTTGGATTACAGTTTTCCAAGAGAGGAGTCTCTTGCCTTCCGATATGAGTACGATTTTGTCCCGGCTGGAGTAATGACACGATTTATAGTTTCAATTAATCGATATCTTGAAACTATCAAAGGTGTAAAGCAATGCTGGAAGAAAGGGGCCTATCTACGATATCACGATGCATATGCTTTAGTTAGATTACACGATAATTTGGCTGACAGATATATTGAGATTAAAGTTGGTGGTACGAATTTTCGCGAGAGACAAGAACTGCTAACAATAATTAGAACAACCTTCGAGGAGATAAACAATCAGTACAATCAAATTAATATAACAGAGCAAATACCATGTATATGTTCAGATGAGTGCACATGGCTTTTTGATTATAAAAAAGTACTTCTTGCTGAAAGCAAAGGAAGACAAATGGTGCAATGTCAAAATGCTTTTGAAGATGTAGATATACGAAAATTACTAGATGGAGTTGAAAGAAAAATGGAAACTAATTACGGACCAGTTATACAGAACATTTATATGCCACAAAACAATCCTACAATTACTGTTTCGGCCAATTCTACGGCAGAGTCATCTGCATCTTCCACTGTAACTATTGAAATTAGAGATTTAATAAATGGTTTACAAGGTGACTTCAATGACTTGCGTAGCGAAGCAGAAAATAAATCAACGGAATTTGACGACGAATGTGCCAAAATAAGTTCGGCTCTTAAAACATTAGACTCATGTAATACAAAGGAGGAAATTACAAAAACAGGAGCATTAAAAAAAATTGAACGTTTCCTCGTAGAATGTGCTGATCCTGAATCAAAAACAGGCAAATTAATTTCTGGTGTGAAATATGCAGCAAGTATTGTTAAAGAATTAGCTTTAAAATATAACAAAATAGCCAAATGGTTAGTGTTACCTCAAATACCATTTGTTGATTGATTTGCAATAGGTATTGTTTTGGAGCAGGGCTGTTTTTGTCCCTAAACACTTGAATAATTAAATATTATACGGTACAATTCTATTGGATGATAAAAATGAGTAAACACGCAAGAAAACCCAGCCAATTATGGCTGTGCCATATCATTTTCCATGGTATTAATAGGCAGAAAACAATGATTACAAACCAATCAAGACAGGATGAAAATCCTGTCTTTTTTGTAACAAAAATTTTATAACTTTTATTACAAAAGTGTGGCTCTCCAATCATATAAATGTAGAAGTCCTATTGTACAAAACTGATACTAATTGTTATTTGCATCATCAATTAACCTCACATTAACATCATTAGCATCATAATTAACCTCATTATTCGCCTCAATTTTTAATAATAAAGAAAAATGTTGTCCCCTATTGACAACAGTCGTGAGCGGTTCACCCATCCTGCAAAATGGCCGAATTGTGGGAGCTGTGACACACGTATTTGTGAATGATCCAACCAGAGGATATGGAATTTTTATAGAAAACATGCTGGCTGAGGCTGAAAAAATCAAATAACTTGAGTGCTCACTTATACTGGATATAGGTGAGCATTTTTATATAAAAAGCCACTTGGGGACGTACATTTTTTGGTATCTTTTTTACGTCCCCAAGTGGCTCAAGTAGCTCCAAATTACCCCTGCTCGTATTTATCAATGATAATGGCTTCGTCCTCGAAGCATATTTTCACGATATCGCCAACAGCCAGCTTCAGTCTTTTAACAGCCTTTGGTGTAAA
>JAZROH010000053.1:0-12968 GCA_045648645.1 Clostridia bacterium | reverse complement strand
CCCATGGAGGTATCCACGGATTTACCGCCGTCAACAGCAGCAAGGCTGGAGCCGTTTCCAAGGTGCAGCGTGATAAGTTTTAATTCTTCAACGGGTTTGCCGAGAAGTTCTGCGGCACGGCCGGTTACATATTTGTGAGATGTGCCGTGGAAGCCATAGCGGCGAATTTTGTGCTGTGTGTAGTATTCGTAGGGCAGGGCATACAGATAAGCCTCGGGGGGCATTGTCTGGTGAAATGCCGTGTCAAATACTGCAACCTGCTTTGCATGGGGAATTACTTTTTCGCATGCAACGATACCTGTAAGGTTTGCAGGATTATGAAGGGGTGCAAGCTCAATACATGCTTCAATGGACTTTTTCACGCCTTCGTCAATGATAACAGATTCGGAGAACAGCTCGCCACCATGTACTACGCGATGCCCAACAGCGGAGATTTCATCCATGCCGGAGATTACACCGTGTTCCT
Source organism: Clostridia bacterium (assembly GCA_045648645.1). Classification (GTDB taxonomy): domain Bacteria; phylum Bacillota; class Clostridia; order UMGS1883; family UMGS1540; genus SIG447. The sequence goes on along the minus strand of JAZROH010000053.1, from coordinate 12,502 downwards.
TATCGGTAAGAGCATCAATAACCATGCCGATGGCATCGGTATGATCCTTCATGTCCTTTTCAATCACAACCGTGTCACAGCCTGCGGGCGTGTGCTTGAGCCGACCGTCAATACCAATGCGTTCGCAAAGACCTTTTGCGATAACACGCATATCATCCATATCAATAAACTGATATTTTAAAGAAGAACTGCCTGCATTTATAACTAAAATCTTCAAAATGATTCCTTCCTTTCTTACTGGTTTTGTGCCTGTACACAAGTGATGGCAACAACACCCATAATATCCTCTGCGCTGCAGCCGCGGGAGAGGTCATTTACAGGCTTTGCAATGCCTTGTGTGATAGGACCATAAGCCTCAGCTTTGGCAAGACGCTGGGTAAGCTTATAGCCGATATTACCTGCATTGAGGTCAGGGAAGACAAGAACGTTTGCTTCGCCTGCGATGGGGCTACCGGGTGCCTTGGATTTACCGATTTCGGGAACAATGGCAGCATCAAGCTGCAGTTCGCCATCCAGCGCAAGCTCCGGTGCCTTTTCTTTTGCAAGTGCAGTAGCCTGCTGCATTTTTTCTACAAGCGGGCTCTTGGCGCTGCCGTAGCTGGAATAGGAAAGCATGGCAACCTTCGGCTCGGCTTCGAGAAGGGTGCGGAAAGATTTTGCAGAAGAAATAGCAATTTCTGATACGGCATCAGCATCCGGATCTTCATTAAGACCGGAGTCAGCAAAGATGAAAGCACCTTTTTCGCCGTATTCGCAATCCGGAACAACCATTACAAAGAAGGCAGATACAAGCTTTGTGCCGGGTGCGGTCTTTAAAATCTGGAGGCACGGACGAAGTACGTTAGAGGTGGAGTTTACTGCACCTGCTACCATACCGTCTGCAAGACCAAGCTTTACCATCATAACACCATAGTAGAGATTGTTCTGTACAGTTTCGAGAGCCTTTTCGGGGGTCATACCCTTTGCTTTGCGAAGTTCGTAAAGCTCATCTGCAAATTTTTGCAGATTTTCAGCCTTTGCGGGGTTAATCATTTTCGCTGCGCTGATGTCAAGACCTTCGCTTGCCGCCATTTTGTTCATGTCGGCTTCATCACCTAAAATGATGATGTTGGCAATCCCTCTTTCCAGTACCATGGCCGCAGCGCGGATGGTGCGGATGTCTTCGCCTTCGGCGAGAACGATTGTTTTTTTGTCAGTTTTTGCGCGTTCAATAATTCGGTCTAAGAATTTGCTCATAAATATTCGCTTCCTCTCTTGATATTAACTCTACAAATTATACCGCAAAAGGAAAGAAATTGCAACATATTTTTTTAATTTTAAGGAAAGAAATTTTTAAAGAATTTTTCCATGCAGTGCATTGACAGAAGAAAATAAAAAGAGTATAATAGATAAAAACAAAAAAGGAAGAAAAAAATGGAACTTATAACACTTTTGATTACAGCCATAGGCGTTTCCATGGATGCGTTTGCCGTTGCCATGTGCAAAGGACTGAGCATGCAGCATTTTCGCATAAGACACGCGCTTTTGGTGGGACTTTATTTCGGTGCATTTCAGGCGATTATGCCCATAATCGGATATTTCCTGGGAATTAACTTTGCAAGTAAAATTGAAGCGTTTGATCATTGGATTGCTTTTGCACTTTTATTGTTTTTGGGTGTTAAGATGTTGTATGAAGCAATGGGGAAGGAAGAAGAAGGCGAGGAATGTGCATCCCTCGATTTTAAAACGATGCTGGTGCTTTCTGTTGCAACGAGTATTGATGCGCTGGCAGTCGGTATTTCATTTGCGGTGCTTTCCGTTGAAATTTTCTCGGCTGCAACCCTTATCGGTATTACAACATGTTTGCTTTCGGCAATCGGTGTAAAAATTGGTGCGGTGTTCGGTGAAAAGTTTAAAAAGGGTGCAGAGGTTGCCGGTGGCATTATTTTAATTGGAATTGGGTTTAAAATTTTGATTGAACATTTAGCCGGCTGATAATACAAAGAAAATTATTTTTTTCAAAAAAATCCTTGACAAAAAACATGGATTGTGCTATACTATTAAACGTTGCAGATGTTGCGGGATTGTGTAAAGGTAGCACGAGTGACTCTGACTCACTTTGTATGGGTTCGAATCCTATTCCCGCAGCCATGAAAAAGACCGACGTTTATCGTCGGTCTTTTTCATGGCTGCGGGAATAAGTAAGCAGAAGACATTGGGTTCGTCGAAGCAGCCGTCACGCTTTGGTGGTTCCTTTTATATATTGCCGAACGTTTAATTAATGAGGTAAATGTATGCAAACAAAATCCGGATATGAAATCGAAAGAAAATTTTTAATTGCCATGCCTTGTGAGGCGACATTGCATGAAAAAGCCGAGCGAAGATTGGACATTAAACAGACATATCTTTTGGGCGCGGCTGGGGAAAGTGTACGGATACGGAAGATAACAGAAAACGAAGCTGTAACGTATATAAAAACCGTCAAAAAGCGTATTTCTGCCATTAGGCGTATGGAAACGGAAACGGAAGTTACAGAGGCAGAATATATAGAGCTTTTAAAAAAGGCTGACCCTGAAAGACGCTCAATTGAAAAGGTACGCTACTGCGTTCCGCATGGAAATCATATGCTTGAAATTGATGTTTTTCCATTCTGGACAGATAAGGCGTTTTTGGAAGTTGAACTTTCGCATGAAGGAGAGGCATTTGTTATTCCGCCTGATTTTACTGTTTTGAGAGAAGTTACGGAAGACAGCCGATATACAAACGCTTCTTTAGCGCGTAATCTCCCCGAATAATCAGGGTAAGCAAAAGCCGTGTGACAACAAAAGTCACACGGCTTTTAGCGTGTCGATAAAGTCGACACGCTGACAAAGACATCGAAAAACGAAGGCATATTTTGCGAAATCGTTTTCGTCGGCGTACGATGGTACGGCAGAGAACGATTTCGTAAAAAGCAAGAAATGACGGAGATTCTCGATGAATCTCCGTCATTAAGGTTTTATGCGTTTTGTACACGTTTTACCCGAAATGACTGATACACAATAAACAGAGCAAAGGCGGCAATGCCAATGATGTCCGTCAGCGTGTCGGGTGTTATCAGGCAAAGACCTGCAGCGAGAACGAAAATGCGTTCCAACCAGTGAAGCTTCGTACGGAAGAAGCCTTCCATACCGGCAGAAATTGCTACGATACCGGCAAAGGCGGTAATAACAATCTTGATAACTTCAAATACGCTTGCATCAATGAACAGCATTTTTGGTTGCAGTACAAATATGAAAGGAATAATAAATGCTGTGATAGCAAGGCGCGTTGCGGTAATACCGGTTTTTAGCGGTTCGGACTTTGCAATGGCGCTGCCCGCGTAGGCGGCGAGCGCTACCGGCGGTGTGATGTCCGCTACGATGCCGAAGTAAAATACGAACATATGCGCGGCAAGTACCGGTGTTTCGGGCGCAATCTTTAAAATCAGCGGCGCTGCCATGGTTGCCATAATTACGTAGTTTGCGGTAGTGGGAACACCCATACCGAGAACGATACAGGCAAGCATAACGAGAACCAAAGCTAAAAATAGGCTACTGCCGGAAACGATAATCAAAAGGTCCATAAGCTCCTGCCCGAGATAGGAAAGACTTACAAGACCAACAACGTTACCCGCCACGGCACAAGCGATGGCAACCGCAATGGTGCTTCGTGTACCGCCTGTGAGTGCTTCCAGAAATTTTCCGGGAGAGAGGCGGGTGTCCTTTGAAAAGAAGCTTACGATAATGGCTGTTAAAATAGCAAGGGATACCGAGTAAGCGGGGGTCATGCCTCTGCCCATGAGGAATACGAGCACAAATACGGGCAAAAGGAGATAACCGCGGTGCAGAACAAGTCTGCCGAAATGCGGGATGTCTTCTTTCGCAAGACCGCGCAGTCCAAGCTTCTTAGCCTCGAAATGTATCATCATAAAGATGCCGGCGAAGTACAAAATAGCCGGTAGAATTGCCGCTACTGCAATGGTGATGTAAGGAATTTCCGTGATTTCCGACATCAGGAACGCCGCAGCACCCATAATCGGGGGCATAATCTGCCCGCCGGTGGAGGCAGCAGCTTCAACAGCGGCTGCAAATTCAGGCTTATAGCCTGCTTTTTTCATAGTCGGAATAGTGATAGAGCCGCTACCTACGGTATTGGCAACGGAGCTACCCGAATACATACCTTCCAGCGCACTGGAAATAACGGCAACCTTCGCCGGTCCGCCGCTTGCAAAGCCGGCAACCGAGTTTGCAAGGTCTACAAAGAACGCGCCAATACCTGTTTTTTCAAGGAACGCACCGAACAGGATGAACAGCGCCAGATAATTTGTGCAAATCTGGAGCGGCGTGCCCGTAATGCCGTCCTTGGTATAGGCAAGCGTCTGCAAAAAGCGGGTGAAGGTTGTACCCTGGAAAAAGGTGTACGCAATCAGAGCGGCGATAACGCATAAAATGGGAAGTCCCACAACACGGCGACAGGCTTCGGCGAGTAGCAGAATGGAAATAATGGCAACGATTTTGTCGGTGGTGTTAATGTTAATTGCGCGAATGGCAATTTCACGGGCGTTAATCGCAATATACATAAAGCATAGGAAAGCGAGAATGGCCAGTATATAATCATACCAGGGAATAAAATTGATTCGCTTTGCCTGCTTCTTATAGGCAGGGTAAATTAAATAGGCAATGAGTAGAATAAGTGCTAAAAACACGGCACAGTTGCCGGGCCAGACCATAACGGTGGATAAGAAGGGAATCTTATTTAAGAATCTGCCGAGCAGCGCAACACAAAGTGCAAAGACGGCAAAAAAGACCATCAAAACATTGATGACGATTTTTTTCTTACCAGTAAACTGTCTGGTGTTGGACTCGCGGTCAAACTCAGCCATGAGTGCATCGGCATTGATGGGAGCATCCGCGGCGTCCTGCATGTTTATTTTTTCGGGGTCTTTCATGGGTATCCTCCTTTATGTGAGTTTAAAGAGAACTTCGGCGTTTTTGCCGCACAGGTCACGAAGACTTACGGTTTTGCCGCCGATGCGCAGCGTGTGGTCAGACACAGTACCCACGATGTAGGTGACATCCGGAAGGGTAATGTGGAGATTGGTTACCAAAATACCGTCGGGCGAGGTTTCAACATGCGCGCCCTCGGGCCAGCTTTCGGGCATACCTGCACCAAAAGCGTGAAACTTTGTAGAGTATAATAAAAGCGTATCGTCCTTCTCTCTTTTATAATAGTCGGTAACCGGGGACTGATTTACGGAATGAATAAACGTTATGGAAAAGGAGTCATTCTCCCCAAAGGGAAAACGAGCGTATTCCTTTCCTGTTTCTCTATCCAGAAGAAGGAGAGAGGGGACGCGACTTTGCGATAGTATAACGACGGCCGCAACTAATATGAAAGCTGCGGCCGCTGTCCAAATCAGTTTTTTAACTGAAAAATGCATTACTGAACTTCGTTATAGTACTTCTGTGCACCTGCATGGAAGGGAACGGAACCGACATCGGTTGCATATTCAAGTGTGAGTTCCTTAAACTTAGCATGTGCAGCTTCGAGCTCCGCTTCCTTTTCAAAGAGTGCCTTTGTGAAGTTATAAACATCTTCTTCGGGAAGGTCTGCCTTACAAATGATGGTAGCCTTTACTGCAACTGTTTGTACATCTTCTTCAACGCCGTTATAAGTGCCGGCGGGGATGGGATATGCAGAGTAGAAGGGATAATCAGCCTTCAGGGCTGCAACATGCTCATCATCGATTCCTAGGATTTTGAATTCCTTCGCAGAGCTTGCAAGGTCGGTAATGTTGGTTGTGGGAGCGCCTGCGGTGCAGAAGAATGCGTCGATAGCGCCGTTTTTGAACTGTTCGGAAGAGTTACCGAAGTCAGCATTTACAACCGTGATATCTTCTTTGGAAAGACCGTATGCGGCAAGAATCTGGATGGCGTTGAATTCAACACCGCTGCCGGAGTCGCCGATAGAAACGGTTTTGCCTTTAAGGTCTGCAACGGTTTCAATATCGGGGGTTGCAACAATCTGGCAAACCTCTGCATAAACAGCACCGACGGTGGCAAAGCTTGTAATCTGTTCGCCTGCAAAGAGGTCTGTGCCCTTATAGGCATAGTCCATAACGTCGTTCTGTACGATGGCAAAATCAACTTCACCGTTGTTGATAAGCTGAATGTTTGCCTTGGATGCACCTGTGGAGTCAACACGGATGGTCATGTTTGCGGCACCGCCGATAATGGGCGCCATTGCGTTTGCAACTGCATAGTATGTACCGCTTGTGCCGCCGCTGGCAAATTTATACGTTGTGGTGGATTTGCCGCAGCTTGCAAAGGTAAATACACATGCAAGAGCCAAAACTACTGATACTGCTTTTTTCCAATTCTTCATAATGAACCTCCTAAATTTTTTTCCTTTTCAGTTAGATTAGGCAATCAAAGTATATCACAAATTTTGCCATTTGTCAAATTCTATTTTTGCTTTCTTCCATTTTCGCCTCATTTTACTGCTATAATGCCATCGCATTAGAACTCCGTGCGCCGAAGCTCCGGCGGGCGGACAAAGGTATCCCGAAATTGCTCGGGACGAACGCCCATATGCTTTGCAAAGAACGTTTTAAAATAGTAAATATCGGAAAAACCTGTGGCGGAGGCAACGGACAGGACGGACATATCCGTGGTTTTCAAAAGCTTTGCCGCATGCCTTGCCCGAAGCTGTGCAAAGTATTTCATCGGCGAAAGTCCCATTTGCTTTTTAAATTTCGCAGCAAAATAGCTGGCATTAAAGTGGAATTCGTTTGCAACATCCAAAAGCGAAAGGTCCTCTGTTACATGTTCCTTCATATAAGCAATTACATCGTGGAATTCCCGCTTTGCTTCTTCATGCGTAATTCGCGCCTTTGCGTATATACCACAAAGGACGGCATGCTGCGCAGCACACATAACATACTGGGAAATAAAGGTTTCGCTGAGGAAAGACTCTTTCATAAGATTATAGCACTGCATAATCTCCTCTTCTGGAACATCTACAACATGATTATCGTCCGCAAGTCCCAAAAACTCAAAGAAATTCTCGCCATGACAAAACGCATGGAAGTTAAACATGATAATTGAGGTGGACATGCCCGGCACAAGCCAGTAGGAATGGGGGTGACCCGCGGGGAGAAGGGCAAGCTGCTTTTCCCGCACAATGTAGCTTTGCTCATCAATGTTCAAAACAAGAGAGCCTTTTTTTACGTAGTATAAATTGTCAGTGGAATAAACGTGGTCTCCGCGCCAGCGGCGGTCACAATCCACGAGATGCGGTGTACCGGGATGAATGTCTAAGTTTTTAAGGGGTATTTCTAAATTACGCATAAAAAACACGCCTTTCGACAATGGTTTTATTCGCTTTATAAACAGTATACAGGAAATTCGCGGAAAAGTCAATATATTGTTTTGTAAAATTATCAATATTTTTTCAAAAATGCCGAAAACGCAATAAAAAATAAGAAAAAAACAACACGGTTTTGTCAAATTTAAGCAAAGAATGTACAGTTGACAAACGGTGAAAACGCAAGGTATACTATAAAATGTAGACAAGAAAAATCAAAACAAAAGGTAAAAATTGTCTATAAAAGCAATAAAGGGGGTGAGAAAATGTTTACTTTTTCACCGGACAGATGTCATGAAGAAATCCTGCGGACCCAAAAACCGCTTCTCGCCTTTGACCCTTCGAAGGACTACAGTGCATGGAAGGAACAGGTCAAGGAAAGGTTTGCTGCGCTTTTAGGTGCAGTGCCCCGAGCGGTAGATTTAAATGTACGTGTGGAGTGGCAGACGGAAACGGATACATATACGGAAACGCGTTTTATCTTTGATACGGAAGAAAACGCATCCGTCCCCTGCCACCTGCTTGTGCCGAAAACGGGAGGCGAAAAGCATCCGCTCGTCATTTGCCTGCAGGGGCATAGCACGGGGATGCACATTTCTCTCGGCCGTCCGCTGTATGATGGGGACGAAGCCGCCATTCGAAACGATGCCGATTACGGCAGACAAGCGCTTGAAATGGGCTACGCCGTTTTAACGGTAGAGCAAAGGGGCTTTGGCGAGCGCGTGTGCGCCCGCGATAAATTCCTATGGAAAAACACAACGTGTGAGCATCCCGCCATGGTGGCACTTCTCATGGGAAGAACGCTCCTTCGCGAACGGGCATGGGATATAAGCCGCGCCATTGATGCGCTGGCGCAGTTCCCCGCGGTGGATACGGGCAGAATTGCCATTATGGGAAATTCCGGCGGCGGCACGGCAAGCTATTACACGGCGTGCCTTGAGCCGCGAATAAAGGCAGTAATGCCGTCCTGCTCCGTCTGCAGCTTTGACCGTTCCATTGCTATGCGCAAGCATTGCGTTTGTAACTACATACCTGGGATGGCGCAGTATTTTGATATGGGTGAAATGGCGTGCATGATTGCGCCGCGTCCTCTTTTGGTGGTTGCGGGAAATGTTGATGATGGCTTTCGGATAGACGGTGTGCGTAAGGTCTATAAGGTAATCGAGGAGATTTATAAGAAGGAAGGCGCACCGGAAAATTGCAAGCTCCTTGTGGGCGAGGGCGGTCATAAATTCTACCCCGAGATTGCCTGGAAACCGTTTCGGGCGGTATTTCCCGAAAAATAACTGAACCCCTTCGGCGGATGCCGATAAAAATAAATTTTTTCATATTGAAAGGAGAAACACACATGAAACGCAAAATTTTAACATTGGTCTTGGCAGTATCCCTGGTATTAGGGATGATGGCGATGCCCACGGGGGCAGAAACACTCTGGGAAACCGGAGGAGAATGTGCAGATATCGAAAACGGTTCTGCACAATATGTAGAAGGTAGTACGCTTCCGGAGGGCATGCAGGTTGAGGGCATGGTTGTAAAGGTGAAACCGGGAGACCAGGGAACAGTCAATTTTGCGATGGTGCCTAGCTATACAGACGCTAACGGCGCTAGCACCAGTTATCCGGCAGGCTTATATAGATTTCGTATAAAAGCATTGATGGAGGGCACGCCTGCAAAAATGTATCTTTATCTGAATGCAGGAGCCGGTGTAAATCCCAGCAATGGTGATGGAAGACCAGAGCTTATAAATGCAAACTCTTTTGCATTAGATTTCTCGGTTGCAAACCAATGGGTAACCTTCGAAGAAGTTTTTGAAATCAAGGAAGGTGCCTTTACACAGAATTATCTAACTTTTTTTGTAGGTAATTCATGGCAGTACTATAATGTATATTTAGATGACTGGGCTCTCGAGAAAATCACCCCTGAGGTTGAGTATTTTAAAGCAGGCAGTTTTGCACGTTCTGCAAATACAGATGACAGTTCAAAATATGCCGCTGATGCTGCAATTGTGTCAGCCTTATATGGTGAGCCGTTAGAAACGCTGCCTGCCGAAGGTGGCAAAATTAAGGCGTTCTTTGCAGCCCCGGCGAGCATGGTAGGAACAGACGTTACTTCCATTGATGTTATGCATGCTGTTTATAAAATTGAAGGCGGTGTAAAGAAGTTGCATTCTGTAGATGTAAACAATGTGACCAAAAACAGCAGAAATATGTTTACGCTGGATAAAGAAATTGATGTACCTGCTTCCACAGCCGATGTAAAATATGCAGTGAAGAGCTTTGTATTTGATTCCGTTGACTCCCTTGCAACAATTACTAAAACAGTTCCGCTTTCCCTTCCGGTAGCGGCTGAATAACGGAAAAAGCATATAATGCGTTGACAGAAAAGGAGAAAATTATGCAGAAGGGTTTAGTGAAAATATTGACGCTGGTGCTGTGCTTGGCACTCAGCGTCGGCCTTCTGCCGCCAATGGCAATAGCGGCAGAAATCGGGGATGAAATTCCCATTATAAATGCCGGCTTTGAGGAAGCAACGTCTACGGAGGAGAATCCCGGCTGGGGCTATATGAGCCAGGAACAGTTTCAGGATATTACCCTCGAAACAAGCGGGGGCAATTCCGGAAAAAACTTTATTAAAATTGCAAATGACCAAGGCGAGCGTCACCCGTGGGCGGCGCAGATGGTGGAAATCCCCGTACCGGGCTCGATGTATGAGGTAAGCACATGGATAAACGTGGAGCCTCATGAGGCAAATGCCTTTGCAGCTATTAAGATCGAGCAGTATAAGGAGAATGGGGACTATCTTTCTGAATATGCAACCGACAGCGCAGGCGTTTATGAAAACACCAATAACCGCTGGGTGGAGCATAAGTATATTTTCACCACCTCAACGGAAACGGCAAAGGTGAAAATTTACCTGCGTATGTATAATAACGGTGTGGCGAAGTTCGATGACGTAAAGCTCACCCTTTCGGGCGGACCCGAGCCGTACGATTTCTTTGCCGACCACGTGTTTCACTATCCGGATGAAAAAGAGGGCAATGCCTTTATGTATCTTAACCCGTACTACGCGGCAGACTCTCCTGAGGCTACCGACGTTTCGGCAAGATTTACCATTTATGATCTGGATGGCGAAACGGTGCTCGACCAAAAGGACGGCGTAAAATTTTTGGGGCATGAGCTGAAATATACATATCCGGTTTCTCTCTTTACCGTAAAGGAAGAAAAGTACCGCCTGAAGGCGGAGCTTCTCGATAAAAACGGGGAAGTGATTCGGGAGTGGGGCGAAAACTATTATGTATATGACCGTCCTCTCTGGATGCCGGATATGCAGTGGCGCGAAAACGGAACGGGCGAGATTTTTAATCCTATAATTGCTTATCATGCCGATACGCCGAGCTATGATGAGGTTGCCGCAGCCGGCTTTAACGTTGTACAGACGGGTCTTGGCGAGCCAAGTAATCTGGACATTCGGCAACAGACGTTGGACGCACTTACGGAAAACAATATAAAGGGACTTTTCTGTTTATATTATGGTCGCGAATCTGCAGCGCATCCAAACCGCGAAATGCATACGCGCTCTATTTTAGAAGCCTTAAAGGATGACCCGCGCGTTTGGGCATGGGCGGTTATTGACGAGCCGCTTGGCGCAGGCATTACGCCTGAAATGAAGCAGCAGCTGGAGGACAGCTTCCGCCTCATTCGCTCCATCGATAAAAATCATCCGATTTATATTGTAGACTTTGGTAATCACAAAGAAACGGCGAAATATGTTGATGTTTTCTTTCACGATACCTATGCGATGGGCGATACAGCCTTTAAGGTTTCACAGGTGGGTGAGGGAATCCAAAGCTATCACTCCCGCCTTCCCATTATGGAGCTTGCGGCATCCTATGAAAAGAACAACATTTTCCCGCCGATGGATACGGCGCGGGGCTCTGTTTACCGCGGCCTTGAAGTGGGCGAAGGGACAGGCTATGCCGGAACGGGCTTCTATTCCATCGATGATGCAAGAGGGCATGATTCATGGACACCCATGCAGGCACTTTACACCATGGACGTTTGGCCCCAGTTTTGCACCTTCTTAAAAGAAGAAGTGCCCGTGCTCTTTGCGTATTATAATAAGGAAGGGATTACGAAATTCAACGAGCGTTTTTATGAAGCGGAAGCGTATAAGGACCCCATGTGGCGCACATGGTTTAACGAAAAAGGTGAAATGTTCCTTATGGCGCATAACCGCGGCAACGAAGAAATGGAATTTAATATTCCGCTTGTGAGCGCAAACGGCAAAATCCGCGTGGGTGCGTATACCGCTTCGCCCATAGGGCTTACCAAAACGGGCGAAAAGAGCGGGGATGGCTCTATAAGCTTTACGCTTGGAAAAGAAGAACCTGCGCTCTATAAGATTACGCCTGCCCAGAAGGTAGATTTATCTAATATCAACGCTTCAAGTTTTGATGACCTTGCAGAATATCCATGGGCAGAGGAAGCTATTTCCGAAATGCAGGCGCAGGGCATTATCAATGCGAAGGGCGAAAGCACCTATGCACCCGCTGAAAATATTTCCCGCGGTGATTTTGCAGGCTTCCTCGTTCGCACCCTGGGCTTTACTGCAGAAAATGCGGAAAACTTTGCGGATGTACCTGCAGAAAGAGAATACGCAAAAGAAATTGCGGCAGGGAAAGCACTTGGCATTTTAAACGGTGTTGGTGAAAACCTCTTTAGCCCTGAGGCGGCAATTACCAGACAGGACATGATGACCATTGCAGCCCGCGGCATGAAAATGGCGGAAAAGCTTGCCATGGCTGATGCGGCAGCGCTTGACGCTTTTGCAGATAAGGCAGCCGTTGCCGATTACGCGCTTGAAAGCGTTTCCGCAATGGTTGCAAGCGGGATTATTAAAGGTGACGGCTACGGAAACATTAACCCTGCCGGCAACACCACCCGCGCCGAAGCGGCTGTTATTATGCAGCGCATTTCGAAGGCGGGTAAGGTGGAAGCGGCTGCGCCCGATGCACCGAGCGAGCCGAAGGTAGAAAACGAAGTGATTGAATTTGCCGCGCCCGCGGAGGAAGCACTCGCAAAATACAATCGCTCCGCGCTTCTTCTGCAGGGGCTTGGCGCAGGTGTGGTAAAGCCAG
>JAZROH010000052.1:0-19924 GCA_045648645.1 Clostridia bacterium | reverse complement strand
TTCTCTGGACAGCGAATTCGCCGCGAGAGTTTACACAGCTCCGTCACTTGTCTTATAAAAGGAGGTTTAAAGCATGAAAAAGTATGTATGCCCCTGCGGCTATGTATATGATGCTGCGGCAGGCGATCCGGAAAACGGCGTGGCTCCGGGTACAGCCTGGGAAGATGTTCCGGAAGATTGGGTTTGCCCCATCTGCGGTCTTGGAAAAGATGCTTTTGAAGAAGAATAATTAAACCACATAGGGACGTGCCCGCGGGCACGTCCTCAGCATGTCGATAAAGTCGACACGCTGACAAAGGCGTCGAAAAACGAAGGTATATTTTGCGAAATCGTTTTCGTCGGCGTACGACGGTACGGCAGAGAACGATTTCGTGAAAAGCAAGAAATGACGGGGATTCTCGATGAATCTCCGTCATTAGAGTTTTTTGATTCTTTGTGAATGTAATATGGATAAGCAAAGTATTTATGAAGGTGTTCTTGCGGTAGAGCAAGTTTTTCGACCGTACGAGGGACGTGCCCGCGGGCACGTCCTGTTTTGTTTTCTGGACAGATTGCAATTAAAAGATTTGACTTTTTGGGCAAAATGTTGTATGATAAAGGAAGTATGGTATTGGAGGCTGTAAAAAGCATTTCTAAAAAACAGGGGTGACAAAATGACAAATTATGATAAACTGTTAACTTCCGTTCGTAATCTGGGCATGGACTACCGATGGGCTGAAATGTTTGTCAAAAAACTTCGCGATGATGAAATGGCATTTCCTATACAGGACAAGCATAAAAAAGAGTGGGCTCTTGCACATGGTTTCTATCCGGGGCGCATATCATTATATGGTTTAAACGAAGAAAATTATAAGGACTATATTCCGGATTATTCCTATTTTATGCTTCATCCTATGAATAATCATTTTCTAAAATGGTTAGACAAAACAACTTTAAAATATGTTCTAAGCAGCAATGGTTGCGAAAGTACCATGCCTGCATATTTTGTCTACGTTGAAAATGAACAATGCGGCGGCCGATTTACATATCTTATGGATTGTCCGGATGAAATTCCCAAAGACAAAAATTTCTTGTGGAATCTCCTGAAACAAAAAAAGATTCTAGCTATGAAGCCCAATTCAGGGACTTCCGGCGGTCTCGGGTTTATTAAACTAGAACTCCGCGAAAACACTATTTTTGAAAACAATAAGCCCATCGATATGGTGCGCTTTGAAGAAATACGCGATACCATGCGCAACTATATCATTACCGAGTATGCACATCAGCATAAAGATCTTGCCGCTGTCTGGCCGGACAGTGAATGCACTTTACGCATCATCATGTGTAAAGACCCGCAAAAAGATCGTTACGCTCCCACCACATGGTCATGCGCTGTTTCTTATGCAAGATTTGGTACGTCCGTCAATGGTGGCGCAAGTAATCTTTCTTCCGGCGGCGTGGGTGTGGGTTTTGATTTCGAAAGCGGAAGATATAACGATTTCTGCATCAGATATAAACGATACTGTCCGGATGGAATATGGATGCTCGATAAGCATCCGGACACTAAGGTTGAATGGAAAAATGCCGGACTTCCCAATTGGGGGAATGCAAAAAAGCAGATTGAAACAATTTGTAGTCACATTTCATCTCTTGATTATCTTGGACTTGATATTATCATAACTGCAAATGGCATTAAACTCTGCGAAATCAATTCTCACCCGGCAATGGATTATGAACAAATCATGTGCGGTCCCACATTATCTAAGCCAAAAGTTCGTGAATTTTTCGAAAGTAAAGGGCTCTTTAATGTGAGCTGCAAAGCTTTTTTAAATGCATATTTAGCCAGTCAAGAATAATATTAAATGGAGAGAAAGCAATGGCAATAAATAATATGGAAGAAATGAAAATACGCACCGATATTCCCATACCCAAAAATTCTATATATTCCAAATACATCAAAAGGGGTTTAGATATTGTACTTAGCGGCATGGCAATTTTAGTGCTTAGCCCCATTTTGTTGCTTATCTGTCTGTTTGAGTTAATCTTTCATAAACCACCAATATTTTATATTGATAAACGCCCCGGTAAAGACGGGAAAATATTTTCAATGTATAAATTCCGCTCCATGTCAAATCAAACAGACGAGAACGGCAAGTTGCTGCATCCAAGCAAACGAATTACTGCATTTGGAAAATTTCTTAGAAGAACATCTCTTGACGAATTGGCCGGCTTATTTAATGTTTTTAACGGAACAATGTCCGTTATAGGTCCCAGACCACTTATGGTCGATTATCTTCCCCTTTATAACGAACGTCACAAATATCGTCACAGCGTGCGTCCCGGCCTCGCCTGTTGGGATCTAAGTAAAAGTAGTAAGTTGACTGCATCATCCTGGACATGGAACGCACAGTTTGAAAGTGATATTTATTATATCGAAAACGTAAGTTTTCTGTTGGACGTAAAAATGGTTTTAAAAACAATCCAAGTAATTTTCAGGAAAAGCGAAATGCGTACAAACTCAGATCGAGTTAAATTTAACGGAGAAAATTTAAACGAAACGAGAACCAGACATGAAATCATGGAAGCAGAAAAGCAACAAGCAGAAATAAAAAAATAATACATAATTTTTGGGGAATGAACTTATGAAAGCACTTGTACTTTGCGGCGGTGTTCCGCAGATAGCTCTTATAAAGGAATTAAAAAGCCGTGGCATAACGACACTTCTTGCCGACATGAATGAAAATGTAGGCGCAAGAAAATACGCCGACGCATTTTTTAAGGTGTCGGTACTGGATGTAGATGCCATTCGAACGCTTGCGAAGGAACAAAAGGTAGATTTTCTAATTACAGTATGTGCTGATCAGGTGTTGCAGGTTGTAGCACAAGTTTCGGAGGATTTAGGACTTCCCTGCTACATAGATTTCAAAACTGCCGAGAATGTTTCGAAAAAATCGTATATGAAAACCATTTTTTCCCAAAACGGCGTTCCCACATCGCAGTTTGTAATTATGGAAAAACTGGATATGGATAAGATAAAGCATCTGTGCTATCCTCTTATCGTGAAGCCCGTGGATGCATACAGTTCAAGAGGTGTAACGAAAGTCACTTCACCCGAAGAACTGGCAACAGCTTTTGATACGGCAATAAACATCAGTCGTTCAAAAAATGCGATTGTTGAGGAATTTGTCGAGGGTGACGAGGTCACTGTGGATGCCTATATTGAAAACGGCAAAGCGCATATTCTTTGCCTTACCAATCTTTACAAAATTGGTGAAGATGGTAAATTTGTAATAAACAGAAGCCGCATTCCTGCAAAAGTTTCCGATGATATTGTTTTGCAAATCAAAGACGCGGTACAGAAAATTGCCACCGCATTCGGGCTTGTGAACACGCCCATGCTGGTACAACTGATTACGGACGGCAAGAAAATTTCCGTTGTAGAATTCTGCGCCAGAACAGGTGGCGGCATTAAATTTTTGATGATAAAGAAAGTTTCCGGCTTTGACGTTATAAAGGCTGTTGTTGACCTGACATTAGGAAACACGCCGCATGTAGAACCTTTTACGCCGCCAAAGACGATTACCGTCAACGAATTTCTATACTGCAATGCGGGCACTTTTGACCACCTTGAAGGGTTTGATGCGCTTCTTACGGAGGGGATAATCGCTGATTACAAGCAGTTCAAATCAAAAGGTGCCGAATTTGGAAAAATCAACGGCAGCGGAGACAGAGTTGCATATATAAGCATCGAGGCTGAAACATATGAAGAGCTTAAAGAAAAGCATAGAATTGCGAACAGCCGCATTCGTGCCCTTTCTTCAGACGGCAAAGATTTAATTCGGCACGATTTACCGGAACGATACTGCGAATAATGTGTTATAATAAAATAAGGGGAAGCAGTTCATTCTGCATCCCCCTTCTTTTTTACCATTGTTTTTTTAGTGTTTCTATTGCAAACCGGGCATATTCTGAAACAAACTGCCCCCGCCTTAAGACCACCGCAGGCTGTCGCACATAGGGCGTTTCCTTTATTTCATAAAGCGTTATGCCGCCACGGTTTCCCCTGGTCTTTGCAAACTGCCCGGGGACAAGCGTTGCTGCCGCACCGATTTTTGCTACTTCCCATGCCGTAGCCACGCCTGTGACTGTGGCATATATTGCAGGATCTATTCCCGCGTCTTTGCAAAGTGCATCAAAAAGATTTCGCATTTCCTGCTCTTTCCCTACTGTTACAAATGGAATTTCGGCTACTGCGCCAAGATTTTGGATAACGCCGTCTTCCTCCGTCCGCACATTTTCTTTCATAGCATCCGGGACTGCCAACATGAGCGTGTCGGGCTGCAAAGGAATCGTTTCAAACATAGGCTCCTGTATGGGCAAATTCATGATAGCGAAATCATATGCCCCTTCCAAAAGCCCTTGTTTTAAAACAGAAAGACCATATTCCAAAAGGACAACCTGCAGCTTTGGATATTTATCTTTTACGACCTTAATAAGACCGGGCATCATATAGGAGCTGCGGAAAGGAACTGCGCCGATTACCAGCCTGCCCCGCCCGCCTGTCTTGTAGTCCTCCATCGATTTCAAAAGAAACTCTTCTTCAAAAAGAAGGGTTTTTGCTTTTTCGATAAAAAACTCGCCTGCCGGCGTTAGTAAAAGCGGGTTTGTACAGCGGTCAAATAGCTTTATGCCCAGCTCATTTTCCAAGGCTATAATCTGCTTACTGAATGCCGGCTGCGATATATTTAATTTTTCCGCTGCTGCCGAAAAGTTTTTCGTTTCTGACAAAATGACCGCATATTGCAGTTGCCGTGCATTCATTTCCTTTCTCCTTCCCGCGAAATGCTAAAACCGACTTTTCTTCTTAAGTATACTACTTTACTTCCAATTATTCAAGTGGCAATAAAAATTTTTTTATTTTCTATTGACATTCTCTTTTCTCTGTGCTATATTATAACTGTATTCGAATTATTATTATAACTTATTAAGAATAACTGGAGGTGCACCCATGCCGCAGGCTTTTTTGTATTTAGCGATTTTGCTTTTTGTGGTCGTCATTTGGTTCGCTTTCTTCAAGCGACCCGTGTATGAGGCAATTTTATTAAGTTTTCTGGTGCTTTTGACGGTGAGCGGAACATGGAAAAATGTATGGAGTTACATAAATGCAGGCCTTTCCACATCCCTTATTTATTCCATGACGTCCTTTGTTGCCATGTCCATTGTCATGACAAAAACAAAAGTGATTGACAGCTGTATTGCGATTATCCTCTCTCTTCTCGGCAGGATTCGCGGCGGCGCAGGCTATGTTTCGGTGATTGCCAGCAGTTTTATGGGCGCACTTTCCGGAAGCGGCCCGGGAAATGTAATGGCTACCGGCGCATTGACCATTCCGGCCATGATTCGCTCCGGTTTTCCTCGTGAGCTTGCCGGAAACATCGAAAGCAATGCAAGCTATATGGGGAATATGATACCGCCATCCTCAAACATTGTAGCCGCCATGGGCGCGTATGCTGCCCTGTATCCCGCACAAAATCTTACAACGGGACAATTCTGGATTATTTTGTGGGGCATTTCGCTCTGGTTTATCCTCCAGCGGCTTGTGATGGTATGGCTTTTCTGCAGGCATTACAAGGTGATGCCGCTGAAAAAAGAAGAACTTCCGAATGTAAAAGAAGTATGCAAAGCCGGTTGGCAAGGGCTTTTTCTGCCTGTCATCATTCTGCTTCCTTTTGTTTTCGATTATCTGTTTAAGGATACTTTCTTTACGGCGCGGCTCGGTGCCGCAGGGGCAAAGGCGCTTTCCGGCTCTCTGCTTCTATTTATTGGAGGCATTGCCACCCTTTACACCTGTTTGATTGCAAAAGACAAAAAACGCACATCTCCCCGCGCAATTGCCGAGATGTTTGCAAACGGCGTAAAAACGATTTCCCCCGCAATCGGCGTTTGCATAATCGGCTATATGGTAGGTGCACTTTTTAAGGATATGCACGTTGCAGAGGAGGTGGAAGCATTTATTGTTTCCATGCCCCTTAGTAAATTTGGCATGGCATTCTTCATTTGCCTTCTTACCTGCTTCCTCGGCATGGTAATTCCCGGCTCTTCGCTGGTTGTCATTTTCGGACCCACCTTTATTTCCACATTGGCAACCGTTGGCGCAAACCCGCTTCTCGTGGCTGCCATGCTTCCGTGTATATGTGGCGTAATGTGCGGCATTACCCCGCCCCTGGGGCTGGGCATGTACGCCGGCATGTCGCTTTCAGAAGCAGAGTTTGGCAAAACTTTTAAAAATAACCTCTGGTGGGTGGGCGCACAATTTATTATGCAAATTATTTGTTTAATGGGATGGCTTCCCATTCTCGGTCTATAAAGGAGGATTTGCAATGAAGAAAATTTCCACTGTTCTAAAAACTATTTTCGGATACGGCATTTTGCTTACCCTGTTTGCAGGCGGTCTTACCTTTTTTGGATATGTTGCAGCTCTCATAATTGGCGGTAATGCCGCCGCAGCCATCTGCGCCTTTATCTATGACAAATTCATCCCCGTCATTGTGTATGCCACTTCCCTGCTCGTTCTTCTCGGGCTTGTTGCCATGTATCTGGGCGGCGAAATGGCGCTGACAGGGAACACGAAAAAATAAAGTGGGAGTCCCCTTTCTATTACAAAAACAGGGTTGATGACGAATTTGCGTCATCAACCCTGTTTTTAAATTACGTTTACCGCTACAGTATAGGTCGTTACGGGTGTATGGTTTGCATCAAAAGAGCGCACGGTAATATTTACCTTTTGCCCCTTATAGCCGGTAAAGTCGCACGGAACAGCATACGGTGCGCCGTAGGCAGTGCCGAGGTCCACCCCGTTTATGGAGTAGATTACATATGCCGTGCCGTTATCGGGCGTCGTTACATAGCTGCAAAGCTCGGTGGGCTCTGCCTTTACGCTTACATTATTGCCAAGCTCATAGTAATCATAGATATACGGCGCGGCACCCCCATGCCCCAGAAGAAGGTCAGAGCCAATGCCCGCCTTGTAGCCTGCAAGATACGTGCTGTTATTCGAAAGGGAGAACTTTTGTCTCTCTCTGTCGGAATTAAACACGAAGCATAGTTTTACATTCGGATATTTAATGGGAAGATAGGTATAAAAATCCTGTATCTGCCATGCGGCAAAGGGGGTAATATCCGCCCATGTATCGTAGTCCATATAAGACGCGCCGCCCTCTACAATCATAATGGGCTTCTTGTGCCCGAAGAGGGAATAAATGGTGTCAAGCTGATTGCTCCAGCGGCTTCTGTCCACGCCCTGCCCGAGCGGGTCTGTAATGGGCTGATGCATCATATAGGAGGAAATGCCAACATAGTCTACATAGGCGTCCCCGGGATAATAGTCATCTATCGTATCGGGCGGATAGAAGTTTGGCGCCCAGATTACGGGTACATTCGGCGCATAGGTATGGAAAATATCCGCCACGGTGCGAAACGCCGTAATATACTGATTGGTATCGGTTGTAAACCAGGAGGAGGTGGTATCATTCATTTCCCCTGCGAAACGAAGCATCATGCGGCAACCGCTATTTTCCATTTCCTGCGCAAGGCGGATGAGGTAGCCGTCATACCCGTTTACGGTGTGCAGTCCGCCATGCGGCTCGAGCGCAATCTGAATGATTTTATTTTTCTCATTCGCCTTTTGAATATGGCTTTCATATGTATACACGCTCTCGCCGTACGGCAGGTACAGAAGGTATGCGCTCATATCCTTGCCCACAAGCTCGGGGAAGGTGTCCATATAAAACCGGCTCGGGTCATACGAATTATAAATATTCGTGTCCCCCTCGGCATACGCCCCCAGATAAATACCGCCCTCCGGCTCATGGGGCTCACCGAAGAAAATGCGCCCGCCCATTGTTTTATCCGTGCTCTTTACATACAACTGCGTGTTTGTTTTAATGAGGTTTGCGCGGCGACTGGCATCGATGCGGCTTTCCTCCATACCGGGGGTAAGGCTCCAATAATATGCCTCGCGCCGAAAGCAAGCAGATGCCTTGGCATAATCCTTTAAATTGGAATAGCATTCTCCAAGGTGCTTAAAGAGCATGGCATCGCTGGCGCTTATATTATCTGCCAGAAACGCCTTGGAAATCGAACGGATTTTCTGAATGGCACCGGCATAGTCCCCTGCGCTCTTTGTGGCAAGCGCATCATTCCAGATGCCCCAGAAATTCGTGGTGACGGACGGGGTATTTTCCACCTCATAAATCAAGGCTTCGCCGCCGGGGCTGATTACACGCACCGCACCGTCCCAGGAAACAGTTGCCCCAAATGCCTCCAGCACCGCACGGATGGGCAGGTAGGTACGGTTTCCTGCAATGATTGCCGCTGCGTCATTCGGGATTTTTACATTATTTCTGTAGATACAGTTTTCCCAGATTTTGCATCGGACGGTGGTGGTGTCCTTCCGGACAATCGCCGTCTGGGTATCGGCTTCCCAGTCTACTGTTGCCCCGAAGCTTTCCATCGTAACGCGAAGCGGCACAAGCGTTCTGCCGCCGCTGATGAAGGGATAGCCGGAATCAGGGGTAAACTGCACCGGGATGCCGTCGATATACACCGCCGTGCCTTCTGCCGAGGCGGGCGCACACACCGAAAAAAGCAGTATGCATGCCGCCATCAAACTTACCAATTTTTTCATCTTTGTTCCTCCTTCTTTATTGCAGGCTATTGCCATACAAAATTTCGTTACCTACAAGAAAAAGTATATTTTTGGCCGGATTCCAAATACGGTCAAAATCATAGTCGGGATGCAGGTGCGACGCTGGCGCACCTGCATCATCATTTCATAGCTGTATGCCTGATAGGGGTATACCACATTCCGTGCTTCATGCTCGCATTCTCTCAGCTGTAAAAATATTGCACGACCCCTTTGCCGCGCCTATATAGTATACCACCGAAACGGAGGTGATGTCAAGACGTACAATAAAAATGGAATAAAACTAAAAAAATTCTAAAATTTATTGACAAAGCCTGCATCTAGATATATAATAACAATAGAAAAAGGCAAGACCGCAAACGGTTATGCCTTAGAACGAAATCATAGCAGGATGACCGAACTTTGGCGAGGACGGTCATTTGGCTTTTATGGTGAAGATGATCAAAAGTATGATAATCTCTAAAATCGCAAATTCCAACTTGCTGGGTGTGAAGAAATTCCCATTTAGTAAAGTTTTGTGTGACAACAATAGGAGTTTGCGTTTTTCATGCGTCGCCCGAGGCGGCGCATGTTTTATTTTGCGCAAAACAAGACAGATTTTTCCGTTTTGCAGAAAGATTTTTCTATTTCTTCAAAATTTTTCCATTTTTTCACAAAAAAGGCTTGCGTTTTGCTTCCCTTTATGCTATACTTTAAATACCACACAAATTAAATCAACGAAAGTAGAGAAGGACTTGCTTTTTATAAGAGCGTGTTTCTCCTTTTTTCGGCTATCAGAAAGAACCTGGTAAAAATGCAAATTCCGCTGATGGCTGTAGGGGGCAACTCCTCTTTCGTTGTAATTTGTGTGGTAACAAATAGGAGTTTGCGTTTTTCATGCGTCGGCTCCGGTCGGCGCATTTTTTATGTACGCAAACAAAACGAAAGGGGATTTTCCATGAAAGCACTCGGCGCAATTCGAAAAATTGATGGACTGGGACGCATTACTTTGCCAAAGTCAGTACGGGATAAGTTTGACCTTCCGGACAGAACCGCCATCGAAATTTACACAAATGATGAAGGTATTGTTTTAAGAAAATACATAGGCGGCTGCATCTTTTGCGATGAAGCAAAAAATGTGCGGATATTTGAAGGGAAAAAAATCTGCGCGTCCTGTTATGCAAAGCTGCAAAGACAATAAAAACGCACACCAAAAAGGAGCCATTTGGGGCTCACACATACGGATGTATACAGGACAGCGACTTCGTATTCATTTGCGAAGTCGCTTTTCATATTAATAAACCGTTACACAATTTATATGCAGAAATAAAATGTCGAATTTTATAAGTTTTTTCTCATCTGGGCAAAAACTATTGACATGTAAACCTTTTTGTGTTACTATAGACACAAAGAAATGAGGTGCCATAAATGATTCAGCGAAAAGAATATATAGATAATTTAATAGCACTAAAAGACAAACAGATTATCAAGGTTATTACAGGCGTCAGAAGATGCGGTAAATCCACTTTGTTTGCGTTGTATATTGACCATTTGAGAAAGACGGGTGTGGAGGATCGTCAAATTATATCGGTTAATCTGGAAGAGCTTGAAAATGCGGATTTGCTTGATTATAAGGCGTTATACAACTATATAACTTCAAAGCTCGTTCCCGACAAGAATAATTACATTTTTATTGATGAAGTTCAGAAATGCAGTGAATTTGAAAAGGCGGTTGACAGTCTTTTCATAAAGAAAAACTGCGATGTTTATATTACAGGCTCCAATGCTTATTTACTTTCGGGCGAAC
The DNA here is from genome assembly GCA_045648645.1 of Clostridia bacterium. Lineage (GTDB taxonomy): Bacteria > Bacillota > Clostridia > UMGS1883 > UMGS1540 > SIG447. The sequence continues at coordinate 9,455 of JAZROH010000052.1, read as the reverse complement.
TTGCTACATTGCTTTCAGGAAGATACATTCAGATTGATATGTTACCTTTTTCTTTCAAAGAATACTATGAAACAACAAAAGGAAGCAGAAAAAGCAAAAAAGAAATCTTTAACAATTATTTAAGATATGGTTCGTTCCCCTATGTTGCATATCTTGAAAATGATGAAAAAGTTATAAACCAGTATATTGAAGGTATCTACAATACTATTCTCTTAAAAGATGTTGCAACAAGAGAAAAAATAAATGATGTATCTGTGTTAGAAAATATTTTGAAAACTGTTGCTTCAAGTATAGGAAGTCCTATTTCGACTAAGAAAATAAGCGACACCCTTATATCAAGTGGCAGAAAGATTTCACCTAATACAGTTGAGGCATATTTAAGAGCATTGACAGACAGCTATATTCTTTATAACGCAACAAGATACGATATAAAGGGCAGACAGTTCTTAAAGACTCTTGGCAAGTATTATTTCGTAGACAGTGGAATCAGGAATCATATCATAAGCCAATCCGCAAGAGATTTGGGCCATCTACTTGAAAATGTGGTTTATCTCGAGCTTTTAAGAAGAAAAAACAGAGTAAATATTGGTAAGCTCGCTGAGAAAGAAGTCGATTTTGTTGTAAGCAGTATGAATGAAGTTGAATATTATCAGGTTTCTGCAAGTGTTCTTGATGAAAAGACCTTGGAACGGGAATTAGCACCGTTACAGGCGATAAAAGACAATTATTCTAAAACGCTCTTAACGCTTGATGATATTGGAAACGGAGCAAATTATGAGGGTATAAAGCAGCTAAATGTGATTGATTGGTTGCTAACATAACAAGGGGCTGTCGCAAAATGAAATTCATTTTGCGACGGTCTCTTTTCGGGTGGACGAAAAATAGTGCAGATTGGACAAACTGAGCGAAAGCGTGGCGTAGCCTTGCTTTCGGTTACCCGAAGGCGTACATAGGTACGCCGAGTGGCGAAGTTTGTTCAAAACACAAGGCAAGATAAATTAGAAGGAATTCGCCGTTTGACGAATTCCTTCTATAAGATTATTATTATATTCGATTTATGGTCTTTATTATGCGATTTTCTTGCCTTGTGAGGTATGCACATTTTGCTACATCCTCTTTTTAACATCCTTTTTGATAGAGCTTATAACGCCTGACTAACGATTCTGGTTTTCCTGATTGCTATTGCGGTTATTCTTGTTATTGTCCTGATTGTTCTTGTTGTTATTCCGGTTGTTGTTCTGGTTATTGTTCTGATTGTTGTTTTGATTGTTGCGGTTGTTGTTCTGATTGTTATTCATGTTTTCACCTCCTTAATTGATTACGAGTATAGTTTCCCTCGCTCGTGGAAAACTATACGCAACAACATAATCAAAAAAAGGAGTCTTTTTCCATGCTTCTGATTCAAAACGGACTTTTATATACAATGGAGGATGAAAATCCAAAACGCGGCGATTTGCTCATTTGCGAGGGGAAAATTGCCAAAATTGCAGATGCAATTCCACCCACGGAAAATATGCAGGTTTTCGATGCGGCAGGCATGCGGGTATTCCCCGGTTTTATCGACGTCCACAGCCATATTGGAATTTGTGAAGAGCGAACAAGCGGACAGGGGGACGAAAGCAACGAGGGCACCAATCCCCAAACGCCCTGTATGCGGGCAATTGATGCCATCAACCCCATGGACAGCGCCTTTCACAACGCCCTTGCCGCAGGGGTGACGGGCGCCATGGTCGGTCCCGGCAGTGCCAACGCCATCGGCGGGCAATTCGCCTTTATCAAAACGCATGGACGGCGTATTGACGATATGATACGCCTCTTCCCCGCCGCCATAAAAATTGCATTCGGCGAAAATCCCATGACAAACTACGGCACAAACGGCAACATGCCCTCCACCCGCATGGGCATTGCTTCCCTGATTCGGGAAGAGCTATTCCACGCACGGCAGTATTTCGAAGATGGGGACGGCGGGCAAAGCGCCTTTGAGATGGAATGTTATCGGGATGTATTTGAAGGAAAAATTCCGCTCAAAGCCCATGTGCATCGGGCGGACGATATTTTCACGGCCATTCGTATTGCAAAGGAATTCGGGCTGGGGCTTACCCTGGACCATTGCACGGAGGGACATTTGATTGCAGAATCCATTGCCGAAAGCGGATTCCCTGCCATTGTGGGTCCTTCTCTTGCTGCCCGCACAAAAATTGAAGTCCGCCTTTCCGACTTCAAAACCCCGGGGATTCTTCGCAAAGCCGGCGTGCAGGTTGCACTGACAACGGATCACCCCGTATCCCGTATACAATACCTGCCCCTGTGCGCGGCACTGGCGGCAAAAGAAGGCATGGGGGAATGGAACGCGCTTCGCGCCATCACCATAGATGCCGCCCGCATCTGCCGTGTGGATAAGCAAATCGGCAGTCTTACCGTAGGGAAAACTGCCGACATTGTTATCTATGACGGAAGCCCTTTGGAAATTGCTTCTTCCGTTTATGCTACAATTATAGATGGTGCGATTGTCTGGTCAAGAGCAAAGCAGGAGATGGAGGCTTGACCCATAACAAAAAGGCATTAGAATATAGAAAAATCTCAATTTCTTGAGATTTTTCTACGTTTTAATGCATGCTGTAAATTTACGCACTTAGTTTTTCTTGCCTTTTTGTGGTCTGAACTTTTTTACATTCCCTTTCGTATTTATCTGTTCAAAATCAATTTCGTAAGCTCTACCGGCTCTACAATGTTGCCATCCTTGTATACGCGCATATTGCCGGATGCAATTTCGTCAATAAGGATAACCTCGTCGTTATTATAACCGAATTCAAACTTAATATCCCAAAGGTCAAGACCGATTGTTTTCAGGTCGTCTGCAACAATCTTTGTGATTTTCAAGGTCTGTTCCTTCATGCTTTCAAACATTTCGGGGGACATAACGCCAAGTGCTGCAAGTCCTTCGCCTGTTACGAGCGGGTCGCCCTTTTCGTCGTTTTTGAAGGTACATTCCACATAGCCGCCTTCAAGGGGTGTGCCATCCTCAATATATTCGCCGTATCTGCGAACAAAGCTGCCGGTTGCAACCAGACGGCAGATAACCTCAAGACCATGCCCGAATACCTTGCCGGGCAGAACTTCCATGGTAGCTTCCTCAACATCGGCGCTTACATAGTGGGTTTTAATGCCTGCCTTTTTCAAAAGGTCAAAATAATAAACGGATGTGCGCAGGTTTGCCTTGCCGATGCCTTCAATCTTAAGCCCGACGGAATTTTCACCGGGATCGAATACACCGTCCTTGCCTGTGCAATCATCCTTGAATTTCAAAAGTACGTTACCGTTTTCAAGACTGAATACGTCCTTCGTTTTGCCTTCGTAAATCTTTTTCATACCAAATACCCCTTTACAACAATTTATTACCATAAATAATAATACATTTACGAAAAAAAATCAATATCTATTGCGAAAAAACCTAAAAAAATCTGCGAAATTACCAATGCAAACCCGGATTTTTACGCCATCCTTATGAAAAATTTGCTTCATTTTTGTCAACGCTATCACAACATTCTTCAATTTCCAATATATCCGATATATCGCAAGAGAGGGCTTCGCAAATTTTTGCGAGCACAAAGCTATCATACCGTATCACTTTGTTTTTATAGTATTTATCAATAATCGGATACCGTATTTCTGTTCTTTTAGAAAGCTCGTACCTGCTGATATTTAACTTTTCAAGCATTTTGTCTACCGTAAGTTTTACTGTAAGCAAAAAATCCTCTCCTATGCTTTAAAAAAGGACATTTTTTTAAAGCCCATATTTTTATTTTATCATTTTTTCTTCGCTTTGTAAAGTAAATCAGCGTTTTTCTCCCATTTCACCAAAAACTGGCTTGAAACTTTTTATATTTTGCCAATTGTCAAAGGGGGATTTTTCTGCTATACTATAATCAAAGAACAGGAGGTACAGACCAATGTTTAGGTAAGGTAAACCCGAAAAAGGAAAAGGAGGTACAGACCCATGTTTCGGTAAGCCCGGACTTGCAAAAGGAAGAAAAAAGATTTGAGCCTTATCCCCAAACACGACGGTGTCACGTTTTATATAAATAGAAAAGAGAGGTTTAAGAATGCGGCAGCGCTCAAATCGAAAGCTTTAAAGCAAGTCAGAACGCACCTTTCGGTAAAAAAGGCAAACTAAGAAAGAGAGGTTAATCAAGGATGTTAGATATCAAGATTGAACAGAAATGACCCTCGATTGCAGGAAAGAAAAGCAATCGAGGGTCATTTCATTTTTTCTGTTTTTATTCTCTATAGGACGAATAGGGGTCAATTAAAATGCAATTGTTTGCGCCGTCCCAGGATACGTTAAAATCGATAAGCTTCCCTAAATCCCGAAGCTTAAAATAATTGTTTCCGTTAATGAGATACGCATTCAGCGTAACATTTACGCCGTCCTTCATAAGCGCACTGGAGCTTAATGCATACGCTTTATCCGTGCCATCGCCCGCCACAAGCTCCCCGCCCACCGCTTCATAAGGCGTGTGGCTTACGAGGTTTATCATGTTTCTCTCTCCGTCCCACTTTACATTAAAGCCCATGCCGGCATTCGTGAGTGCAAAAGCAATATCGCGCAGCTTGAAAAAGTTGTTGCCGTTTATGTTATATGCTTCAAATTTAATTTCCTGTCCGTTTACAAGCACCTTCGAACTCGTATATTTTGCATAGGTATCGCCGATTTCAAAGGTCATGCCCGTTCCTCCCAAATCGTTGCCTCCCCAGAACATGTACATGCCGGGCTTTGTAAGGCTTATACTTGTGCCCTTCGGAACAGCCATATCCTCTTCTGTAATAATAATTTCTTCTATAATAACGGCATCCTCCGGAATGCTTTCTTCAAAGCCAAAACCGGGAATCCAGTTTTCCTCTATATTTCCGCTTTTGATACCATACCCGTCAATAAATTCTACCTCTACCCATTCCCCGTTTATATTTTCGAGGCGAGATACGCACATATTATCAAGGTCCGTCTGTGCTGTAATCACCGTGGGAGAAGAGCAAAGAACAATACAAGAGTCTCCCATAACTGTGCGAGTATAATCATAGCCCGTGATGCCCGAAACAGATATCACGCTTTCATCATAGGGCAAAAGGTCATAAATCGTTTCTTCTTGTGTTTCTTCCGTAACCGTTATCTCAAAGAAAACAGAAGGCTGTGCATAAAAATACCGGTTTTCATACTTCATTTCCCGCAAGTGGGAAATTCGTTCATATCCGTCCGCATCTCCAAGCGTTGCCTCTAAAAGGTACTCGCCCGCGCGGTTGAAGCGTATGGTCGCATAGGGCAGCATGTATTCAACCTCGTTATCGCCGTCCACATCGCGGCTTGTATAGTCCGCCGAATCATAACGATATGCGGATTCGTATTTTACGGTGCACGAGCCGTCAGAATACCGCTCGCCGTCAGCGAAATCATAATAGGTCGGTCCATCCTTCTCTCTGCCATACACGCTCAGTGTGTCAATCGGCGTATCAAAGGTGATCTCGGAATTTATATCAATAAAAGCCTTATAAACCGAATAAAATCCGTATTCGCCGGGTGTGCCATAGGTTTCCTTCTCCATTTGTGCCGCTCCAAGGATACTCCCGCTGACGGGGTATACATCGTCAGAATAAAAATAATTGTCTGACGCCGTTACGGAAACAGATGTAAAAATAAGTGTCAAAATCAAAAATAATGCCGCTACTTTTTTCATGGATAAAATCCTCCTTTTCAAAGTATTAGTATTATATACCAATACTTTGGAAAAGTCAAGATATATAAAATGCATATTTTTTCATTTTTCCGCTATGTATATAGAGGTGATGAAAATGAAAGGTCTTAAAATTTACATCCTATACGGTATCCTGTTTGTTTCTCTTTTGGGAACGGTGCTCCACTTTGCCTACGCATGGTCGGGAGAGCACTTTTTTGTCGGTTTGTTTACGCCCGTAAACGAATCCATCTGGGAGCATACTAAATTGCTCTTTTTTCCCATGACGGTCTTTTCTTTGCTTCCCTTCAAAAAAACACACGCCGAATATCCGTGCCTTCGGTCGGGGCTTCTTTTAGGGGCACTTGCAGGTGTTTTCAGCATCATTGTTTTGTTCTATACCTATTCCGGCATACTCGGTTTTCATACAGCATTTGTAGATATTTCTATTTTCTATATAAGCGTAATTTTTGCCTTTTCCATCGCATGTAAACGGGCATTATCTTGTAAGGCAACCCCCTACGAAGCCCTCTTGCACGGGATGCAAATTATCCTGCTCGTTCTCTATGTGGCTTTCACACTTTTTCCGCCGGATATTGCACTTTTTGTAAGTCCGGATGCCGCAGTCGCGTCTTGTTTGCTTAAAAGATTGTTTTAAATTCATGTATATTGACAGCGAACTTATTTTCGCCAAAAATTGGAACAAGCACAACTTGTTCCGACGCAGAAGCGCCGAATTGTAGATGGCATCGTTTTAATAATTATGTTTTGATAGAATTCTGTGCATTAGGGTTTAAAACCAACGTTTATTCAAGAATAAACTCACTACTTGGTATCACTTTTGCTTCACACAACGGCATTAAACCAGATAGATTATTCCACACCATAACTTTGATTTTATCTATATCACCTGTGAATGTAGTTGTTACTGGTTCTTGATTAAATAGTGGCTTCTTCATGTCTATTAATCTATTCTCCTTATAACCTCCAATAAAGATATGTCCGCTTGTAAAATTATAAAGTTGTACATTAATGATATAGTTCCCGTTTTTCACATGAGTTTCTGCTGAAATTATACTTTTTTCTGTTATAGAAAATTGATGCATTACATATTCACTTCTACCACTTGAATTCATGCTACATACTAAAATAGCATAATTTCCATTATCTGAAAAAGAACGTGTGATTTCTGTTGCATTATTTGTGCTAAAGCTTTCAATTTGTGAATCACCTTTCCAAATTATAACCCAATAGTCTGTAGCCAAATCTATTTTGCTCCAATTAAATTTAATGTTCTCATTCGGCTTGTAAATTTCTTTTTGCGCATAAAAATCAGGTCTTTTAGGTGCACTGTTTGTCACATAGAATTTATATGTAGATTCTTGGCTATACCCATTACTGTTCCCGCTATACACACAAAATGCGTATGTTCCCTCGTAGGCAAATGGACTAGAAAAAGTTGTTGAATTTCCTATACTTGAATTATAAACATTCGTACTACCGTTATAAATCGATACCCAATAATCAGTTGCTAGATTTACTTCATCCCATGAAAAGGTTATAATTTCACCTGTATTACAAACTGATTTATTCGCAATAATTATATCTGGCTTATTGGGTATATCTTTTGTCACCACAAAACTATACAGTCCATTCTCGCTATATCCAACGGAGTTCCCAGCACTTACGCAGATAGCACAATTTCCTGTGTCTGCTAATGGGGTAGTAAAAGAAGTAACATTCCCAATACTATTACTATATAATAATACATTTCCATTCCATATCTCTATCTTATAGTCTGTTGCATACCTAGAAGCATCCCACGAAAAAACAATTTCTTCACCAGGTTTATACACTTTTTTATCACTCTTAATATTCCTTGGCTTATTAGGTTTTTCTGTATAAGTAGGTGTTTCTGCATTAATATAATTTGGAACTCCAAAATAGTAATTGGACAGGCCATATCTAGTTCGATTATATACACCATCTCCATTGCTACTTCCGCTACTATTCGTGTTTCCTTCAATAGTTGTAAATGAGTCTCCACTTACACTTTCTACAATCCCAACATGACTCCACGAGTTGGTAAAAAACAAATCTCCTGGTTGGGGGGTATATGAACTTCCCGAATAATAAGGTATATTAAAATATGCGGAGCTATGCCCTGCTGCCGATGAATTCTTTAATATTGACGTTGGTATATTGGCTTGGCGGGCACACCAAGACACAAAGGTAGCACACCACGGATATGCACTTCCTCCATTATGTACTCCACCATAATACCAATAATTATATTCACAATAATTGTTATAGGAATGCGTTCCGTCATTCAATCCTGACAAGTCAGTATCGCGATCCCCCTCGCGATACCCAATCTGACTTTTGGCTACATTAATTATATCTATTCTTTGATTCCCCGTGAGATTTAAACTCAATAATCTTTGATAATAAATACTAGTTGCATATGCCGTTGAACATGAATATACGGCAGGAGTGGCATATACAGGAGCAATGCCTACATTTAACAAAACTCCTATTAATACGATTACAGAAATAATCTTTATCATTACAACGACCTCCAAAATCAAAATAAAAACTGCAATCAACAAGCTAATATTGCAGTTTATACCTGATGCATATAGGCGTGGAAATACCGCCCAATTCTACTGAGGAAAGATAAAAACCATTAGCCGCCCCCTTATTTTGACATTCTGTAAATGTCACATTTGTTATCAGTATACCATATAATTTAATTATTGTCAAGCACTGAATGTCAAACGAGAGGGGTTTTATATGTTTATAAACAAAAGTAGTGAAGGATTAAATAATATTTGTGGCAAAAAAGTGGCTGTGTTAAGGAAAAATCTAAAAATATCACAGCGAATATTGGCGGATAAACTGCAATTAGCTGGACTGGATGTAGATAAAAATGCAATTCAACGAATTGAGTGTGGTAAACGATTCGTTACAGATATTGAATTGGTTGCACTCGCAAAAATATTTGATATAACGGTAGACGAACTGTTAAAATAATTTTTAGCACAATATCACTCGGCGAAAGCCGAATATAATTGAAAAGGCTTTTCGATTGACAAATCTATTCCATTACTTTTTGTTCAAAATAGATGCAATAGGTTTTAGTCGATATGCAAACTTCGTTTGCTCGATATATTTACTTCGTAAATTCGATATGTTTTCGCTTTGCTCAAACTCGATATGATATAAATCTCGTCGCGTTAGCGACATATCAAGTCATTTGTGACATATCGAAAATCTCGACATAGATTTATATCGACGAAAAAACGACTTGTCAATCGACAAGTCATTTTTTCTGTTGGATCTTCAGACGAGGGCGTAGCAAAACAATCCGGTGAATTGTTTTTCAGCCCGAGAGTCCCTGCGAGCTGAAAACGAGCAACACTTTGCGAAGTTTGAAGCCGTTTTTACGACAGTAAAAAAAGATCCGCCAACGCAAAAAAGACGCCCAAAGGCGTCTTTGCGTTGGTGGATCTTCAGGGACTCGAACCCCGGACCAACCGGTTATGAGCCGGTAGCTCTAACCAACTGAGCTAATGGCCCGTGTATTTTGCCGCTTTTTGCGGCGACTTAGATATTATACTACACATATTTTATTTTGTCAATACTTTTTTTGAAAGTTTTTGATTTTTTTGTCGTGCATTTTCCCTTTTATACGACATTAATTTTTTACTGAAAGTCCCGTGCAATTCC
>JAZROH010000051.1:0-47292 GCA_045648645.1 Clostridia bacterium | reverse complement strand
AAATGCAAAAGACAGACACATGGGACGGTATGTTGCGGTAAACCTTGAAAATTACAGTACCATAGAGTTTCGCCTTTTCAGAGGGACGCTATGCTACAAAACCTTCATTGCCACCTTGCAGCTTATTTATGAAATCTGCAGATTCGCCATTCAGATGAATGATAAAGAAATGGAAAGGCTGTCCTGGTCAGAATTTGTAGTGAAGATACCGTCTGATAAGAAAGAACTGATTGAATACTTAAAGGTAAAAAGGCACTATGTAAATGAGATTACGGAAGAAAGGGAGGATATGTGATATGTGTGGTTTATTTGGGATTTATAATTACAGCGGGAAAAAAATCGAAGGACTAAGTAACCTTACGAATCTGCTTGCCGAAAACGCAACAGTCCGCGGAAAGGATGCCGCCGGAATTGCGTATAACAGTGGAGGAAAGCTTACGATACATAAAGAAGCAAAGTCGGCATATATGGTGGATTTCAAGCATCCCGATAATGTGGTTTGTGTCACCGGCCATACCCGCCATGCAACGCAAGGCGACAAAAAGAAGAATTATAACAATCATCCATTCGCAGGTTCTTGCAAAAACCTGCGTTTTGCACTTTCGCATAACGGTGTTCTTATAAACGATGTGGATTTACAGCTGCAATACCATCTGCCGAAAACAAAGGTTGCAACGGATAGCTTCGTTGCCGTGCAGCTTCTGGAAAAGAAAAAGCACCTTAATATTGAAAGCGTAAAGTTTATGGCAGAAAAGGTAAGCGGCAGCTTCGCTTTTACCATTCTCGACAGTGCAGACACACTATGGCTTATTCGCGGCGACAGTCCGCTGTCGCTTGTCCATTTGCCGAAATACAAACTATATGTTTATGCTTCAACAGAAGAAATCCTGTATAAATCGCTTGTGGATACAAAGCTGTTTGCTGAAATCAAAAGGGGAGACTTTGAAGAGATAGAAGTCCGCTCAGGCGATATTATAAGGTATTTGCCTGACGGCAAGCTTTTAAAGGATACTTTTGAGTTTGCGGATTACAGTAGCCTGTATGATTGCCGTTGGTGGAGCTATATGCCAAAGGACAAGCAAAACGCATATGTTGAGGATTTAAAAGCCGTTGCCGCATATCAGGGCTTTGCGCCCGAAATGGTTGACGATTTACTGCAGAACGGATTTACGCCGGAAGAAATTGAGGAATACATTTACTGTTTTGCGTAAAGGGTGGAAAGGAGAATGTTTTATGCCATTATTAATAAAACTTGGTAGAGAGGGCTTGATGCGATTTAACGCACTGTTAAAGAATGCACAAATAATCGATAAGCCTGAAAAGAAAATTAGTCATGACAAGAAAACTGCCGGAAAGCATATCGACAGAGATAATAGCTTGGATAGAAATGAAAATCCGGACGATAAAACCGGATTCACCACCTGAAGGTAAAGTGTACTTATAGTGATAAGTGGTTTAAAAGTCCGTAAAGGTCTAAGAGCAAATCTGGGATAACAGATAACCCGATAGAACCTTGACGGACTTTTTTCGTCTTGCTTTGTTATCACAGATTTGTGATGGCCTTGGCGGACTTTTAAATCGCACTGTCCCATTAGGGTACACCCATACGGCAGAGAGAAAAAGTATGCCATTAGGGTTGCATTAAGCTTTTTGACATATGCCATTTAGTGCGGCAACCCTAATGGGAGAAAGGAGCAAAATGAAAATCGGATATATCCGCATCAGCACTGCCGAGCAGAACACGGCTCGGCAGGAGGTGCTTATGAGAGAGCTTGAAGTTGACAATGTGTTTGTTGACCGAATGAGTGGCAAAAATACAAACCGGCCAGAGCTACAAAAGATGATGAACTTTGTGCGAGAGGGAGATACGGTGATTGTGGAATCCATAAGCCGTTTTGCAAGAAACACGAGGGATCTCCTTGACCTTGTAGAAAAGCTGACGGAGAAGAATGTAGAGTTTGTATCTAAAAAGGAAGCCATTGACACGACAACGCCGACGGGTAAATTTATGCTGACCATATTCGGAGCGGTAGCGGAGCTTGAAAGAGAATATATTTTGCAAAGACAGCGAGAAGGAATAGCCATAGCAAAAGAAAACGGTGTTTATAAAGGCCGCAAGCCGATAGAACGACCGGAATTTGCGGCGGTTACCGCACTATGGCGGAAAGGGGAAATCACTGCCGTAGAAGCAATGCGGCGGCTTGATATGAAACCGAGTACGTTTTATAGGAAAGTGAAATAGGTTTAACAAATAATACACGGCAGAGCACATCAAGGCTCTGCCGTGTATTATGAAACGTCACAAAAAATATTTTGTCACAACTCATAAAATATCAGAACTAAAAATAATGATTGTGACATTATTTAATATATTGGATTATTGTTAACCCTTTCTTTTAATTCTTTAACGTCTAAATCATGAAAGCGAATAAAAGGTTTAAACAGAAGTACATCTAAGGTAGAAGCAATTTGATACGTATCTTCAAGAATAATTTCCTTGGTTTTCTCTTTGGATTTTTTTAAAATCTCATGTATTTCATCTTTAATCTTAGTCGCAATTTCTTTGAAATCATAGTTTCCTGCTTCTGAAGCTTCTTCCACTTTGTGGTAAACATAATTCCTAAACAAGATAGATTCAAGCCTATAATAAGTTGGGTTTTGCTGATCATGACAAATTCCGTAATATTTATAATATTTTTCCTTAGTTTCATCTGTTGTATTTATATCGTTATATAGCTTAACAAAATCTTTTACCATACCCTCAATAGTTTTGTCAATATAATGCATATAATCTTTCGATAGGTGTGGTTTTTGTAGAGAAATATCAAAGCTGGTTAACAGACTGTGTTTGGGTTTGGCTATTTTATCTTTGTTATTCTTTTCAAACAAATAATTCTTGTAATGATTGTTTAAAAACTTTTTATCACCTTTACTTTTGTTTTGCTTGAGATAATTGCTATAGGCTAAAGCGTCTCCCAATGAAGCTGCAATTGATACATCTGCTGAGTTGTACGTTGGCCTTTGTTTATGATATTTTCCTTTAGTAGTACTGCTTATAATGTCCAATTCGTCTGCAAAACCTTCTAAACGTGTCAGCATATATTCAAATATTACGGAATCAAATTCATCTTGATAATATAAAACTGTAATGATTCTTTCAAGTATTTCTTTCAATCTTACTGACAGTTGGATTTTATAATTTATATTTTCTAACTCTATTTTATTAATATAGTATGGCTTAGAACCGTAAGAAAATGGAAGTGTTCTCTCAACACATAGTTCTTTTTGATTATCATTTATATAATTCAGTAAATGCTCCATATAACATTGAAGTTCTGACAGTGTTGAATTGCATCCATTGCTTTTCCATGAGAATGGATTCAGCTTTTCTTCGTTGAAGTCTTTTTTAGATTTGCCATATTTAGGTGCAGAACTGCACATAAACAGAGATACTATATTTTTTTCCTCTTCTGTAAAAAAATATGCCTGCTTATGATGTGCCGGATTCATTGGATCTTTTTGCTTGATTATTGAAATAAAATCCCCTAGATTATATTTATTAAATGCGATTTGAACTTTTCTGGCGAATCCTGAAGCAGAATAATTATCTTTATATCCCGTAAAATCCTTAAATTTTTCAAATATCGAATTAAGCTTATAAGATTCATTTCTTTTGTTCATTTTTATCTCCTTTACAAATATTTTATGTGCAACATTAACAAACATTGAGACATTTCTTTCGAGGCTTTCTTGGAATTGGTTTTTAGTATATAATAAATCTCAATTAATTGCAATTAATTTTTATCAAATTTATAAAGGAGCGTATTTATGAACCAAAAAGAAAAGGAACTTAAAGTTCAACCAAAAGATATCACAACCCATGAACAATGCAGGGAGGTCTTATCAAACGTTGAAGTGAGAAAGCTGGAGAAAGGATTTATAAGCGATGTCTTAATTGATGAACTGCCGCAATTTAATAAATATCGTTCTGTTATTGTTGCAACTCAACCCGGGACCGGGAAATCAACTTTTTCTGAATTAATAGCAGCACTTGCACGGTTATTTCAAAAAGGAAAAGTTATTATTGTTACAAATAGAGTTGCGTTAGATCTTGCAACCAAGAAACGCATAGCCAAAAAGCTTGGAATATATGAGGGGTTTAACGATGAGGCGCTTCATCAGATGACTGATTTTGGTAATATTATATTTTTAACATATCAGCAATTAAAAATTAAAATTAGAAATGGAATGATTGATGATGATGGAATTGCCTATGTTATTTTTGATGAAGCACATTATTTTACATCAGATGCAACATTTTCAAAAGATAATGGCTGGCTTTTAAGACAAATACCGAAATTATTCTCTAATGCAGTCAGAATTTATATCACCGCAACAGTTAAGGAAGTGCTCCCATATATTTGCCTTTCGGAATGCAACGCATTTGCCACCAGTAGATGGAATAAGCGTTGGTTAGAAGATAACTATTATAACAAAATATACATGGGAATAGCAGATATTTCGGAGCGGGAAAAACAAGCGTTGTTATTAGATGAACAATTTGCCAGCAATAAACCTACTCCAATTTTATACGAGCAAATCCCTGATTTTTCTCATATAAAATTGAACTTCTATATTGATGACGAAGAAATAGAACGTATGCTAATGGAAAACGATAATAAGGCGATTATATTTGTTAATACAAAAGAACGGGGACAGCAGCTGCAACAAAGGCTTTCTAATGCGGAATACATGGATGCCGAAACAAAAACAAAGGATCCAAAGTTTATTGGGAAATTGGTGGAAAAAGAAGCATTCGATAAGAAATTCTTAATTACAACCTCGGTGTTCGAAAATGGATGTAATATTAAGGATGTGGAGGTCAAGACAGTTGTTATCGAGAATATAAATCCAGTTTCTATCGTTCAAATGGTAGGTCGAAGACGTAAATGCTACGTCACGGATACGTTTTCTTTATATCTTAAAATACCTACATTGGAACATTTGAGACAGCTGAGATATTTGGCGATAGAAACACTGCGCCTCGCAGTAAATGCAGAAGAGCGCCCAAATAGTTTTATGCAGGAACTGTTAAATCCTGCTGTTTCTAAAATGCTTGAAAATATTATATCTGTTGATATGAATAGATATACTTTTGATTGGTTAACAAAGTGCGTGTTACAAGATAACATACACTACTATAATGAACTTATCGAATGTATATCAAAGTATGGAATACGTGGGTATTGCTCAAAAATTGCTTTAGAATGCTTTGGACAAGTGCTTTGCGACAGTATGCTTCCGAAATCTTCGGAGATGAATGTTCAGGAGCTTTCAAGTTGGTTGGAAACCCATGCTATTAAAATTCTTCGTGCAGATGAATTTAAAGAATTTGTTTCTGAATTTAAAGGAAAATATACATCTATTGTAGGCGCATCCAATTCCGATAACAGAGGAAAACAGAGACAGGAGGTAGGACACACGTGGTTTAACAATAGGATGAAAATGCTGGAACTTCCATATGAAGTTGCACCATTGCAGGAGAACCGCTATATGTTAGTTAAACGAAATGGATAAGATTTGAATTACATACTATTGAATTAATACAAGGAGGGATTGAAATGGACGCGAGAGAATTGCTTCTATCCGGGGATGCGTTAAGAGTTATTTTTGAAGCAATATACGATATATTGGCAACGGAAGAAAACGTTGATAAAAAAGAAAAAGCAGCTTGATTGAAACAGTGAATGTGATGTAAAGGAAGGAGGTGCAGGGCATGGCTGGGATTTTGCGAGCTGTCGCATACGCTCGGTTTTCAACGGACGGGCAACGGGAAGAGTCTATCGAGGCACAGGTCAGAGCCATACGTGGATTTGCAGAGCAGAAAGGCTATGCTCTGCACAAAGTATATGCTGACCGAGGAATAAGTGGTACGACCGACAACAGGCCAGAATTTTTGCGAATGATAGACGATGCAAAACGGGGGAAATTTGATGTTGTAATTGTACATAAACTTGACCGGTTTGCACGTAATAGGGCTGATTCTGCAATATACAGACAAGAACTTGGTAAATGTAATGTGAAGCTTCTTTCGGTCCTTGAAACTTTTGATGACAGTCCCGAATCAATTATACTGCAAAGCGTAATTGAAGGATATAACGAATATTATTCCATGAATTTACGGCGGGAGGTTATGAAAGGTCTGCGGGAAAATGCGCTTACCTGCAGATTCACAGGGGGAGTTCCGTGCCTTGGGTACGACATTGATAAGGAAACAATGAAATACGTAATCAATCCGTATGAAGCGGAGGCGGTGAAGCTAATTTTCAGACTTTATCTTGACGGCGCCGGATATACCGAGATTATCAATGAACTCAATTGCAGGGGGTATAAAACAAAGCGGGGGAGTGTATTCGGGAAAAACTCGTTATATGAAATACTGCGGAATGAGAAGTATAGTGGCGTATACGTTTATAATAAATCGGTGCACCCGGACGCTGACGGGAAATTCAACAGGCATAAGTCAAAGGACGATTCAGAGATCATACGGATAGAAAATGGTGTTCCGGCGATTATTTCCAAGGAGGATTTCCAAAAGGTACAAGCCAAAATGGCGGAAAGGAAGAAGAAAACGGCATCTTTTAAGGCAAAGCAGGAATATTTGCTTTCGGGCAAAATCGTGTGTGGGGAATGTGGGAGTACCTATGCAGGGAATGCGAGGAAAGCAACCAGGAGAAGCCCACTTTATGTATCCTATAGTTGTGTAAAGAAAAATGGCAAGGTGTCTTGCAAAAATCCGGGAATAAAAAGAGATGAAATTGAGAATTTGATTCTAAAACGATTGTCGGAAACAATATTTAACGAGGCACTTTTGCCGCATATTCTGGATCAGTATAATGAATATGCCAAAAAGCGAAATCATGAATATATACTTACGTCAAAGGAAATGAAGCAAAGGATTGCAGAGACAGACAAAGGGATTTCAAATATTGTAAACCTTGCGGTTCAAACAGGGTCCGCAGCACTCATGTCAAAGCTCCGAGAACTGGAGGAGAGCAAGAGGGAACAAGAACAGGCACTACTTGAGGCTGAGCGGCAGCTGGCAGATATGTGTGTTGATGAGAAACGGTTAAGGGATGCATTTCGGAAAGCGAAACAAATGCTGAAAGGTGGGGCGCTTAAAAACCGTAAAGCAATTGTGGAACAGTATGTGAATAGGGTTACAATATATAAAGAGAAAATCGAGGTGGAGTATACTATTTCCGATACGTATGTGTTTAAAGAGGAAATACAGAGAAAATAAAATAAGAAAAAATAACTTGACATATGTCAAGTTATTTGCTAAAATAAGATAAGGGGGGTGATACCGTGTATACAAAGTATATTGCAGAAAAGCAGGACATGACATATTTATCATGGGCGAAAATTCGAAATTCTTCCGGTACAGCAGGGTCTTTCCTAAAATCTTATTCTGAAATTGGGGAGAAAAAGGTATACTATAAATTGTCCGATTATGATGCTATAGAGGGGATTGTCGGGCATGAGTGCGTAAACGAACTTATTGTGGATAGACTTTTGACTATACTTGGCATAGAGCATTTGCATTACACATTGATACATGCTGAGGTTGCAATTGATGGAAAAAAGCTCGAAACACATCTTTGTGCCTCGGAGGACTTCAAGGCAAAAGGAGAGAATAAAATCGCGCTGGATGTCTATTATGAATCGGAAAAAAATGCTGATGAAAGCCCGCTTACATTTTGCATTCGTCAAGGATGGGAAAGATATATTTATGAAATGCTGGTTGTGGATTTTTTGATTCTCAATCGGGACCGGCACGGCGCAAATATCGAAATTCTCAGAAACTCCAAAAAGAAAACCATACGCATTGCACCACTTTTTGACCACGGGCTGTCACTGCTTTCCAGATGCAGGGACGAGAAAAGTATAGCAGAATATGACGTTATGGAAGATAAACCGGTGCAATGCTTCGTAGGCTCGCGCTCCGCAAAAGAAAATTTAAATCTGATTCCGAAGGATAAGCTACCTAAGCTTAGACCGCTTAAGGAAACGGATAAAGAGATACTGATGGAAGGACTCGGAAATGTAATTTCGCCTATATTACAGGATAAAATATGGGAGATGATTTGGAACAGGTGGTGCTATTATGAAGATTTTTGCAATCAAAACAGAATCTGATAAAAATGCAATCCTTGCATATTTGGTCTATTACGAAAAAGAAAAATCCTTCTATATTGAACTGCCTGAAAATGCAGATCCATGGGAGACACCGCTGCTGCTTTCTTCGTTCGCGAAAAAGAATATACGAACGGTAAATGCCTATTGGAGCAAAATTTGGGTACAGCAACGCATCGTTCCTACCGACAGGCAAAATCTTGGGCAGGTGCTTCGGGAAAACAATCTGTCTTTCTACGATGAGTTTGAAATGTTAATGCTTTCGAAGGGTCGATGTGCGCAGGACGATTACTATCTGCAACCGATAGAGGAAGCGGCGCTTCCAAAATCCATAACAGACAGATTTTCGACAAGAATTGAAGATGTAGTGCCGCTGGAGCATATGCAGCTTCTTGTGTTTTTTCGTGACGGTATTATTAAAAAGTGTGATGTCACAGCATTCTTTCCGGAAAATGAAGCCCTCAAAACATTTCTGACCTTGCACAGTGAATTGTTTTTGCGGGTGCGTATGCAACCGGGCGGCCACGGGGTATATTGGGAAGAGAATATGACAATTCCGGATTTGGCACTGTACGACAGTGGTACGCCGGTACCGCTTACGGCTTCGGATTTCAAAGACTTTGTTGCTCATCGCGTTGTGAATGCCGCGGAGGCGGCAGAACTGCTTGGCTGCTCCAGACAAAACATCAATGACCTTGTAAAAAGGGAAAAGCTTCATCCCATAAAAGCAACAGAAAAGAATACATTGTTTTTAAAAAGTGAACTAATGCAAAGAATTTGGAAATAACAAAAAGAACAGCATCGCGGCTGTTCTTTTTTGTTATCCTATGTGGATATGAGTGGCAGGGGCAGAAGGATTCGAACCCTCGACACACGGTTTTGGAGACCGTTGCTCTACCAGCTGAACTATACCCCTATATGATTTGTAGTAAAACGCCCGCTTATCGCGGGCAATGGTGGAGATAAGCGGGATCGAACCGCTGACCTCTTGAATGCCATTCAAGCGCTCTCCCAGCTGAGCTATACCCCCATGACTTTTTCTATTATAGCACGGTTTAGAGGGAATGTCAAGAAAAAGTTTCTCTTTTTTGAAAAATTATTATAGGGATTGATTTGATATATAAAAAGCTTGTCTAAAAGGGGCAGGGATGGTGCTATACGCACTTCGTATTAGACAAATATGAAAAACATAAAGAGCCTCGCGTATTATGAGGCTCTTTTTATCTTTCGTATATATAAAAGTAGTTAGAATATGCGTCTTGCAGCATACAAGGAACGACTTGCCATACTGTCAATGCTGATGGTTCGTCCTGTTTGCGGGGCATGAATATAGGTTTCATTTCCGACATATATGCCGACATGTCCTGCGCTCCGGAAGAATACAAGGTCACCGGGTACAAGCTCGGAGCGGGAAACGGAACGTCCCATGGCTACCTGTGAGTAGGTCGTTCGCGGCAGGTAAACGCCGAAATGTCTGTACACATACTGTACAAATCCGCTGCAGTCAAAACCCGAAGGACTTGTACCGCCCCAAACATACGGAACACCAATAAAATTCTTGGCATAGGACACAATTTGCGAGCCCATGGAAGATCCGGAGGGAGCGGATGCAGGAACGCTCTGGGTATAAGACGAGGAAGTGGAAGTGCGGCTCGAACTACCGGAACTACTGCTCGATGAAGAAGTGGTGGACGAAGAAGTCGAGCGTTGTACTACAACCGGAGCCGGTTCGGGAACAAGACTGCGGTCGAATACAATTAAATCCTTATGCACATATCCAACTGCATCATTGATACGAACCTTGCACCAAGAGCCCTCTGTGGTAATGACAGGAACAGGGTCGGCAAGATATAACTCGCCTAAAATTTTTGCATCCATTGCCGGCACCTGACGGACGTTAATGACGTCACCGGCGGCAAAGCCTGTGGTATCAGCCGAAGCTGTGATGGCAAACATAAGGATGGATGCGGAAAATACAGCCGCGAATACGGCAATTTTTTTAAACATACAAAACCTCCGTGCGTTGACACGTTTGTGTCTGACTGGTAGAACATTTTTAGTATAACACATTTTCCTCTGTATGTCAAATATTCTTAAAAAACACGACGAACGGCTGCTATGCTGCGGTCAAGGGGGTCAATGGAAACCGTTCGACCGGAATTGGGGGCATGAATGTACGTGTTATCCCCGACGTAAATCCCTACATGCCCGCCGCCGCGGAAAACAAGAATGTCACCGGGCTGCATATCGGAAATGCTGACGGCGTAGCCGCTGTTCATCTGCGAGTAAGAAGTACGCGGCAGGGAGACGCCGAAGTTTGCATAAACGTATTTAACAAAACCGCTGCAATCAAATCCGTAAGGCGAAGAACCGCCATATACATAGGGAACGCCAATGAATGTTTTTGCGTATTCCACAACGCTCTGTCCGGCAGAAAGAGAAGAAGATGCATTGACAGCCGTTTCTTCCTGTGCCTTTTCTTCGAGCGTTATGCTTACATAATTGCCATAGATATAGCCGATTTTATCCCCGTATTGAATTTGGCACCAACCGTTATCGTAGCCTACAATTGTAACGTTCTGCCCGTAGGAAAGCTGACCGATAACATGGCTTGACGGGGTTTCGCGAACATTTAAAACGCTTGCGGTAATTATGCCTGTATCCGCGTAAGCGGCGGCAGATGTGAGTAATATGGTAGCGGCAGTAAGTGCCGCGGCTGTTTTCTTTTTCATACTAAATCCTTTCTTTTTTGAAAATGAAAACCAAAGTCTTTTTCATTTCACGATGAATAGTATAACATAATTATTTCATTTTGTCAAACTTTTTTAACAATTTATTTAATAAACAAGAAAAATATTACAGAATAAAAATACGGAAAGCACCGAAAATAATGGGTTTTTGGTGTAAAAAAACAAAAACAAAAATGTAATAATTTATATCTTGTAATTTTTAAAAATATCTGGTATAGTATATATAAATGATAGGAAAAGAGGAAAAACATGGCATATATTTTAGGGATTGAATCCTCCTGCGATGAAACAGCCGCCTCCGTTTCCCGTGATGGGCGGGATATTTTGAGCGATGTTGTATATTCGCAGGCGGACATACATAAAAAATACGGTGGCGTTGTGCCGGAAATTGCTTCGAGAAATCATATTCTGTCTGTAACGCAAGTAATAGAGGAAGCGATTGGGAAAGCGGGCATTAAAAAAGAAGAACTGGATGCAGTGGCAGTAACCGTCCGCCCGGGACTTATCGGGGCACTGCTTGTAGGTCTTTCGGCGGCAAAGGGATTTGCCTATGCGCTTGGAAAGCCGCTTGTTCCCGTAAACCATCTGCACGGGCATATTGCAGCCAATTATATTGCGGACAAAACGCTCAAGCCGCCGTTTATTTGTCTTGTAGCTTCCGGTGGGCATAGCCACGTAGTAGAAGTTACGGATTACAATCAGTTCACCGTTTTAGGTGCAACTATGGACGATGCAGCGGGCGAGGCATTTGACAAAGTGGCACGCGTTTTAGGACTTGGATATCCGGGCGGACCCGCAGTTAGCCGCTGTGCAGAAGCGGGAAAGCCTTGTATTCCGTTTCCGCGTCCCATTCATGGCATGGATTTTAGTTTCAGCGGTGTTAAAACCGCCGTTATTAATTATGTGCATAAAGCCGAGCAAAAAGGGGAAACAATTTGTAGAGAAGATGTGGCTGCCTCGTTTCAGACGGCAATTGTAGATGTATTAACAATGGTCACAATTGAAGCAGCAAAAAAGCGAGGTATTCGAAAAATTGCGCTGGCAGGTGGTGTTGCCGCAAATGCTTGTCTTAGGAACACGCTTTTGAAGGCGGCAGGGGAAGCGGGTATAGAGATGTACATGCCGCCGCTTTCGCTCTGTACCGACAACGGCGCTATGATTTCCTGTGCAGGGTACTACGCGTATCGGGCAGGGGAGCGGGGCGATTTATCCCAAAATGCATTTGCATCTCTTTAATAAAAAAACACACAGGGGCTTCGCATGACAGTTGTGCCATGCAAAGCCCCCTTATATATAAACAGCCGCGGCTGTACAGTAGTATTTTATGAAGAAGGGGGAGAAAGGGTGATAGAGAAAACAGAAATCGTAAGAGTGCCAAATTTGCCGCAGGGACGTGTTTCGGTGGCGATTTCGCCATTACCCGTTCAAGATGTTTTTTGTATAGCACCGCCACCTGTTTGCCCGTTGCCACAGTCGATGCAGCGACATGCGGATTTACAGCTTTGCCATCTGGACGGGAAATATATACTGGCGGCACCCGAGGTATATGATTTTTATTGTCGGACACTCTCGCCGTATGGCTTTGAAATCCTTTGCGGAGAAACGCATATCGGTAGTACCTACCCGCAGGATGCGGCATATAATATAGCGAGAGTAGGGAATGTTGCCTTTCATAATCCGGATGTAACGGATCCCGTTGCCCTTCGTTTTTTTAAGGAACATGCTATAAGAGTCATTGCTGTGCGGCAGGGATATGCGAAATGTGCGGTGCTTCCGGTGGATGCACAGTCGCTTATCACGGCAGATAAGGGAATCGCGCATGCGGCAATATCGGCAGGCTTTTCTGTTTTGGAGATTGCACCCGGGGGGATTACGCTTTCCGGATTTTCATACGGATTTCTTGGCGGTGCGGCGGGCAAACTAAATGACGATACGATTTATGTAACCGGAGCGCTTTGTGCGCATCCGTCTTATTTGGAAATTTTTGAATTTTTGCAAAAAAGGGGCATAAAAATTCAAGAAGGAAGCATTCCTATACCCATAGACATAGGCTCGGTGATACCGCTTGTAATAAAAAAATAGGCGGCGAGCGTGGGAAGGGGAGAAAATATGCAGCACAGGTTAAAGGTCCGGGGTGCAATTCCGCGAAAAAGTATACCCTGCGTCTGCGGTGTAGAAGTGGAGAATGAAACGGACGGAATTACTTTTACAGCCGCTTCGGAAGAGGATATGAAGCGGCTGAAGCATCTTTTGGCATTTGAACTTGCAGATATGATAACACAGGAGTATGAAGAACAAAGCCTGTCAGCGTATATAGAGGCGGCATATCCGTACTTTTTGCCGGGAGAACGACAGAAAATTCTGCATTCCGCAAGGCTTGCCGTACAAAAAACGCCGCCGGCACAACGTGCGCATTATATTGAAAACCGTTTATATTCCTTTTTGGCAAGTTCAGAAAGACTTTCTTTGGAAGGGTTTGTTAATTTTCGACTCAAGGAATACACAGCACTTCTGAAAAAAGCGGCAACGGCGGCGGTGGATGTATATCTTGCCGAACGGGAATATGAGGAGTTTATTACGCTTTTAAAGCTTTTTGTAAATACGCAAGCCCCAAGGGAAACGGCACTGCACGTGGTGGCGCAGGCAGACGGAAGTTATTGCCTTTTAAATGCTGAAGGAGAAGAACTGCATCCAATGTTTGAAGAAACGTTTGCAGCAGGCAGCGTGTATGCACTTACAGAGGATGACAGGCTTCTCAGTACGCTGATTACGCTGTCGCCGGAGGAAATTACGTTTCATCAAATAGAAAATTTGCAAAACACAAGACTTTTAGAAACAGTAATGAAGGTTTTTTCCGGCAGGGTACATGTGTGTGAAATGTGTACAATTTGTAAAAACAAAAAAGAATTTTAAAAAAGACTTGCAAGCGAAAACGAATACTGGTATAATTATCCTATTAAAATATAGGAGGAGTTTAAAATGAAAAAAACAGCAGGAATTTTAGCGGTGCTGATGCTGGTTACCATGCTTGGCGGCTGCTACAAGTCAGATACAACGCTGGACTTTAATACGAGCGGCGGTGTGGAGGTTACATCCACGCTTCTGGCAAGCCGTGAAATGTACGAACAGGCAGGGGTTGCAAATCCGGATGAGTTGGTAGAAGCGTTTACACCCGAAACAATTGAAATGTATTCGTCTATGTATGGCATGGCGGAAAAAGGCGAAAGACTGGAAATGACGCGTGTTGATGCAGCAGGAAACGAAATCGCGGAAGGTGCAGCATTGCCGGAAGACGGAAGTGTAGTCGGTACGCGTCTTCGCATGCGGTATAAAAGCCTTGCGGATGCACTTAATTCCTTTACGCTGATTAACTTCCTTAGGGTTACACCCCTTATGCAGGATGATACAGGGTATGGTGTGAAGCTGGAAGAGCAGCGCACGCTTTTGGGCACGAAATATACCGCATCCGGTAAAATCAGCGTTTACGGCGGTGACATGTATAAAGCAGAATATGATGCGGCAGAGCAGAGCGTGAAAGATAAAATTGCCGATGCATCTGCAAGCATAACCTTTAAGTTCCCCCTTAGCTTCTCTAAGAGCAATGCGGACAGCAAGGGTCTTTTCGGGCAGAGCCTTACTTGGACGGCTTCTGCAGATGCACCCGACAAAGAGGTATACTTTGAAGTGACGATGTTAAATCCTGTAATTTTAGGCATGGGCATTGTAATTTTAGGACTTCTTATTGCATTGATTTTGGTGGCACGGAAAAAGAAGGAAGTCATTCCGGATGCCTATTTTGTAGACGAAGAAGGAAATCCCATTCCAATTTATGACGAAGAAGAGGACGTGGACGAAGAGGCGGAAGGCTTAGAAGAAGGCGAACCGGAAGAATTGCCGGGGGCGGAAGACGAAGCCGTTTTTGAAGAGATTGTCGAAGAAGTGGAAGAAGAGACAGTCGAAGCGGAAGAAGTAGAAAACGAAGAATAAAAACAAAGAGGGCTGCAATCATGCAGTCCTCTTTGTTTTTGTGAGATTTGCAAGGAAAGTTTGACTTTTTTGGCGCTGTATGCTATACTAAAAGAAACAGGAAAATTGAAGAAAACAGGAACAATTTGCATAAGAATTGCGTCTAATTTAAAAAAGCGAAAGCGAGGACAGACGTATGAAAAAATTATCTATTTTACTGGCAGTACTACTTCTTTTTGGCAATTTCGGCGTACACGCGGCGGACAGTACGGATATGGCGTCGGCAATAATGCTTGTGCGACAGCGGGTGGAAATTCCGGCAGAATGTACAGAGTTTACAGGGAGTGAAAACCTATATGGCGGCACGCGCGGATGGTCCTTTTCATGGCAAACGCCAAATGATGCAGAAAAGTCTGCATCCGTAAATGTGAGCATGCGCGAAAGCGGCATTATTGACGAGGTGTATACCTATAAATTTGCAGAGAATAAGCACAGAGCCGGAAAAATTTTACCGAAGATAAGTGCAGAGGCGGCAATCGCATCGGCTTATGCGTATGCTGAAAAGGTAAATCCGGCGCTTTCCGGAGAATACGGAGAAGGTGCAACCGCCACGCTTTACGGGGAAAGATATACTGTGCAAATGCAGCGCCGCGTAGGTGGGCTTTCGGTATATAATAATGCGGCAACCTTACAGATAAACAGCCAAACCGGCAAAGTGGAAAACTACCGGATTACCCATACGGAGGGGACGGTATTTCCGGCTTTGACCGATGTTATGGATGCGGATGCCGTGCGTACGGCTTTCATGAAAAACGGATATATGCAGGCAGAATATGTGATTTTTGGTGAAAAGGCAGCGCTTGTCTATACGCCTGGGAAATCGAATAATATGCTGCATGCTGTGACGGGCGAGGGATACAGCCCGAACTTTTCCGGAGAAGAGGTACGAATGGAAGCCAGCAAGGATATGGCGGCTTCAAATACGGCTGCGGGAGGGAATATACAGCTTACGCCGCAGGAAGTGCAGGCGGTGGAAGAGGCGGCAGGGCTTTTAAGCTACGAGGAAGCGGCAGAAAAACTGAAGAATACGGAAGAATTCTACATGCCTGCCGATTTGGTTTTGGAAAGCGGAAACGCCTATAAAACCGATGCGGGACAATATATTTTACATATAAGCCTACGAGCGCAAAATGCGGAAACAAAAGCGCGGGTGTATGGAGAGCTTGACGGCGTAAGTGGTGAAATTTTATATTTCTATGCAAGCGATAAAATGGAGAATACCGCGTATGCGGGTATAGACACGGCAAAATCTGTGTATGAAAGCTATGCTTCGAAAAACCTTTCGGAATACGCCGCATCCCTTGGAGAAACGGAAATCAGGGATGAAAAAGAAGCAATTTATATTACGGCAGCGAGAAAAGAGAACGGGTACCCTGTAAGCGGAAACGGTGTATCCATAACTGTGCAGAAAAGTCATGGAAAAATTTCACAGTACCGTCTAAACTGGAATCGCAAGGTACAGTTCCCGTCACCGGAAGGGATGCTCTCGAGTGCGGCGGCATATGACATTCTGTTTTCCAAGGAAGCACCAAAGCTATATTATTATGCAGAAAAAGAAAACGCTGTGCCCGTATACGTAACCGAGCGGGATAGCTTTGCGTATATTGGTGCATTTGACGGCGCATTTCTTTCTTACAGCGGTACAGCGCACGCAGAAACAAGCAACGCACCGTATACCGATATTTCGGGGCACTATGCGGAGGAGGCGATTTTAGCGCTTGCCACCGTAGGCGCAAGACTGGGAGATACAGAATTTAAACCGGATGCAGTAATTACCCAGGCAGAATTTGTAGGCCTTTTATCGAGCTGCGTTATGGAGTATTATCCTTTGTATGACGGAAGGGCAGATATGGAAAAAATTTATGCCTATGCCCATAGAAACGGCATTTTGCCGAAAGAAGAAGAGGCACCGGATGCACCGCTTACACGAGAATTGGCAACGGCATACCTGCTTCGCGGCATGGGATATGCGGATTTTGCAAGCATTACCGGCATATTTTACTGCGATTTTTCCGACGCAGCTGCTATTACGCCATCCCTTTACGGCTATGTATCGATTGCCAAAGGTCTTGGTATCATAAAAGGGGACGGAAACGGCTTCTTTGCACCGCAGCGGGAAATTACGCGCGCAGAAGCGGCAGTGATGCTGTATAATTATTTGAAATAGGGGAAACAGATATGCAGAGCTTACGACTTGAAACAGGCGCAAGAATTCAAAAAAAGGAATCGGGCATGCATCGCCATCATGCCCATAAATGCTATGAAATATATTACTTGGTGAGCGGGGAAAAGAGCTACTTCATTGAGGATAATGTGTACCCGTTGCTCCCGGGGGATTTTGCGCTCATTTCAGGATACGTACTGCATAAAACCAATGGCAAAAATTTTGAACGGATTTTACTAAATTTTGACTACGAGGATTTACCCCCGATGCTCAGAGAAACAGTGGATACCTGTTTTGCAAAGGTCGTTACGCACACCCCAGCGCAAAGCCGCCAATATATCGAGATGCTTTTGCGGCGCATGCAGCATGAATTTGATGAAAACGGCCGTACGCCGCTTCTTGTGGCACAATTTACATGCCTTGTTATGGAAATTGCTAAGTTTGCCGCTACGAAGGTTGAGGTTACAGATGCGGCAACACGGCAGATTTTAGAGATTGTTCGCTATATAAACGATAATTTCTCGGAAGAACTGACTGTGGAAAAACTTGCAGAACGAGCATTTTTGAGTCGTTCGCATTTTTGCAGACAGTTCAAAAAAGTAACAGGATTTTCGCCTATCGAGTATATTCACAGCATGCGGCTTCGTTCAGCGGAAAATCTACTGGAAAATTCGGACCTTTCCATTACGGAAATTGCCTTGCAAAGCGGTTTTTCCGGCAGCAACTATTTCGGGGATTTGTTCCGGCGATATCGGGGAATGTCCCCGCGGGCATGGAGAAATCTTTCCCGTAAAAATCAATTATAAAATGTCAGAAACGCAGGCGGCGGCATTTTGCGAAAGATGAAAGGTGACCGCGCTTTCCGTAAGCAGACATTTTCTGTCGGGTATGTAGAAAAGCGCATGGTAAAAGGGCGAATAAAAATGTGACAGGTGCAAAAGACTGTCTGTACTTCGAGCGTAAAAAAGCTTTACAGCTCGTGTACGGGCGGTCTTTTTTTGCCAAAACGGGGGAGAAGCGGACACATCGCGTGCATGGCAAAGAAGCATGGCACCTATATAGCCTGCGGGCAGAGAAAAGCAGAAAACAGAAAAGAGGAGAAGACAGGTGCCGATGCATTGCCCTGCGCGGCGAAGTATACGATTGCCGAAAAAAAAGCCTCGGATGCGCCAAAGGATAAGTCTAAATACTCTGCCGCCGTCTAGGGGGAGAGCGGGCAATAGATTGAAAAGACAAAGCATTAAATTGATGCTGCCGATTTGACTTCCCCGGAATAAAAGAAATAAAAGAAAGCTTCCCAAAGGTCCTGCGGCGGCAATTTTGGCTTCCGAAGCGAAATCAGCATGCACAAGACGAAGTTGGCAACCGTAGGGAAGAAGAGTGATACGGCTGACCGGTACATGCAATATGCGCGCAGCGGCATAATGAAAGCCTTCGTGAAGCACTGCAAAAAAATAGGTCAGCCAAAAAAGACGGGCAGAAGAGGTAAAAAAGGAAAAAATGGAAATAAACAGCAAACCGGCATGTAAAAAAATGAATTTTGTAATGCGAAAATACATAAAACTGACTCCTTGCAGAAAAAAATATCGAAGTTCGTAAAAAAAAAGAAGGATTTTCGTAAACTTTCTCGAATACCTATTAAGGAAATATATGTAAATAGGAAATAAAATATTTTTGGAAGGAGAATTTATATGGCGAATAAATATGTATATTTGTTCAGCGAAGGCGATGCAAGCATGCGCAATCTTTTGGGTGGAAAGGGTGCCAATCTTGCAGAAATGACAAAACTCGGCATGCCGGTTCCGCAGGGCTTTACCGTAACAACGGAGGCTTGCACGCGGTATTATGAAGACGGCAAGCGTATACATGAGGATATTCAGGCTGAAATCATGGAGTATATCGGCAAAATGGAGGAGGTTACCGGTAAAAAATTCGGGGATATGGAAAATCCGCTCCTCGTTTCCGTTCGTTCCGGTGCCCGCGCTTCCATGCCCGGCATGATGGACACCATTTTGAATCTTGGTTTAAATGAACAGGTGGTAGAAGCCCTGTCCGCAAAGAGCGGCAACCCCCGCTGGGCTTGGGACTGCTATCGTCGTTTTATTCAGATGTATTCCGACGTTGTTATGGAAGTCGGCAAGAAATATTTTGAACAGCTGATTGATGAAATGAAGGAAAAGAAGGGCATTGAGCAGGACGTAGATTTGACTGCAGATGACCTTAAGGAATTGGCAAGCCAGTTCAAAGCTGAATATAAGGCTAAAATCGGCACCGATTTCCCGACTGACCCGAAGGAACAGCTTATGGGTGCTATTCAAGCCGTTTTCCGTTCCTGGGACAACCCCCGTGCCAACATTTACCGTCGTGACAATGATATTCCCTATGATTGGGGTACGGCTGTAAACGTACAGATGATGGCATTCGGTAACATGGGCGAAACCTCGGGTACAGGCGTTGCCTTTACCCGTAACCCCGCAACAGGCGAAAAGAAGCTTTTCGGTGAGTTTCTCATGAACGCACAGGGTGAGGACGTTGTTGCAGGTGTAAGAACACCCCAGAAGATTGACCAGCTGAAAGAAGTAATGCCGGAAGTTTACGATGAATTTACAAAGATTTGCGGCATTTTGGAAAACCACTACAGAGATATGCAGGATATGGAGTTTACCATTGAGGATAAAAAGCTCTACATGCTGCAGACAAGAAACGGGAAAAGAACTGCAGCGGCGGCTCTGAAAATTGCCTGTGACCTTGTGGATGAGGGCATGATTTCCGAAAAGGAAGCCGTTTTAATGATTGACCCGAGAAACCTCGATACACTTCTGCATCCGCAGTTTGACCGTGCGGCACTTCAAAAGGTAGAGCCTATCGGTCGCGCACTCGCAGCATCTCCCGGTGCCGCCTGCGGTAAGGTTGTCTTTACTGCAGACGATGCAAAGGCATGGGCAGACAGAGGCGAAAAGGTTGTGCTTGTTCGTCTGGAAACCTCTCCTGAGGACATTGAAGGCATGAAGGCTTCGCAGGGCATTCTCACCGTTCGCGGCGGTATGACTTCGCACGCAGCTGTTGTTGCCCGTGGCATGGGTACTTGCTGTGTATCCGGTTGCAGTGCTATTAATATGGATGAAGAAAACAAGAAATTTGAGCTTGCCGGCAAGACCTTCCACGAAGGGGACGAGCTTTCCATCGACGGCTCTACCGGTTGCATTTATGACGGTCTTATCCCCACAGTCGATGCTTCTATCGGCGGCGAATTCGGCAGAATTATGGCATGGGCAGATAAATACAGAGTGCTGAAGGTACGCACCAATGCAGATACACCCGAGGATGCAGCACGTGCAAGAGAACTGGGGGCTGAAGGCATCGGTCTTTGCCGTACAGAGCACATGTTCTTTGAAGGGGAAAGAATTGCGGCAATTCGCGAAATGATTTGCTCCGATACAAAAGAACAGAGAGAAAAAGCCCTTGCAAAGCTCGAACCCATGCAGCAGGGTGACTTTGAAAAACTGTATGACGTTATGGAAGGCTACGGCGTTACTATTCGTTTCCTCGATCCCCCGCTTCATGAATTTGTTCCCACCGAAGAAAAGGATATTGAAGCTTTGGCGGCTACACAGGGCAAGACCGTTGAGGAAATTAAAGCCATCATCGCATCGCTCCATGAGTTTAATCCCATGATGGGACATCGCGGTTGCCGTCTTGCCGTTACCTATCCGGAAATTGCGGCAATGCAGACACGTGCCGTTATTAAGGCTGCTATCAATATTTCTAAGAAAAAGAACATTAAGATTGTTCCGGAAATCATGATTCCGCTTGTAGGCGAAATTAAAGAGCTTGCATTTGTTAAGAAGGTTGTTGTAGAAACAGCAGATGCTGTTATCAAGGAAGCCGGTGCTGACCTTACGTATACTGTCGGTACTATGATTGAAATCCCCCGTGCTGCCATTACAGCAGACGAAATTGCGAAGGAAGCAGAATTCTTCTCCTTCGGTACGAACGACCTCACCCAGATGACTTTCGGCTTCTCCCGTGACGATGCCGGCAAGTTCCTGGATGCATACTATGATACAAAGATTTACGAAAACGACCCGTTTGCAAAGATTGACCAGAAGGGCGTTGGTAAGCTTGTAAAGATGGCGGCTTCTCTTGGCCGCGAAACCCGCCCGGATATCAAGCTCGGTATCTGCGGTGAACACGGCGGCGACCCGTCCACAGTTGAGTTCTGTCATGAGGTAGGTCTGACCTATGTATCCTGCTCGCCCTTCCGTGTACCGATAGCGCGCCTGGCGGCAGCCCAGGCAGCCCTGCGGTAATACAAACGCACAAATATAAATCCCCGCTCCGATCGGAGCGGGGATTTTTGATGCCGTTACCCTTTAAAAAGGCGTTTGATTTCCTGTATTTCCCTTTCAATTTTATTCAGTTTATTTATAATATCTGTATTCGTTCGTATGTTTGTGCTTGCATAGCCGAGCAAATAATCGGTTGTAACGCCAAAAAATTCTGCGAGCCTTATAACGGAATAGCTATCAGGATTTGTTTTCCCTGTTTCATAATTGGAAAGCGTTTTCTGATCTATTCCGGTAGCGCTGGCAACATCAATTTGTCTTAAATCCAAGTCCTCGCGTAAGTCGCGAATTCTATTTTTAATCATTTCCATACTAAATCCATTCCTTTTTATGGGTATTATACCATCAAATTTCTAAAAACGCTTGACAGACTAAGAATACACTGTTATAATAAAACTATACTAAATTATTAGTATAACCAAAATATAAAAAGGAGAAAAAGTATGTTGGATTTTTTAAAAAATGAAAATATCACCTATGAAATGTACAGGGGAAGATTTGTGAAAGGACTATGCACAACGATTGCGTTGCTGTTTGTCTTTTCGTTAAATCTCCTAAGCCGGATTTTCGTGCTGCAGCTTGCTATTTTGCTCGCCTATATCCTAAGTGTAATCTTTACGCTTTATAACCTGTACAGGGCTATTCTTGCCGGCATAGGGGTATATGATTTTAAAGGGCTTCTAATGGTGTTTAAAAAGTTAATTGATAAACTTGGATAAAAATAAACGAGGAAAGGAACTTGGAAAATGACAATATACGGAAGAAAAGTAAAAACACAAAAGCTTGATTTTTTTCAAACCATGGAATGCAAGGAATGTAAGCGGGCAGGAAGTTGGAGGGCGATTAAATCCTTTAAGCAGTTTACCGTGAATTTTATTCCGCTTTTTAAGTATTCAAAAAAATATTATATTGAAACAACGTGCTGCGGCAAAAGATACGAAATTTCGCCGGAACTGGGTAAACAGATTGAAAATAAAGAAAAAACTGAAATTTCATGGCAAGACCTTCAGCAAATGTAATTACAAAAAATAAAGCTATACTAAGATATAGCTTTATTTTTTTTGGACAAGCTTATCGAACAAGGGAATTGTTCTTTTTGAATTTAGAGGGGGAAACCCCCACGTATTTTTTAAAGATTTTTGAGAAATAATCATAATTTTCAAAGCCCAGATAATAAGAAAGCTCGGTAAGGGTCATTTCCTCATTTTGAATTATCTTTTTCGCCAGCAGCGCTTTTTGCTCGTTTATATAGGAAACAAGCTGTTTGCCGGTTTCTCTTTTAAAAATATAGGAAGTGTATTCTTTTGAAAGATGAAAATATTCGGCAATATCTTTAAGCGATAAGCGTTCGGTGATGTGTTCATCAATAAATTTTATCATTTTCATAATATGTTCGTTTTTACATTTCAATCTTTGCATATCATACAACTCAAGTAGTATGTAATTCAAAATATTCTGACATTTTTCTTTGTCATGAAATTTGTCAGAAAGATGGTTTGGGTGATATACGGAAATGAGTCTTTTTATATCTTCGTTAACGCATTTTTTGCAGATTTGTTCAAAAGGAAAGCTGTCCGCAAAATCAGCAAAAAAATTAAAGCTTACATAATGGACAGGCGTTTTGCTTTGCTCGCGGCTGCGAATATCATTTGGTCTTAAAAAAATAGAATCTCCGGTTTCAACAATTACCTTTTTGCCGTTGACATAATATACCAAACTTCCGTTTAAAACAAAAGTAAGTTCATAATAATATAAGGTGTCCTCCGAAAGCGGCGTAGAACGCCCCACAGACCTGTTGCAGTAATAAATTATTTTGTCTGTGACGTAAGCGCGCATTTATGCTCCTCCTTAAAATTTTACAAAAATGAGCAGAATTCAATAAAATAGACTATTTCGAAAAATCAGGATTTATATTATAATTATATCACATAGAAGGCAAATGTCAATATAAAGTTTGTACAAATGGCGGTGATTTGATAGATGCAAAAAATAAGCGGATTTTCAGATGAAATTGCAAGCGATGTTCAAACACAATTTGAAGTGCTTAGGAAGCTTGGTATTTCGTATTTTGAGCCTCGCGGTATAAACGGGAAAAATATTTCCGTATTAAATGATGATGAGGTGCTGGCACTTAAAAAAGACATGGAGAAGTTTGGCATTAAAGCCTCATCCATTGGTTCGCCTGTGGGGAAAATCAAAATTACGGATGATTTCGAAGAGCATTTTGAAACGTTTAAACGTGTTGTGAAAACTGCGAAAATGCTGGGGACAAAATATATACGCATATTCAGTTTTTATAATGACAAAGAAAATTGGGATGCGACAGCACGTACAGAAGTATTCAAACGCTTAAAACGCCTTATTTCCTACGCAAAGGAAAATGACGTTATTCTTTTACATGAAAATGAAAAGGATGTCTACGGGGATGTGAAAGAACGCTGCCTTGATTTAATGCAGGAATTTTTTGGTGATAATTTTAAAGCGGTGTTTGACCCGGCAAACTTTGTACAATGCGGAGAATCGGCAAGGGAAGCCTTTGAAAGCCTTGGACCGTATGTGGCGTATATGCACATCAAAGATGCGGAAAAGGAAAGCGGAAAGGTTGTACCCGCGGGCGTAGGGGATGGAGAAATTCCATACATCCTGCAAAGCCTTATAGAAAACGGATATGACGGCTTTATTAGCCTGGAGCCGCACCTTGGAAGCTTTGAGGGACTGGAAGCACTCGAGCTGGATGACAGCATGCTCTCGCTTCCTAAAAGCGGGGAAGGCACCTTTACCGTAGCTTTTCATGCACTGGAAAATATAGTAAATCATATAGGAGGAGAAAAATGAGTAAGGTTAGACTTGGCGTTGTTGGTTTTGGGAATATGGGGTCGGATCATTGTCAGGTTGTCTTTGAAGGGCAAGTACCGAGCATGGAACTTTCCGCAATATGCGATATTGCAGAGGCAAGAATTAAGGCAGCGGAAGAGAAATATCCGTCAATAAAAGTATTTAAGGATGCAACAGAGCTTTTTGAAAGTGGACTTTGCGATGCGGTTATTATCGCCGTTCCGCATTATGACCACCCAAGACTTGTGATGGAAGCTTTTGAACACGGGCTTCATGTTATTACAGAAAAACCTGCAGGTGTATATACAAAGCAGGTCATTGAAATGAATGCTGCGGCAGAAAAAACGGATAAGCTTTTTGGTATCATGTATAACCAGCGGACAAATCCGATGTATCGCAAAATCCGTGATATGGTACAGTCCGGCGAGCTCGGGCATATTAAGAGAATATCCTGGGTAATTACCAATTGGTACAGACCGCAGGCGTATCATGACAGCGGAAGCTGGCGTTCTACATGGAAAACAGAGGGCGGCGGTGCGCTTATTAATCAAAATCCCCATCAGCTGGACCTGTGGCAGTGGATGTTTGGCATGCCCGATAAAATAACGGCATTCGCTTCCTTTGGGAAGTATTACGACATAGAAGTAGAAGATGATGTGACAGCCTTTTTTGCATATGAAAACGGAACAACGGGGACATATATCACCTCTACGGGCGAAGCACCGGGGACAAACCGGCTGGAAATTGCCTGTGATATGGGAAGAATCGTAGTAGAAAACGGAACCTTCTTATTTGATAGAAATGTGATTTCCGAACGTGAACATAACAAGACGAACACAAAACCGTTTGCAAGACCGGAATGCTGGAAATGCGAAGTGCCTGTAGCAGGGGTCGGGGAACAGCATATCGGCATATTTAAAGATTTTGCAAATGCAATTCTCAATAAAACGGAGCTTTTGGCACCGGGCGCGGAAGGAATTCGCGGGCTTACCATATCCAATTCCATTCACTATTCTGCATGGACGGGAGAAACTGTAGATGTAAAGAATTTCCCGCATGAAGCATTTTATACACTTTTGAAGGAAAAAATCAATGCATCCAAGGTGGATAAAAGCAACGTAAAGCAGCGCGTGACCGATACAAGCGGAACATATTAAGGAGGCAAGATGATGGATAAGCGAATAGGCATGCAGTATTATACAATTCGGGATTTTTGTCAAACACTGGAAGATTTCGATGCTTCCTGCAAAAAGGTAAGTGAAATCGGATATAAGCTTATACAGCTTTCGGGAATTGGAAACTTTGAAGCGAAAGATATTAAAAATGTTCTTGACAAATACGGACTCTCGGTTGTTTGTACACACAGAGCCCCGAAGAACTATCTTGAAAATTTAGATGCAGAAATCGAATTCCATAAAACAATTGGTGCCAAAATTTGCGGAATCGGGCGCATGCCTGAATTTAGCGCAAAAAGAGAGGATATTGCAAAATTTGCAGAGGATTTCAGACCGGTTGTTGCGGAATTAAAGAAAAACGGTTTGGTTTTTGGCTATCACAATCATGCGTATGAATTTGCCAAAACGGACGGAGAGTATGTATTTGATATCCTGTATAAGGAAATGGCAAGTGATAATTTTAAATTCATCCTGGATGTTTACTGGCTTGCATGCGCAGGGATAGACCCGGCAAAATTTATAAGAAGGCACGGCAACAAAATTGCGTGCGTACATTTTAAAGACCTGAAGATTGTGGGTAACACGCCTTGTTATGCCAAGGTGGGAGAAGGGAATCTCGAATGGGATGAAATTATCGCGGCTTGTGAAGCGGTAGATGTGCCTTGTGCACTTGTAGAGCAAGATGAATGTGATGATGAACCGTTTGTGTGCATTAAAGAAAGCTATCAATTTCTAAAAAGTAAGGGTTTTGAATAAAAATAAGGCGAGGCTTTGCAATAGACGTGCAAAGCCTCGCTTTTTCTATGTTTTTCGCGGAGATTATTTCTTCTTCCGCAAAAGCGGAAGAAGGTCAAAACGAAAGAAGGCTACGAGGATAGAACTGAAAACAAAGGTTTCCGTAATCATACCGGGATAGGATGCGTACTGCCAGTTGTAAATAAACCAAAGGGGCGAAGCCGGGGCAGAAACGGCGCGCACAATACGCGGGTTTTTTACCCAGAATGCAATGGTGGTTAAAATCATAGATACGATGGGGAGAAGGCTTATCGGTCCGTCCCAGAAAAAAATGCCTGCGACAAAAAATAGTATACAAAACAGGTAAAACCAGCCAATATGAGATGCCCATGCTTTATCACGGTTTCGAAAAATGGCGGCACGGAGAATACCGATGCCGTTTAATACGCCGCCAAGCGTTGCGCCAAGCATACAAAAATGTACACAGAAAAACACCGAAGAAACCATTTGCAGGCTTACGATGCGCTTCTGTTCGTTTTGTTGAAAAGATATAATGGCGATAATCAGGGCAATGACACCAAGCCCTTGTGCAATGTAAAACATGGAAAGCCTCCCTAGTTTAAACTTTTCATATTCTATCACAGAAGCTGCAAAAAGTCAACGCCAAAAGCATTTTTTAACAAAAAAGGCAAGGAATACTTTTCCTTGCCTTTTGGTGTGCTTTACTTTAGAATTTTACGAGAGAATCTACATCAACGGGAAGACCGGTCGCAATAGATTTGTTCGCAGCAACGCCTGTGAGGATGGACATAGCACCATCTACATGGTTTGCAGCGCGGTGGAATCTGTCTTCTGTCGGAACGCCGAACAGGTCATTCTGGATAACCGGGTCGCCGCCGCCGTGTCCGCCGACACCTTCTTCAACTTCTACATCATACGCCTGTCCAAACATGGGGAATACACGAAGGGACTTTTCTCTTGTTTTGGAGTCCATAACGCCGTCTTCATTGAATACGGGCTTGTCAATAACGGTGAGCTCCATTCTGCCCTTAGAGCCGTTGAATGCTACACGGTAGCCTTCGTAAGGCATGTAGGCGTTGAGAGAATAGGTCAGCATTGCGCCGTTTTTATATTTTACGAGAACACCCATGGTGTCTTCAATACTGATGCCGTCACCGAATACGCTCTGGTCACGGAGATAACCGTCTTCATGCTCTGCCTCGAGGTAGAGGTGGGTGTTTACGTCGGACTTTCTTATATCCATTGCAAAGGGATCACCTTTTGCATTGGGGTTGTCGGTAGAACGGTTGTAGAACTTGGTGATGCCGCGGTTTTCCGCATTTTCTCTGCCGTAGAAGTTCAGGTCGCCAAATGCGAAAACAGTCTTCGGCTGGCTGGCAATCCAGAAGTTTACAAGGTCAAAGTGGTGGGTGGACTTATGTACGAGAAGACCGCCGCTGTTGCGCTTATCTCTGTGCCATCTGCGGAAGTAGTCAGCACCGTGGCTGGTATCGAGAAGCCATTCAAAGTGAACGGAGAAAACCTGACCGATGTCACCGTTTTCAATTACCTCACGGCACTTGGTGTGCAGCGGATTGTAGCGGTAGTTAAAGCTTACGCGAACGTTTCTGCCGGTACGCTTCTGTGCATCCAGAATTTCCTGGCACTTTTCAGCAGTAGTGGTCATAGGCTTTTCGGTTACAACGTCACAGCCAAGTTCCATAGCACGAATGATGTATTTGTGGTGTGTGCGGTCAACGGATGTAACAAGTACAACGTCTGCTTTCTGTTCCCGAACCATATCATCAAATTTATCGATGGAATAGGTGGGAACGGGCGCATGGTTGTACTCCTTCTCCAAAACGCTGTTTGCATAGTCCATACGGGTTTGGTTGATATCGCAGAATGCAACAAGTTCAGAGGTTTCCTTGTAGGTGCTTACAATCGGACGCCAGAAGAATCCGGATCTGCCGCCGAGTCCGACTTGTACGTAACGCTTTTTCATGGTAATCTACCCTTTCTGCACACAAAACATCTTGTGTGACTTTTAAATTTTTCTATACATTAACACAAAGATAGCACAAATACAACTGTATTTGTGCTATCTATTACTGCAAAATATGCTTTTAAGAAAATGGAAGGTTAGAATTGAACGAGCGAGTCTACTTCAACCGGCATACCGGTTGCAATGGACTTATTTGCGGCAATACCTGTGAGGATGGACATAGCGCCGTCCACATGGTTTGCAGCACGATGGAATTCATCTTCTACAGGTGTGCCGAAGAGGTCGTTTAAGAGAACAGGGTCGCCGCCGCCGTGACCGCCCTCGCCGGCTTTAATGTCTACATCGTAAGCCTGTTCGAACATCGGGAATACGCGCATGGAGGTTTCTTTGGTTGCACCGTCAACAACACCGCCGCCGTTAATGTACGGGATATCCAGGCAAGTCATTTCCATTCTGCCCTTGGAGCCGTTGAATGCGATGCGATAGCCTTCGTAAGGCATGTATGTGTTAAGGGAATAGGTCATCATAGCGCCACTCTTGTATTTTACGATAACACCCATGGTATCTTCAATGCTGATGCCGTCACCAAACACGCTCTGGTCGCGCATGTAACCGTCTTCTTTTTCAGCGTTTAAGTATAAGCCTTCCAGTGTTTCGTTGCCGCGAAGGTCAATTGCAAAGGGATCGCCTTCGGCATTGGGATGACCGGTAGAACGGTTGTAGAATTTCGTTACACCACGGTTTTCTGCATTTTCTCTGCCGTAGAAGTTCAAATCACCAAATGCAAAAACAGTTTTGGGCTTGCTGCCAATCCAGAAGTTTACAAGGTCAAAGTGGTGGGTTGCTTTATGGACGAGAAGACCGCCGCTGTTGCGCTTGTCTCTGTGCCATCTGCGGAAATAGTCTGCGCCGTGACGAATGTCAAGAAGCCATTCAAAATGCACGGAGAAAATATCACCGATAACACCGCTTGCAATTACTTCGCGGCACTTGGTGTGCAGCGGAGCGTAGCGGTAATTAAAGCTTACGCGAACGTTTTTGCCGGTGCGCTTTTGGGCATCGAGAATCTGCTGACACTTTTCGGAAGTGGTGGTCATGGGCTTTTCAGTAATAACATCGCATCCAAGTTCCATAGCACGGATAATATATTTGTGATGTGCGCGGTCAACGGTTGTAACAATTACAACATCCGGCTTTTGTTCGCGAATCATATCGTCGAACTTCTCTACGGGATAGGTGGGAACGGGTGCTGCACCATATTCCTTTTGGAGCAATGCATTTGCATAATCCATACGGGTCTGGTTTAAGTCACAAAAGCCAACAAGCTCAGAGGTTTCATTATAGGTGCCTACAACGGCCTGATAGAAAAATCTGGCGCGACCGCCAACGCCAACCTGTACATAGCGCTTTTTCATGAAAAACAAACCTTTCTGCACACTGATAATAATAACAAAGCCGCCCGTGTGCCCTGCGCACTTCGAGGTAATCATACCATGAAATATGGGCGTATAATACTGCAAATGTGCTTTTGTTTACAGAAAAAGTTTCATCTCCGCCTATTTTCGACGAGATGCGTGTGCTTTCGCGGATGCTTCGCGGCGAACAAAACAGCCGCGTGTAAAAGGAAAGGGGGCGGGTGCACCTTCTTGGTAAAGCTGCAGAATTTCAGACACTTCTTTTTCCGTTTCCGTAGTAAAACGAAGCACAAAGGCATGAACATCTGCATTTTCCAAGGCGTCCAGTTTATCCAGTAGGTATAAAGGACGGGCGTTTAATACCTCATTTCGGTGCGGATAGGCGCAGAGAACAGGGAAAACACTGCCCTTTTCATCTGTCAGCGGATAATAGGTTTTACCGCCATGGCAGGTGGCGTGCGCTTTTGCAAGGCAGTTTTCCATGGTCATGAGCGTTTGCCGCCCGTAAACCATCACGGAAAGGGGGAGAGGTTTAGAAAGCCTACAAATCTGCGCTGCCTGAAGCTCGGGTGATGCCATAAGAGAAAGGGTATCTGCAGCCTGTGCCGTTTGTGAGTTAAATATATGCAGTCCTGTCCCGCCGTGGGGCTCCATGCCCATTTCGCGGCAAAGAATGCTTTGCCCGATGGTATGGCACATAACGCGGGTGATGCCGAAGGCTTTTATACGATTTAGTTGCGTTCGTACCTTGTCCATTTCTTTATCAAAAATAATTGTCGGCAAAATTGCGCCCGCGGCATCACCAAAAGAGCGGTCAATGGAGAAAAGCGGCAGCCAGATAAAATCAGCAGAAAGCGAAGCGGGGATTTGCGTCGGCGAATGGAATATGCAGTGTGTTTCTGTTTTTTCACACGCTTTATGGGCGGTGGGAAGAGATACTTTTTTATATTCGCGCTCCACCACGGAAGCTTTTTCAAGTGCCGCAAGCCCGTCCCGTCGAAGTGCATTTAAAGAAGCGGCAGGAAGGAACAGGTCGGGGGAGATGGATGCTGTGATTTCTGCTGTATAGGGTGTCCCGCCGAGCTTGGCAAGAGATTTTTCGCAATCCGAGGTGGAAAGCGGGCGGGAGGCAGCTTTCTCGGGAACGGCACCTGTAATACGTGCCGAATATACGCCGTCGGAAAGAGAAAGTACAGAAGGCTTTTCCGCTTCCACGGTTATGTGCATGGAAAGAGGAATTTTAGGGAGAGATGCAGGCGGCACGGCTAAAGACGCGGATGCCCGCTTATCTGCTTCCGTGCGGTAGCCGAACATTCGTTTACCTGTTTTCCCTACAAAATAACCATCTGTAAAACCCTGGCGGGAAAAAAGACGGCGTAGAAATTCCATTTCTTCATCTGTTGCCCCGCGTTTCTCATCTATAAGGCGGCGATAAATGCTAACTACGCCGCGCACATATTCGGGGGATTTCAGACGTCCTTCTATTTTTAAAGAAGCAATGGGGAGAGAAAGAAGCTCCGGAACATGGCGGGCAAGACATAAATCATGCAAACTCAAAGCATATCCGTTTTGATACCGATGACGGCAGGGCTGGGCACAGGTGCCCCTGTTTCCGCTGCGCTGGGCAAGCATGCTGCTGAAATAACATTGTCCGGAGTAGGAAACGCAAAGTGCGCCGTGTATAAAAACTTCAATTTCGAGGGGGGAATTCCGAATTAAATCACGGGAAAAGGCTTCCCGCGCAAGCACAACCCGTTGAAAGCCCAGCTCCGCAGCGCGGGCAATACCATAGGCGTTGTGTATGGTCATTTGCGTGCTGGCATGAAGCGGAAGCGAGGGTACGGCGTTTCGCAAAAGTGTGGCAAGTCCAATATCCTGCACGATAACGGCATCAATACCGCTTTCTGCCAGAAAACGGGCATACTCTATCATTTCGTCCAGTTCCTTATCAGAAAGGAGTGTATTTAAGGTTAGATACACTTTTTTATGGCGAATATGACAATAGCGCACCGCCTCTAAAAGTGTTTCTGTTGTAAAGTTTTCGCCATTTAAACGGGCGTTATGGCGGTCTGCGCCAAGATATACGGCATCCGCGCCGGCACTGATGGCAGCTTCCAGTGCTGCAAATGTGCCGGCGGGGGCTAACAGTTCATGCATATATATACTCCTTTGTGACTACAGAAGCAATGTAATGGCTCTGGGATTGTTCTTGATTTCTACAATATTGCCGCCCGACTCATATTCTCCATCGAGCGACCACGGGAAAATCTGGTCCATGGAAAAAAGAATGTGGTTTGTTTTAAAGAAGGTAATCTGCTCGGGATTGTACTGCCGGCGAATGAGTGAAAAAACAATCTGCTGCAGGTCTGCCGCCGTGCGGGGCATGGAAATCAGCATAACTTCAAAAAGACCGTCATTATAGCTTACAGCGTCAGGAGCAAGACGAAGCATACCACCGAGGGATGTGGCATTGGATACAGCACCAAAGACATAATTGCCTTGAAATACACCATGGTCTGCTTCGACAGTTACGCGGCAGGGACGAATATTCGGTAAATCCCGCATAGCTTCAAAAATATATGCCATGTGACCAAGACGGTTTTTGTTTTCCTGCGGTGCTTTGTAAGAGGATTCGGTAAAAGCACCAAAGGATGCTACGTACGTAAAGTGACGCCCGCCAAAGGAACCGATGTCAATCGGGGTCGGCGTTCCGGCACTAATAGCTTCCGCTGCCCGTGGAATATCCCGCGGGATGCCGAGGCTCGCAGCAAAATCGTTCGTTGTTCCGCAGGGAATATAGCCGAGAGGGGGACGCTGTTTAAGACGCATCAGTCCGTTTATAACACGATTTAAAGTCCCGTCACCGCCCGCGCAGACCACAAGGTCATAGGAAGAACCTTGTGCCTCTACAAAAGCTTCGGTCGATGCACCATCCTGCGTTTGATACGTTGTTACTTCAAATTGCGGAAAAAATGCCGGCATGTCAAAGCTTTGGGCACGCATTTTTCCGGCAACAGGGTTTATAATCAGCAAAAGCTTTTTTTGTACGGGCATAGCATCACCACCTTTTGAATTTCGTGCAAAACATAAAACGATAGAAAGCAAAAGGGAATTACCAGTTGATAATTCCCTACATTTTACTTTAATATGTGTTCTTCTCTATGCAAACATAGGGCTTACGGAAATGTCGGCGTAAATACGCTTAATGGCTTCCGCAAAAATATCTGCCACAGACAGAACATGTATCTTATCCAGCATTTTATCGGGTGTGAGCGCGATTGTATCCAGAACAACCAGTTCCTTAATAGGAGATTTTTCGATGCGCTCCAGTGCCGGACCGGACAGAACGGGGTGTGTGCAGCATGCGTAGATGGCTTTAGCACCACGGTCCATAAGTGCGGCAGCACCGTTTGTGATGGTACCGGCAGTATCAATCATATCGTCAACCAGAATAATGGTTTTGTCTTTGATATCGCCAATAATATTCATAACCTCGGCAACGTTTGCGCGAGGTCTTCTCTTATCAATAATAGCAATCGGAACATCCAGACGTTCCGCAAATTTGCGTGCACGGGTAACGCTGCCGAAGTCAGGCGAAACAACAACAACATCATCCATGTGGTCTGCAAACTTCTTCATGTAATAGGGAGCAAGTTTTTTGAAACCAAGCAGATGATCTACAGGGATGTTAAAGAAGCCCTGTATCTGCGCGGCATGTAAATCCATAGTAAGAACACGGTCAGCACCGGCGCTTTCCAAAAGATCTGCAACAAGCTTTGCAGAAATCGGATCGCGTGCTTTCGCCTTTCTATCCTGACGGGCATATCCATAATAAGGAATTACGGCGGTAATACGCCCTGCCGACGCACGTTTAAAAGCATCAATCATGATAAGCAGTTCCATGAGATTGTCATTAACCGGATCACAGGTGGACTGCACAACGAATACATCCGAACCGCGGACAGTTTCATTGATGTTTACAAAAATTTCACCATCGCTGAACTTTCCTACTTCCGATTTGCCAAGGGAAATTTCGCCGACATGCATGCCGTTTCCTTCTGCATTTAATTTGTATTCCGCAACTTTGTTTTTAAGCTCTGCTACAATATCAACGGCAAGGCGCGGATTGGAATTTGCCGTGAAGATTTTTATATCATTTCCGTGGGTTATCATCAGTAAATCGCTCCTCTTAAAACTTACTTTCTATATTGTACCGCATTTTTCCAAAAAAATCAATACTAACTTTGGGAAAAAATAAAATTTTTTTCGTCAAGAACCGATAGAGAGCGGGTTGCAAGCGCAAGGTAGCGTTCATGCTTGTCCCGAATTCGTACAGCAAGCGGCGGCAGTATACCGAAATTCGCATTCATGGGCTGAAAGTCACTGCAGGATTCATCGGAAATATAGCGGGTGAGCGCACCAATCATGGTTTGGGGTGGGAGAACAACCGTTTCTTCCCCTTTGGCGCGTTTTGCGGCATTGATGCCTGCCAGGATACCGGATGCCGCGGATTCCATGTATCCTTCCACACCTGTAATTTGCCCTGCAAAAAAGAGATTGGGGTGTTTTTTTAACGAAAAATCCGCAGAGAGAAGCTCGGGGGAACGGATGAAGCTATTTCGATGCATAACACCATAGCGGACAAATTCTGCGTTTTTAAGCGCCGGTATCAAGGAAAAAACCCGCTTTTGTTCGCCCCAACGAAGGTTTGTCTGAAAGCCTACAAGATTATAAAGTGTACCGGTTTTATTATCCTGCCGAAGCTGCACAACCGCATAGGGACGCTTATCGGTTTTGGGGTCACGCAGCCCTACGGGACGGAGCGGACCGTAAAGCAGGGTTTCCCGTCCGCGGGATGCCATCACCTCAACAGGCATACACCCTTCAAAAACCGACAGGTTATCTGCGGCATGCTGCGGCGCACGCTCGGCAGAAACCAAGGCATCGTAAAAGGCTGCATATTCTGTTTCCGTCATAGGGCAGTTTATGTAGTCATCACCGCCGCGTCCGTAACGGGCACCGAAAAAGGCGTGCTGCATATCAATGCTGTCCCGTTCCACAATCGGGGCGGCAGCATCATAAAAGCTTAGGGAATCGCCGCAAATGGTGCGGATTTCGTCGGCAAG
Organism: Clostridia bacterium; assembly: GCA_045648645.1. Classification (GTDB taxonomy): domain Bacteria; phylum Bacillota; class Clostridia; order UMGS1883; family UMGS1540; genus SIG447. The sequence continues at coordinate 12,519 of JAZROH010000051.1, read as the reverse complement.
TGCGCCGTCGGTAAGAGGACCGGATGCAATAATGACAATGTCATCTTCGGGGATTTTTGTAACCTCCTCCCGCACAATGGTAATACGCGGATTTTCAGAAAGGATACGAGTAACTTCTTTGGCGAACAGCTCCCGGTCAACGGCTAACGCACCGCCAGCAGGTACGCTGGTTTCCTTTGCGGCGCGAACGGTGACAGAGCCAAGCTTTTCCATTTCTGCTTTTAAAAGGCCGCCTGCAGAATCCAGACGGGAGGCTTTGAGAGAATTGCTGCAAACGAGTTCGCACAAATCCTCCATATGGTGTGCGGGGGAATACCGATGGGGCTTCATTTCATAAAGGGTAACGGAAAGCCCAAGGTTTGCTATCGCATATGCCGCCTCGCAGCCGGCAAGTCCGCCGCCGATTACATGAATTTTCATACTGCAATCCTTTCTATAAATATGCAGGGACAATACTGCATTGCCCCTGCCAGTAATTTTTTATTTTGATTTTGTCTTGCCGCATTCGCGGTTTGAACAGTCTACAATAGTTGTGCGTCCCCGCTTCTTGGAAACGAGAGGACTTCCGCACTTTTCACAAAGGTCACCTGTGGGTTTATCCCAAAGAATCACGTCACATTTTTCGCTGTTATCACAGGCGTAAAAAATACGACCTTTCTTGGAACGGCGCTCTAAAATTTTGCCGCCGCACTTGGGGCAAGACACCCCAATGTCGTTTACAATGGGTTTTGCATTTCGGCATTCAGGGAAACCGGGACATGCTAAAAACTTTCCGAAGCGTCCCATTTTATACACCATGTTGCGTCCGCATTTTTCGCATATAACATCGGAAACCTCGTCGGTAAGCGCAACCTTACCAATGGCGGCATCCGCCTTTTCGAGTGTTTCAGCAAAGGGGGTATAGAACTCCCGCAGAAGCTCTACCCAGTTTTCTTCGCCTTCTTCCACACGGTCAAGCTGTGTTTCCATACCGGCGGTAAATTCCACGTTGATAAGATAACCGAAGTGCGCAGTCATAAGATCTGTGGTTACATATCCCAGCTCTGTCGGCAAAAACAGCTTCTTTTCCCGTACCACATAGCCGCGGTTTAAAATCGTGGAGATGGTTGGTGCGTACGTACTCGGTCGTCCGATTCCCTTTTCTTCCATGGTGCGGATAAGTGCACCTTCTGTATAGCGGGAGGGGGGCTCGGTGAAGTTTTGCTGTTTATCCAGTTTTTTCAGTTTGAGCACATCGTCCTTTTTAAGAGCGGGCATATCGGTGGATTCTTCTTCCGTATCCGTTTCAATTGCATATACGGATTCAAAGCCGGAGAATTTCGCTCTGGCAAAGGAAGCCTTAAATGTATATGCGCCGGCAGCAATATCGGTTTGCAGTGTGCTGTATACGGCATCTGCCATCTGGCTTGCCATGAACCGCTCCCAAATCAGCTTGTACAGTTTATACTGGTCGGGGGGGAGCGTCTTTTTTGCTACTTCAGGTGTTATATTTACATTTGTCGGGCGGATGGCTTCGTGGGCATCCTGCGCGGCAGCACGGCTTTTGTAAACGCGCGGGCGGGCAGGTGCGTATTCTGCACCAAAACGTTCTTTAATTAAACTAAGCGCTGAAGCAGATGCTTCGGTGGAAATGCGAAGCGAGTCGGTACGCATATAGGTGATAAGACCCACCATGCCGTGTCCTTCCACATCCACGCCTTCATACAGTACCTGTGCGGCAGACATGGTTTTGCGGGAGGTAAAGCCAAGCCGCCTTGCCGCTTCCTGCTGCATGGTACTGGTGGTAAACGGCGGGGCGGGGGATTTCTTGCGTTCATCGTATTTTGCCTGTGCTACGGTAAAAGAAGCACCGCTTAAGTCTTTGAAGATGGCTTCGGCGGTTTTGCCGTCATGAATCGTCATTTTCTTTCCGTTTTTACCGTGAAATTTCGCCTTGAAGCTTTGTCCGTCAGGCGAGGTAAGCTGTGCGCTGATGTTCCAGTATTCGTCGGGAATAAACTGTTCGATTTCCCGTTCCCGTTCAACAACCAGACGGGTAACAACAGATTGAACACGTCCCGCACTAAGCCCTTTTTTAACCTTTCTCCAAAGGAGCGGGCTGAGCTTATAGCCTACAATACGGTCTACGGCACGGCGCGCCTGTTGTGCATCCACAAGGTCAAGATTTATAGGGCGGGGCTCCTTGATGGCAGCTTTTACCACATTCTTTGTGATTTCGTTAAAGGTAATGCGGCAACGGGATGCGGGGTCCAAATCCAGAATATGGGCAAGATGCCAGGAAATAGCTTCACCTTCGCGGTCAGGGTCAGTGGCAAGATATACATGCTCGGCTGCTTTTGCCTCCTTTTTTAAAGAGGACAGAAGGTCACCCTTACCGCGGATGGTAATATATTTAGGTTCAAAATTATTTTCAATGTCAATACCAAGCTGGCTTTTCGGTAAATCTCTGAGATGCCCAAAGGAGGCAACAACATTGTAATCCCGACCGAGATATTTTTTAATTGTCTTCGCTTTTGCGGGAGACTCAACAATAATTAAATTCTTTGCCATGGCAATTTCCTTTCTGCGTTGTTCTTTTTACAGTATCACAGATAAAGCATGTTTGTAAAGAGTTTTTTTAAATTTTTTTATTTTTTTCCTGGAAGTAGGCATAAATGTTCCCCGCTGTGCGGCGATCAATCCCCTTAGCTTCTGCCAGTTCATCGGCAGAAGCGTTTTTAATGGCGGTAACCGATTTGAAGTGCGATAGGAGTGCCTTTTTCTTTTTAGGCCCTACGCCGCGAATACCGTCAAGCTCTCCCGAAAAGGTTTTCTGACTGCGAAGCTTTTTGTGGTAGGTGATGGCGAAACGATGCGCCTCATCCTGTATGAGCGTGACCAGGCGGAAGGCGGCACTGCCGGGAGAAAGACGCACTTCGCCCTCTGTACGGACAAGCCCGCGTGTGCGGTGGCGGTCATCTTTTACCATACCCAAGACGGGCACCGGTATGGCGAGCCGCTCCAAAACTTCTTCTGCTGCATGAACATGTCCTATGCCGCCGTCCACCAGTATTAAATCCGGAAGTGCAGTAAAGTCGCCGTCCGCATCGTGATACCGCAAAAACCGACGGGATAATATTTCCTTCATACAGTCATAGTCGTTTGAGCCGATGATGTATTTTACTTTAAAGCGTTTATATTCCGCAGGTGCTTTCTTGCCGTTTAAAAATACCACCATAGAGCCCACGTTTTCGCTGCCGCCGGTGTTGGATATATCATAAGCTTCAATGCGCGCAGGCGGCATTTCCATGCCGATTTCGCCAGCAAGCTCGGAAAGTGCCCGATCACGATTGGTTTTGCGAAGCACATCAATTTTAAAGGTTTCCAAGGCATGTATAGAGTTTTTGGTTGCCATATCACAAAGCCGGCGCATTTCGCCGCGTATGGGTGCATGCAAGGTTACGTTCTTGCCGCGTTTTTCAGAAAGCCATGCGGAGAGTGCCTCTGCATCCGGAAGGGGAGAGGAAGAAAAAATTTGCGGCGGAATTTCCACATCGCGGCTGTAATACGCCTGAATAAAATCTGCAAGTGTTTCCGCATCGGAGGGATACAGACCGCCGCTTTCCCGATATAAACGGCTTCCGAGCAGCTTACCGCTACGGAGAAAAAATACGGCAAAGACAGCTAAATCCTCTTCTATAGCCAGCGCAAAAATGTCAGCATCCTTTCTGCCGCCGATAACCTTTTGGTCGCGCGCGATGCGACGGATACCGTCAATCTTATCCCGATAGGAGGCGGCGGCTTCAAATTCAAGTTGCGCCGCGGCTTCCTCCATTTTTTGTTCCAAATCCCGAATGAGATGTGCGTGTTCGCCGTTTAAAAAACGGGAAATTTCCGCAAAGGTTTTTCTGTATTCTTCTGCAGGGATAGCCCCTGTACATGGCGCACTGCAACGGTGCATGGCATGGTACAGACAGGGACGGGTACGGCCGATTTCCTTCGGAAATCGTTTAGCACAGTGCTGAATACGAAAAATCCGGCGTAAAACAGAAAGTGTTTCGTTGATGACGGCGCTGCTTGGATATGGTCCAAAATATTGTGCGCCATCATCTGCTTTTTTTCGGGCAAGAGAAATGCGGGGGTATGCGTCCGCCGTGATTTTTATAAACGGATACCCTTTGTCATCTTTTAAAAGAATATTATAGCGGGGTTTATGCTTTTTAATTAAATTGCTTTCAAGACAGAGTGCTTCAAATTCGGTATCTGTCAGAATATATTCAAGGTCGGCAATTTTTTCAATCATGGCTTCTACTTTGGGTGCATGATTGGAGCCATGAAAATATTGCCGGACACGGTTTTTTAAAATTTTTGCCTTGCCGACATAGATAATGGTCCCGCCTGCATCCCGCATGATATATACGCCGGGGGAGGCAGGCAGTGTTTTCAGTTTTTCTGCAATTTGTTCATTCATAAGCATTTCGAAAATTTACCGGTTTCTGAAAAGAAACGGTGGCGGATTATATAGATATACTTAGGGTTTCAAGAATTTCTGCTTTCATACCCAAAAAAACAGCCCCGAAAGGCTGTTCTTTAAAAACGTCAAGCAATTATTCGGACACACCGCTGCTAATAAGCGATATCAGCGTCTCCAGAGCTTCTGTTTCATCCGTTCCGTCAGCAGAAAGCATGATTTCCGTTCCGCGCGTAATACCGAGGGATAAAACGCCTAAAAGACTTTTAGCATTGACGCGGCGCGCATCCTTTTCCACCCAAATACCGGCCTTGAATTCATTGGCCTTTTGAATAAATAATGTAGCTGTTTTGGCATGCAGTCCAACCTGATTGAGTACAACGACGCTTTTAGAAACCATAAAATAACCGCTCCCTAAGGCTAAAATTAGTGATGTGTGCCATTTTCATTTAGTATATTACAAAGAAAGCAAAGAGATACGTCTCAAAAGAGATGCTTTTTGCTTTCCGTTTTTACGATAAACCGTAAGAAGTCACAACCGGGCGGCAGGCGCCGCCCAGAATTAAAGACTTATTCAGATACCTTTACGACCTCTCTGTTTTTATAGTAGCCGCAGGCACTGCAAATCCGATGGGGACGAATCAAAGCTTTGCACTTGGGGCATTCAATCATGCCGGGTACAGAAAGTTTGTACGTTGCACGTCTCTTATCACGTCTCGCCTTAGATATTTTATTCTTCGGTACTGCCATCTTCCACACCTCATCTTTCCGGAATCCAAACGTATAGTTTAGTAGTAACACACGATATTATACAGCCTTTTACCCATTTTGTCAAGATGTTTTTGTAAAATTTCTGTATTTTGGGCAAAAAACGCCGATTATACGAGGCGTACGCCTTCGTTTCCGCTTTCTACAGTTCCAATTTTGTAAACTGTTTCGCCTGCAGCTTCCAAAATTGTCTTGGCTTCGTCTGCACGGTCTGCGCTCACGGCAACAATCATGCCGATGCCCATGTTAAAGGTATTGTACATTTCCTTTGCCGGAATATTTCCTGTTTCCTGCATCAGCGCAAAAATCGGCGGAAGGGGATAGGATGCCGTGTCAATAACAGCAGTCATTCCTTCGCGCATCATGCGGGGGACGTTTTCAATAAAGCCGCCGCCGGTAATATGGCTTACAGCTTTAATTTCCACCTTCTCCATAAGGGAAAGAATAGCCTTAACGTAAATTCGCGTGGGGGCTAAAAGGGCTTCGCCTAAAGTTGTGCCCAGGGATTCAATGTATTCGCCAAGTGCTTGTCCCTGCGAAATATTAAAGAGCTTGCGAACGAGAGAAAAACCGTTGCTGTGTACGCCTGAAGAAGCCAGTCCCAAAAGAACGTCGCCTTCGGCAAGCTTTGTGCCGTCAATGATTTTTTTCTTGTCTACAATGCCGACTGCAAAGCCTGCAAGGTCATATTCGTCCTCCGGATAAAAACCGGGCATTTCGGCAGTTTCGCCGCCGATTAAAGCACAGCCTGCACTTACGCAGCCATCGGCTACGCCTTTTACAATGGAAGCAACCTTTTCTGGTTCATTTTTTCCTACGGCTACATAGTCGAGGAAAAAGAGCGGACGGGCACCGCTGCAAACAATATCGTTTACGCACATGGCTACGCAGTCCTGCCCCACAGTATCATGCTTATCCATAAGAAAAGCAAGCTTCAGCTTCGTTCCCACACCATCTGTGCCGGAAACGAGAACGGGTTCTTCCATGCCGGTAAGGTTCGGGGCAAAAAGACCGCCGAAGCCGCCGATGGGGGAAAGCACCCCGTCTGTTGTGGTTCTTTTTACATGTTCTTTCATGAGGCGAACTGCCTCATATCCGGCTTCAATATTTACGCCGGCTGCCGTGTATGCACTATTAGTCATTTTCTCCAAGTCTCCTTTCCTGGAAAGGACGAAGCTGGCGCTCCGCCGGGATTTCGATATCATATTTTCCGGTAAAGCAAGCGTCGCAGAAACCGCGCGTTCTGCCGGGGACGATGGTCTTGAGATCCTCAATCCGCAGGAACGAAAGAGAATCCGCACCGAATTTTTCACGCATTTCTTCAACGGAATATTTGTACCCGATGAGTTCTTCTTTTGTCGGAACATCCGTTCCGAAGTAGCAGGGCCAGAGGAACAAGGGCGAGGATATACGCATATGTACTTCCGTAGCACCCGCTTTTTTCAGCATCATAATCAGTTTACGGCAGGTAGTACCGCGGACAATGGAGTCATCCACGATAACCACGCGTTTTCCGCGAATGGTAGAAGCCAGAACGTTAAGCTTTATATCCACGCTTTCTTCCCGCATTTTTTGTGACGGCTGAATAAAGGTTCTGCCGATATAGCGGTTTTTGATAAGACCGGTGCCATAGGGAATTCCGCTTTCCTCCGCGTAGCCGATAGCGGCGCAGATACCGGAGTCCGGCACACCGATAACAATGTCGGCATCCACGGGGTCTGCCTTGGCAAGTGCGCGACCTGCCTGTACGCGGGCCTCATATACGCTTGTCCCTTCAATTACGCTGTCGGGACGGGCAAAGTAAATGTATTCAAAAATACAAAGTGCACTTTTATCAGAACAGTTATCACGAATGGAACGAAGACCGTTTGCATCCGCAATAACAACTTCGCCGGGGTCTACATCGCGTACAAATTCTGCCCCGATGGCATCCAGCGCACAGCTTTCAGAAGCAAAAATATAGCTGTTTTGTTTTTTGCCGATACAAAGCGGACGGTAGCCGAGCGGGTCACGGGCGGCGATAAGCTTTCTCGGGCTCATAACAAGAAGTGAATAACCGCCTTTCAGCGTGCGGAGCACCCGTACCAGCGCATCCTCAATGGAGTGGGTTTTCACCCGTTCCCGTGCAAGCAGATAGTTGATAATTTCCGTGTCGCTTGTGGTTTGGAAAATTGCACCCTCTGCCTCCAGTCGTGCCCGTTCTCCTACGGAATCGGCAAGACTGCCGTTGTAGGCAGTGGCAAGTGTACCCTTTTTATAACGGGTAACAAGAGGCTGTGCGTCCTCACGAACCTTATCCGATGCAGAGTAGCGAACATGACCGACTGCGGCATGTCCCTTTAAGTGGTTTAAAACAACCTCATTAAAAACGTCAGGAACAAGACCGCTGTCTTTATGGTAAATGATTACACCATCATCATTTACGGCAATACCTGCGCTTTCCTGACCGCGGTGCTGTAAGGCATACAGTGCGTAATATGTCATATGCGCACAGTCGAAATTGTCGTTATCCCAAATGCCGAACAGACCGCATTCTTCATGCAATTTCTTTTCTTCCATTTCGTCTCCCCCTTAAAAAATCAGATATTCTTAAGTTCTTCCTGCAGGCGGGCGTCTTTTTCACCCACCTCGCGAAGCATGTTGATTTTATGTTCTTCCAGTTTCTTCGCTACGTCCGGATTTGACAGTGCAATCATTTGCGCGGCTAAAATAGCGGCATTGTCACCACCATCAATGGCAACAGTGGCAACCGGAATACCTTTTGGCATCTGCACAATGGAAAGCAGGGAATCCAGTCCGTCCATCGTAGAGGACTTAATGGGAATACCGATAACCGGAAGGGTAGTAAAAGCTGCCAGAACACCCGGCAGATGTGCGGCTTTTCCGGCAGCGCCGATAATCACAGAGAAACCGCGTTCCTTCGCATTTTTTGCAAAAGTAGCCGCAGCGTCCGGTGTGCGGTGTGCGGAAATAACCCGTGCTTCCACCTCAATACCAAAATTCTTCAGCGCGCCGATACAGGAGCGCAGTGCCGGCAGGTCAGAATCACTGCCCATAATGAGTGCAACTTTCGGGGACATAGTATCCATCCTTTCAAATCATAAATGTATAAATAAATGGTAAAGTAACGAGACTTGCAGCCGTTGTCATGCAAATGGCAGTTGCAGCATATTCCGTATCACCGCCGCATTCCTGTGCTAAAATGGCAAAAACGGACTGGCAGGGCATGGCAACCTCCAGCGCCACTACCGATGCCAAAAGAATGTCTACAGGAAGCTCCAGTGCGGGAATAAGCCACCGCATTGCGTAATAAGCACCAATCGGTACAAGAATCATTTTAATTATAATAATGGTTATGGAAGAAAGACCGGCAACAAGTTCCCGAAGCCGAACGGATGCGAGCGTTGCGCCGAGAAAAAGCATGGAAAGAACAGTCGTTGTGCTGCCGATGGTGGAAGCTGCTTCGTGCAACATACCGGGCAGACGGAGCGAGAAAATAAACATCAGCGCTCCCACAATATAGGAGAGCGTGGTGGGATTTAAAAGACGGCGAAATTCGATTTTACCGTTTTTTGAGCGGCTTAAAATCAAAATGCCGATTGTCCATGCCGTAAGGTCATTGGCAATCGAAAAAAATGCGGCATAAAACACAGCCTGCGGACCCCATATGGCATCCAACAGGGGGTAGCCCAGAAAAATCGTGTTACCAAAAGCGGTAAGACAAGTATGTACATCATTTCTTTTTTTGTTAAAACCAAAGGGAATGGTCGAAAATTTACCGAGTAACAAAAGAATCCCAACAAATAAAAGCCCAAAGACAAACACGGCAATTGCTGTGTTTTGCGTTTGAACGCTTTTGGTTTGTCCGGAGAGTGTGGTGATTACAAGCAGGGGTAATGTAATGCGTGTAAGAAGCTGACTGGTGATGCCACGAAGTCCTTTTATAAAGCCGGTTTTCTCTGTGATAAAACCGACGAACATAATAATGCCGAGCAGCAGGATTTTATCAACAATTACAGACAAAGTCACCAAAGCTCCTTTCAAGAAAAAATATATGCTATATTATATCACGTGTATCTGAATTTGTAAATAGCAAATGAAAAAAGAAGAAAAATTTGTTGACAAAATCTATAAAAAAGGGAAATAAGGCGGGCGGATAGGGCAAAGGTTACAAAAAACAGAGGGGCTGGGCATAATCCCACGGGAGAAACAATACAATGAAAATAGCGTATGGACGGAGGGAAATTTATGAAAATTTTTGTATTTAACAAATATGCGGTGCTATCGGCTTTCATTGCGTTTGCCGTAGTGCTGTGTATTCTCCCGCTATCTATGGCGGAAACGAAACCGACAGCCGGCGTGCAGGGCGGCGATCTTCCCATATACTCTGTAGATACGGCAGAGAAAAAGGTGGCGGTAACGTTTAATGCGGCGTGGGGTGCGGAAGATATTGACAGCATTTTGGATACATTAAAAATGTATGATTGCCGATGCACATTTTTTCTTGTAGGCACTTGGGCAGAGAAGTATCCGGAGCAAGCCAGAAAAATTAAGGAAGCAGGGCACGAAATTGCAAGTCATGGCTATGACCATGCGCATTACGCCGCGCTTTCGGAAGCGGAAATGCGCGCCGATATGGATAAATGCGAAGCTATATTAAAGGAAATAACAGGCGCGGATATATCTCTTTTTCGAGCACCCTACGGAGAATATACCGAATCGCTTGTGCGGCTGTGTAATGAAACGGGGCGATACAGCATTCAATGGGATGTTGAACCGATGGCAGCAGTTGGCAAGCCACTTCCCGTAAGGGCTTGACGTGATAAACCCTCGGAACGTTTTGTTCCGAGGGTTTAAAAATTGTCTTATCCCTGCAGTATAGCATCTTTGAATATTCTTTCGAGATAATGATATTCCGAATACTGTCCGTCAGAAGCTTTTACCAAAGCATCTCTCACATATCCGGCGCATTCCTTTAGTAAATTTTTGTCCATGGTAAATCCATGATGAAATGCAAATTGTGTGGCGAATGTAATGGTCGTTCTTGTATTGCCCTCGCGAAAAGGATGCACCTGCCATATTTCAGCTATGCGCATGGAAAATTCTTTCGCAGTTTCTTCTATACTGAGAACAGACCAATCGACGCTGTGCAATTTTCTGATAGCGTCAGATAAATCTTTTTCAATAGCATTGGGTTGGCTGTATCTTACAGTATCTCCGCCAAGAACTCTTTCTCCCTTAATCATGGGAATCGTACGGAAAGTCCCCGCCCATTCGTATATATCAGAGAAAATGTATTTGTGCAAGCTTTTTAAATATGCAATATCAAAGCTACAATTTTCAGACAATCTGTCAATGTCAAGTAGTTTAATATACGTGATATTGCTTTCGGCTTCGTTTAACAGTTTTTCGTCCCTGATGTTTAAAAGATTTTTAAGAACTTCAACATCATCGTATAAATATGGGTCTCTCATACCGACACCTTATACTGTGCAATTGTTTTTTGCAGCACTTCACCGATTTCCATATGACCGTTTATATATTCGTCAACCAGTTTTTTTGTTTGTTCTGTCGGTTCAGGAGCATCCAGAATAGAAATCGCTAAAGCGTCATTCGCAATTTTCTCACGCTCAACACGAGTCGTTTCTTTAACGGAATATTTTTTAGTCATAAATCATCACATCCTTTTATAAAATAAATTATACCATATTTCAATCGATATATCAACACAAAAATTAAATTAAGGGAACTACAACATAGAAGCAATGAAGGATACCACTATTGGGCTACTATGCAAAACGTCAATTCCGGCTTATACAAGTATATGCTATAACTTTGAAAGGCTCGTACGCGTGATGTCGCAAATTTACCACGGCGATAAAGAACATGCTCGGAAGCGGGGGTGATTTTAGGGCAGGAATAACTCGTTTGGAGGTCTTTTCTCTATTCGACTTCGCATGGATTCTATGTAGTCCAAAAAATCTGTTTTGGAGGGTGACGACGGCACATCATTTTCGTTTTCCGGTTCAGGCAGTGAATTGATGCAAAGCTCTATTCGTAAAAAACATTGCCGATTACCGAATTTCCGAACACTGGCTCTTTCCAGATATGCAAGGGCTGCAATCTTTTTGGCGAGCAGGGTAGGTTTTCCCAGTTCAGGAAAGTCTGCACCTTGTGCGCGCACATATTGTATGAATGCCGCAATGAAATCCTGACAGGGGACAGCACCGTCGCTCTTTTTGGTGTATCTTGCTATAAAATTTTCAAGAAGAAGCGCAAAGGTATCCGGCACATCTTCTTCTGAACTGTCATTTGAGGCATTTGATATAACACGATTCAGCATCTGCGATGCATTTACATCCATAAATCTTTGCCCTAAATCTTGAGAACGATTTTGGTTCATCTTGTCCACATGCAAGACCTCCTTTTTACATGATACTATCATTATAGCATATTTTTGTCAAAAGTGGTAGCTTTTTTTAGATGTATGTAAATTTCGAAATCACAAACAAAGAAAAGCGATTTTTCCAGAGGTTATGGGGTATGGTGTTAAAATAAATACATACGAATATATAGGCGTAATATTCGATAAATATCGGCAATTGTAAACTTTAAGCCGGCATAGAACAATAAAATAAACGAAGGCAGTTATATTGAAACTTCGTGTTTACATATTATCTTTATAAGGAGGAATGATTTATGAATATTACTAATACATATGCCGCAGAAAATGGAGCTGTCCGCCTTGAGCGGCAAGCAGAGATTCACCGCCGTTGTATTTTGCTTCTGCGCGCTATGAATGAGAGAAGGAATGTGCGGTGAATGCCATTTACGCAAGACAGTCTATAGACAAAAAAGACAGCCTGTCAATAGAAGGGCAGATAGAGCTGTGTCGCAAGCATGCGGGGGAGGATGCCAAGGTGTTTCAGGATAAAGGCTATTCGGGCAAAAATATAAAGCGCCCTGCCTTTACAGAGCTTATGCATGCAGTTGAGAGTGGTGTGATTAAAAAGATTTTTGTATACAGGCTGGATCGCTTCAGCCGCTCAATTGCAGATTTCAGCAGATTGTGGGAACTTCTGGATGCACATGGTGTGGCCTTTCAGTCTGTGACCGAGCAGTTTGACACCGCTTCCCCCATGGGGCGGGCGATGCTAAATGTTGTACTTGTGTTTGCCCAACTGGAACGGGAAACAACGGCAGAACGGGTAAAAGACAATTACATACACCGTTTTAAATTAGGCGCATGGCCGGGAGGCCCCGCTCCCTATGGCTTTGATTTGGTTAAGACTACCGACGGC
>JAZROH010000050.1:0-10486 GCA_045648645.1 Clostridia bacterium | reverse complement strand
GTTGGCTCTTTATTTAATCGGTGTTTTGTATTTTTCGTTTGTTACAAATAATCCGCTATGGACAGCGGTTATAATGTATGCACCTGTATTTTTAAAGGATGTTGTATCCTGTGCTTTGGCACTTTATTTTTCTAATATAATTAAAAAAAGACTATTAAAAAAATCGGCACATTAAGTGCCGATTTTTTTATATCATATAAAGACCTGATTGTAAAATCACAAAGCGGTAAATATCGGATTTTAGATACTGTAAAACCTCTTCTTCAAAGGTTTCGTCTTCTACAACAACATAAGTTTCTAAATTAATCTTATTAAGTGTTTTAGAACCACGGTTGCAAACTGTGGCAGTGTCACCCTCTAAAAACATATAAATTTCGTATTCCTCATGAACGTGCAGGCGGAAATTCTCGCTCATGGGCGTTTGATAGGTACTTTTTCGAAATCGCAAAAAATGTTCCATATTTTCACCTCTTTCTCAGTATAACACAGATAAGCAATTTTTGCAATATAAATCCAAATTTTTCATATTGAATTTTCGAAAAATTATGTTATAATTTAGTAAAACGATACAATTGCAGGCTTAAAACTGCTAAACTAAGGAGGCAAAAATGCAAAAAATAAAACTGGGAGTTGTGGGCTGCGGCAACATGGGCACAAGGCACGCTGAAAATGTAGCAGCAGGGAAAATACCGGACATGGAGCTCTGTGCCGTGTGCGATGTTTCTCCCTTACGGCAGCGCGTACTGCGTGAAAAATTCCCCGGAATTACAGTGTTTTCCGATGCAGAGGCACTTTTTAAAAGCGGGCTTTGCGAGGCTGTGGTGATTGCCACGCCCCATTATGACCATCCGGGGCTGGTTATTCGCGCGCTGGAGAGCGGACTGCACGTGCTGTCAGAAAAACCGGCAGGGGTTTATACAAAGCAGGTGCAGGAAATGAATGCGGTGGCGGAAAAGAGCGATAAAGTATTTGCTATTATGTACAACCAACGGACAAATCCCGTGTACCGCAAGCTGCGGGAAATGATACAGTCGGGAGAGCTAGGGCACATTAAGCGGATTACCTGGATTGTTACGCACTGGTATCGTCCGCAGGCATATCACGACAGTAATACCTGGCGTTCCACATGGAAGGATGAGGGCGGCGGCGCGCTGATAAATCAGAACCCCCACCAGCTGGATTTGTGGCAGTGGATGTTTGGTATGCCGGATAAAATTTACGCCAAGGTATGCTGCGGTAAATATCATGACATTGAAGTGGAAGACGATTTGGTGGCACTGCTTGAATACGAAAACGGCACCTTGGGTGAATATATTACCTCCACAGGCGAGGCACCGGGCACAAACCGCCTGGAGGTTGCCTGTGACATGGGAAAAATTGTTATTGAAGGAAACCGCATGCTGTTTGAAAGAAATGTGGTTTCGGAACGGGAGTTTGAAAAAACAAATGCCTTGCCATTCGGGAAACCGGAATGCTGGAAATGCGAGCTTCCCGTCGATTTTTCCGGCGGCGAGCAGCACATCGGCATTGTAAAGAATTTTGCGAGTGCAATTTTGCACAGGGATGCGCTTTTATCCCCGGGGACGGAGGGTATCCGCGGGCTGACGATTTCCAACGCCATTCATCTGAGCGGCTGGACAGGGGAGTGGGTAGACGTAAAGGATTTTCCCCATGACAGATTTTACAGTCTTTTGCAGGACAAAATTAAAAATTCAAATACAGAAAAAAGCGGCGCGCAGATTGTGGCAGAGACATCCGGTACATATTAATTCCCCCCAAAGTCCGCAGGGGAAGTAACATTGGTAATACGGAGAATTTGAAGCGATTCAGATTCCCTGTATATAAAATGTGTGGAGGTGCAATCAATGAACACAATTAAAGGCAAAATTTTAAAAATGAAAGGATGTAGTTTAATGAAAACAAAAAGAATTCTGGCAATGGCAATCTGTGCAGTGCTGTGGCTGAGCAGCACTATGGTACTGGCAGGAGAGACGGCGGTGCCGACGAACCTGCTTGCAGACTTTGACCCGAGTTTTGAATCCGGAGAATGGGCGGAAGGTGTGAGGGTAAAAGACGGTACAAATCCTCTGGCAACAGACGGAGGGCATACTGGCGCAAACAGCGTAACGCTTGCCACAAAAGGTAACTTCGTACAATTTGCCGTAAGCGGTTTAAAGCCCGCAACGAATTACGCCTTCTCCTTCTGGATGAAAAACAGCTTGGAAAATTCCTTACAAATTGACAACACAAAGAATTATTTTACGTTAGACGGGGAAACGATTTCAACTGACACAGTTTTTGCATCATCATATACCTTTGGCGCCGTACGGACAGGAAACGAAATAGCATGGCGTCAAGTAAGCGTGAACTTTACAACGCCCTATAAAGATGCAAACGGTGTTGTGTTGAGATTGACAAGTGCTTTGGAGGACGAACACCTTCGCATTGATGATGTAAGCCTTGTGGAAACCGGCAATACACCGAATTTTATTGCGAATGGCAACTTGGAAGCACTGGACACGGCAAGCGCTGTATTGGTGCCTGTGGGATTGAAAACACCTAACGGCAATACTAATTTTGCAAACGTGGGGGACGATGGATCTCTGTTCTTAGAAAATGACGGCAGCAATCATTATGTTCATTTTACAGCAACAGGAGCTGGATTACACAAGAGCAGAGCTTTGGTTGCACCGAAAGCATTGAACATTGATGCTTCATCTGCAGCAAAACGCTATAAAGTATCCTTTAAATTCAAAAGCACTACTGAAGTTACCCCTCCTGTTAGATTTTATGACAAAAATACCAATTATATAAACGTATTCACCAAACTTCCCAAAGGAACAGCAAATACATGGGAAACCTATAATCTGTATATCGATGCAACGGATTTTATCGATGCAATTATCGATGGAAAAGTATCCATTGAAACCACCCCCTTTGCAAAAGATATCTGGTTCGGATACTTTAATAATGAATCGTGGAAAGAAATGTATCTGGATGACCTGTATGCCTACTATGATGAAAACAGCATAGATTTTTATGAAAGCTTAACTTTACATGAAGCCGATGGCAGCCGATTCTTCAGCGGCGGCGTGACAACGGCAGTTGAGGGTACGGATGGCATAGATTACTTCGCAAATGCTTTAACAAGTGAAAAGGGTGTAGAAGTGAAAAAGCTTTCGGACATGACCGAGGACGGAAGCGGCAATAAAACCGTAACCACCCGTGCGCACTATCTGCCGGTAGAAGGTGAAGGCGGAAGCTTTGCAGAGCAGAGCATTACGTTGATTTCTGCTGTATATAAATACGAAGGTGGCGTAAAGACACTGGAATCTGTCGGAATTGAAACAGGCACGTCCACAAACGGGCAGGTGATTGACGTGGTAGATACGGTACAGGTTCCTGCAAACACGGCTACCGCAACTTATAAGGTGGAAGCCACAGTATGGGATTCAGTAAGCGGCTTAAAGCCTTTAATGGAAAAGGCAGTTTTGAATTAGACGGATAAAGGGTACAAGAATGAATAATTTTTTATTGCGAGCGCTGTCTCTTATGCTTCTTTTATGCATGCTGCCCCTTTCGGTGTTTGCGCTGGAGGTGGGAGAGGCAGTGCCGGTACCCAATTCAAGCTTTGAAGAGGTAAGCGGTGACTGGGTTACCGACTGGAAACATATGACCACGGCGGATGCCACCTTTACGGTGGATACAACAAAAGCGAATTCGCAAAACAAATCTATCCATATTGCGTCCTATAAGAACGCAAAGCTCTATCCTTGGGCATCCATACCCATAAGGAGTCTTATTCCGGAGACCTTCTATGAGCTTTCCGTATTTATAAATTCCGCGGTTTCCGGCACAGGTGCCGGCATAAAGCTTGAGTTTTACGACTCCAACGGCGATAGTATTGCGCGTTCTGCTACCGCGAACGTGTATCCGAATGGGCAGTATATGGAGAATACAAACGACCGCTTCGTAGAGCACAAAACTATTTTTCAAGTGCCGAGCGGTACGAAAAAGACAAATATATATTTGCGGCTGTTCGGGCTGGGCGAAGCCTGGTTTGACGATGTAAGCCTGAAAATCTCCGGTCTCCCCGAAAAATATAAATTTGATACGGATAAGGTCTTTCATTATAAAGAAGAAACCGGCGGCGATGCGTTTGTAACGGTGAATGATTTTTATAAAGACTATGGCGTTGCCGAGGATACCCTTGCGGACTTTGCGGTATACCACGGGACAACTCTGAAGGAGAAAGCGGAAAACGTCCCCGTAACGGGCATGCAGGCACTATTTACCTATTCCACAAGCTACATGACGCCTTATGAAAAGTACGTCTTAAAATGTAAAATCAAGAATCGGGCAGGCACTGTTTTAGAGGAGCACGAGCAGAATCTCTATGTGGTTGACCGCCCTTCCATGATAAGTGAGGACGGGTATCTCATGGTGGATGGCGCGCGCTT
Organism: Clostridia bacterium; assembly: GCA_045648645.1. Taxonomy (GTDB): domain Bacteria; phylum Bacillota; class Clostridia; order UMGS1883; family UMGS1540; genus SIG447. The sequence goes on along the minus strand of JAZROH010000050.1, from coordinate 6,026 downwards.
TAATCCTATTGTCGGCTATCATGTAAGCCTTGAGGATTATCCGAAGGCGGTTGAGGCGGGGCTCAATACCGTGCAGCTTTCCTATGGAAATGCAATAGTTTCCAAAGAAGAGGCACGACAGCAAACCATGGCAGCACTGCGGGAAAACAAACTTAAAGGTATTTTCTGTCTGTATGTGGATAACAGAAACGCGGGACAGCCTGAACAAATTGAAAACACAAAGCAGATTGTGGAGCTTATGAAGGATAGCACCGATATTTTGGCATACGCAATTCAAGACGAGCCATTTCTCAAAGGGGATGACCCGGACAGGCGGAAATGGTCGGAGGAAGCCTATCTTGCCATCCGCAAGATTGATAAGACACATCCTGTTTACATTTGCGATAAGCGCAGAGATTATATCAGCGTAAAATATAGTGATATTCTTTGCCTGGACTCCTACGCCAGGGGTGGCAATACCCAAGGTGTTAGCCGTGACGCAATAAACACCTACGCCGAAACCAAGGATAAGAATAAATTCTGGGAGCTTGCCGCGCTCTATGAAACAGGCGGCACGCGCCCAACGATGAACGATGCGCGAAATTCCATTTATCGCGCCTTTGAAGAAGGCGCCACAGGCATGGGCTACTTCAGCTTTTCGGACGCAGGCGGTAAGGGTACGGAAGAAGCACAGCTGTATAAGTGGGATTTATGGGAGGATTTTTGTAAGTTTAATCTCGAGGAAGCCCCCATTCTCTTTGACCGCTTCGTAAACGGGAAAGCTGTTGTACTAAATGAATATGACGATGGCGAGGGCGTTGCAAGTCTTAAGTGGTTTGACTGGTTTGTTGGAGATGATATATACCTTGTGGCGCATAACAGAGGAGAGAAGCCGAAGACGGTGGAAATCCCGCTGGAAAGCAAAAACGGCAGGGTGAAAATCGAAAACTTTACGGCGCAGCCTTTAGGTCTTACGACCCAACGTGCCGCGGAGGGAAGCGGCTCCATAACGTTGTCGCTAGGCGCGGAGGAGATTGCCCTCTTTAAGATTATTCCGTCCTCTGCGGTGGATCTTTCCCATGCGGTATCACCCCCAAATCTGCTTGAAAAATACGACCCGGGGTTTGAAACGGGAATGGTGGTGGAAGGTGTCACCCTAAGCAGCACTGCGGCTTTTGCAACAAACGGAGGGCATAATGGCGCAAACAGCGTGAGTCTTGCCGCAAAATCTTCCTATATGCAATGGGACGTGCGCGGTCTGAAGGCTGCAACAAATTACACCTTCTCCTTCTGGATGAAAAACAGCAAGGCAAATTCCCTCACAATGAAGTCCGATATGAATTATTTTACGAAGGACGGGGAGAAGTTCGATTCGGTCGCAAACAATGAAAAATATGATTGGTATATAGCCACGCAAGGCTACATCGGTCCATATACCTTTGGCGCTGCACGCACAGGAGACGAGGCAGATAAGTGGCGGCGGGTAAGTGTGAACTTCACAACGCCCCATGAAGGCTGCAACGGTATGGTGTTAAGTCTTCAAAGCGCACTGGCTGACACTTCCCTTCGCGTGGATGACGTCAGTCTCGAGGAAAGCGGCAATGCACCGAATTTTATTGCGAATGGCGATTTAGAAGCGCTGGACACGGCAAGCGCTGTTTTAGTGCCGGTAGGACTCACAACACAGTCTACAACCAATACGAAGTTTGCAAACGTGGGAGATGCTGGGGATTTGTTCTTGGAGAATGACGGCAGCAATTACTTTGTGCATTTTACAACAAATACTACAGTAAAAAACAGAGCTTTGGTTGCAAAGAAAGTTATGCCTATACAAGGGTCATCGCTTGGGAAACGCTATAAAGTATCCTTCAAATTCAAACACCCCGATGGAATTGCACCCGGTGTCAGAATCAATGATAGTAGCGCCTCCTTTATTAACGCAATTGGTAATTTTCCCGCGGGAACGGCGGACACATGGGAAACCTATTCGCTTTATATTGATGCAACGAATTTTATCAATGCAGGGCTTTCCGTTACAAAAGATGTATGGTTCGGATACTTCGGTAGTCAGATTAAAGAAGCGTATCTGGATGACCTGTATGCCTACTATGATGAAAACAGTATAGACTTTTATGAAAGCTTGACCTTCTATGAAAGCGGCGACAGCCGATTTTTCAGCGGTGGTGTGCAAACAGCCGTTGGCGATACGCCCGCCACAGATTACTTTGAAAATGCTTTGACAAGTGAAAAGGGTGTGGAAGCGAAAAGCCTTGCGGCACTACCCGCGGACGAAAATGGCTATAAATCCGTAACCACCCGCGCCCATTATCTGCCGGTGGAAAGCGCGAACGGAACCTTTTCGGCACAGAGCATCACACTGGTTTCGACAGTTTATAGATACGAAAAGGGCGAAAAGATGATGGTGGATATTCAAATTACAACGGGCACATCGAAAGACGGGCAGGTGCTTGATGTGACAAACACTGTGCGCGTTCCTGAGAATACGGCTACGGCAACCTATAAGGTGGAAGCTGCCGTATGGAATTCGGTGAGCGGCATGAAGCCTGTTATGCATAAGGCTATACTAGAATAGGACAGAAAGGACATAAAACAATGAAAAACAAATTTATACGCGTAGTCTCTCTTTTTCTACTGCTTTTCATGGTGCAGCTGCCGCTTCTTGCGGCAGAGGTGGGAGAAGAGGTGCCGATACCCAATCCGAGCTTTGAAGAGGTAAGCGGCGACTGGGTGGCTTCCTGGTCTCATATGAACACGGAGGATGCTACCTTTAAGGTGGACGCAAAAATAGCAAATACAGGGACAAACTCCATTTATATTTCCACGAAGAAGAATGTTAATCCCTGGGCACTGACAAGTATAAAGGGACTTCAGCCCGGATGCTTTTATGAGCTTTCCATGTATATCAATGCTGCAGCTTCCGGCAGCGGTGCGGGCAATAAGCTCGAGTTTTACAGCTCAGAAAAGACGGAACAGGCAACGAGCCTTGACCGTTCCGCCATTGCGAACGTATACCCGGACGGGCAGTTTTTAACACAAACAAACGGTCGTTTTGTACAGCACAGAACCATTTTTCAGGTACCGGAAAATACAAAAGTAGTGAAGCTTTATCTTCGTTTATACGGAGCGGGCGAAGCATGGTTTGATGACGTAAGCCTGAAATTATCCGGCGGTCCCGAAAAATATAAGTTCGATACAGATAAGGTCTTTCATTATAAAGAAGAAACCGGCGGCGATGCCTATGTGAAGGTGGATAATTTTTATAAGGACGAGGGCGTTGCGGAAGATACCGTGGTGGACTTTGCGGTCTATTACGGAGATACCATATGCGAACAAGCGGAAAATGTACCCGTAACGGATATGCAGGCATTGTTTACCTATTCCACAAGCTACATGACGCCTTATGAAAAATACGTTTTAAAGTGTAAAATCAAGAATCGGGCAGGCGCTGTTTTAGAAGAGCATGAGCAAAATCTTTATGTGGTTGACCGCCCTTCCATGATAAGTGAGGACGGGTATCTCATGGTAGATGGCAAGCGTTTTAACCCTATTATCGGCTACCATGTACAGCTTCCGGATTATGCGAAGGCGGCAGAGGGAGGACTCAATACTGTACAGCTTTCCTACGGGAATGCCAAGGTTTCCAACGAGGAGGCGCGGCAGCAAACCCTGGCAGCACTGCGCGAAAACAACCTTAAAGGAATTTTCTGTCTTTATGTGGATAACAGAAACGCGGGACAGCCCGAACAAATTGAAAACACAAAGCAGATTGTGGAGATAATGAAGGATAACACTGACATTTTAGCTTTCGCCATTCAGGACGAGCCCTTCCTGAAAGGAGATGACCCGGATAGACGGAAATGGTCGGAGGAAGCTTATCTTGCCATCCGCAAGATTGATAAGACACATCCTGTTTACATTTGTGATAAGAGCAGAGATTATATCAGCGTAAAATACTGCGATATTCTTATCTCGGACAATTATTCCAGAGGTGGCAATACCCAACGTATTAGCCTTGATACAGCAGAAACTTACGCAGAAACCAAGGATAAGAATAAATTCTGGTATCTTTCCGCACTCTATGAAGCAAATGGCACATTCCCAACGATGAACGATGCGCGAAATTCCATTTACCGCGCCCTTGAGGAAGGTGCTACCGGCATGGGGTACTATAGTTTCTCCGATGCAGGCGGTAAGGATGTGGAAGAACCGCAGCTGTATAAAATGGATTTATGGGAGGACTTTTGTAAGTTTAATCACGAGGAAGCCCCCATTCTCTTTGACCGCTTCGTAAACGGCGAAGCCATCGTATTTAATGAATACGACGATGGGGAAGGCATTACCAGCCTCAAATGGTTCGACTGGTTTGTCGGAAACGATATGTATCTCGCAGTGCATAACAGAGCACAGACCGCCAAAACGGCGGAAATCCCCCTTGTGAGCAAAAATGGAAAAGTACGAATTGCGGACTTTACGGCAGAGCCCATAGGGCTTACAACGCAAAGCGCTACGCGTGGAAACGGGTCCATAACCCTGACACTTGGCGCGGAGGAAATTGCTATCTTTAAGATTGAGCCGGACGCTAAGGTGGATCTTTCCCGCCTTGAAGAAGCCCGTTTTGATGACATGGCAGGATATGAATGGGCAGAGGAAGCTATTTTTGCACTGGACAGCCGAAATGTTTTAAATACGGTTGCCGAGGGCAAGTACGGTCCGGGCGAAGCGATTACACGTCTTGACTTCGTTTCCTTCCTCGTTCGTGCACTGGGTCTTACGGAAGAAGGCGAAGCCTTCCCGGATTGTGATGCAAAGGAAATCAAAATTGCAAGAAAAGCAGGCATTGTCAATGGGGATACGGACGGCAATTTCCGCCCCGCGGATACTATTACAAGACAGGATATTATGACCACGGCAGCCCGTGCTCTGGGTGCCGCGCCAACCGATAAAGAAATCCCTGTATTTTCTGATTGGAATCTCGTTTCAGAGTATGCTTTGGATGCCGTAAAATGCATGGTGCAGGCAGAGGTGATTGTCGGTAACGGCGATGGAACTTTGAATCCCTTAGGACTTGCTACCCGCGCCGAAGCGGCGGTTATGCTGCACCGTATTTTAAATACGGAATTTAATACGACTACAGGAAAACCGGGCGCGCCGACAACGACGGAGAAACCGAGCACACCGGCACCGGGCGAGGTGAGGGAAGAAATTACATTTACAGATTCTGTAGATGAACAAACGCTTCAAAAGTGGAGCGATGCGGCAGACCTTTTAGAGGGACTCGGTATAGGAAAACCGGAAATTGAAAAGTCCGTTACCAAAGGAGATTTTGAGGGGTATATTTCGAGCCTCATCGGTGCGGCATATGACGGGTTTTCCGAAGACTTGAAGGCACTTACATATGCGGAAGCCACAGAAGCCCTGGTGAAGCTTCTCGGCTATGAAGCCTATGCAAATGCAAATGGCGGCTATTTGGCAATGGCGGCACGTCTGGAACTGACAGACGGGATTTCTCCCGGAGAATATATCCGCGGCGGTGAGCTGGCAGTTCTCCTTGCCAATGCTTTTGAAGTAAAGATGGCGGAGCGGACAGCCTTCGGGGATGATGAAAGCTATCGGGAAACAGAGGACACGCTTTTGTCCCTGTACCGGAACATCTACCAGTATAAAGGTGTTGTAGAAGACGATTATTATACTGCCGCGCGCCTCAAAAAAGGACAGACCGTGATAGACGGGAAGGTCTTTACGGGCGGCGAGGGCTTCCTCGGGCAGTGCGTAGTCGTGTACGCGGAGCATGACGGCGATGAGAAAATCGTGCGACATATCAAAGCGGCAAACGGCGTGGAAATCGTAACACTGGATGCCGCAGAAATTCTTACGGCAACCGATTCCATGGTACGCTTCGACGATGCAAACGGCAAAGAGGTTACGCTGTCGATTGCGGGGGCAACGCTTTATTATAACGGTGCAAAGAAAGCCCCTTGGACGGCAAATGATTTACTGCCCGCTATGGGAACGGTGACGCTGATTTC
>JAZROH010000049.1:0-7655 GCA_045648645.1 Clostridia bacterium | reverse complement strand
AGAAAGAATGTAACGAAAAAGGCAAGAAGTACTTCTCAGTAGCATCTGGCGGTGGTACAGGACGTACACTTCACCCGGATAACATGGCAGCAGGTCCGGCTTCTTATGGTATGACCGATACTCTCGGCCGTATGCACTCCGATGCACAGTTCGCAGGTTCTTCCTCCGTTCCGGCACACGTTGAAATGATGGGTCTCATCGGCGCAGGTAACAACCCGATGGTTGGTATGACCGTTGCAGTTGCGGTTGCACTTAGTGAGCTTCTGTAATATAAAAATAACGCAAAAAAGCACATCCTGCAGTGATATGCACCCCAAAAGTTAGACACTTTTGGAGGTGCATATTTTTATGGCAAAAAAAGGACAAATTCAAAGAAAGTACTCGTCAGAATTCAAAATATCTGTTATAATGGAAATGCGAGAACACCATTTAAGCTACCACGAAACAGTCAGACGGTATTGGAACACATCAAATCATTCTGAAGAATGTAATTATATCAACGTAGTGAAACGGTGGGAACGCATATATTTGGAAGAAGGAGCCGAAGGTCTGATGAAAGAAAGACGAGGCAGAGGAAATCCGCTTAGCGACAAAAAAAGAGGTCGCCCACCGAAACTTGACAAAAAAGTTGAAGAGGATTTAATAGCCGAAAATCAACGTCTGCGAATGGAGATAGAATACTTAAAAAAACTGAGTGCCTTAGTTCTTGCGGAAGAGCGAAAGAACGGCAAAAAGCAGAAATAATCTCTGAATTAAGGCAAAGATATCCGCTGAAAGAGTTGTTGAAATTATCGGGTATGGCAAGAAGTACATACTATTATTACTTGAAAAATCCAATAAAAGATAAGTATGAAACAGAAAAGAAAGAAATAGCAACTATTTTCAATGAACACAAAGAAAGATACGGTTATCGCAGAATACTTACAATTATGCGGAACAGAGGTTATGAAATCAACCATAAAACTGTTCAAAAGTTAATGAAAATTCTTGGTTTAAAAGGCAAACAGCGCAAAAATGAGAAATATCATTCATACAAAGGTCAGGTTGGCAAGGTTGCGGACAATCTTCTGAATCGTGATTTTTCTGCTAACAAGCCTTATGAAAAGTTAACAACAGATGTCACACAATTCAATGTTTGCAATGAGAAAGTATATTTATCTCCTGTTATGGACTTGTTCAATCGGGAAATTATATCATATTCCATTTCATTGCATCCTGACTTGTGGCAAGTAAGGGAAATGCTAAGTGGACTGTTTGAGAAACTTCCGAAGAATGCAACACCTTTATTCCATTCGGATCAAGGTTGGCAATATCAGCACTCTGAATACCAACAGCTTTTAAAAGAGCATAACATCAAGCAAAGTATGTCAAGGAAAGGCAACTGCATGGATAACGGAGCTATGGAAAACTTTTTCGGCAGGCTTAAAGTTGAAATGTTTTACGGCGAAAAATTTGAAAGCGTTAACGCTTTCATTGATGACTTGAAAAGATATATTGATTATTACAATAACGAAAGGATTTCTATGAAACTAAAAGGAATGAGCCCGGTGCAATACCGAACTCATTCAACAGCAAGTTAATATTTAATTTTTGTCTAAACTTTGGGGTTCACTTCACAGCAGGATGTGCTTTTTTGTAGACGAGGTAATAATTATTCTCTTGCATAAGACAATCATAAATCCCAAACTACTCCGTTACAAACGGTTACGACTTGGTAACATGATTATACATCTTTCTTATGGATTCATTCATATTTACGGGAGACAGTTTAATAGCGGGATGTTCGTTTTGGAACACAACAAAAATCTGATGTGCAAATCCCTGCCCCATCCAGTCCACTTTGTCAAAGTCCAATATAACTTCCTCAAATTTTGGAAGTTGATTACAAATACGCCGTGCTTGTGAACGTGATACCGGAGATGTTTCAAAAATGTTTTTGAGCGGGATTATCGTTTTAACAAACCTGGATTCCGCATCAGAATATTCGTCAAAAATTTCTTTTGCTTGTTTTTTCGAATGATTTGAAAGAGACATAACAACAACTGTTCCTTGTTTGTTTGAGAATTCAGGTAAGTCAAGAGTTTGGCTATCGTCATACTTGTTCACAGCAAACAGCTTTCCGGAGGAATGTATTAAAAACCCATCCATTATTTTTGAACTAAAAAAGATTCCTTCTCCCGAATGCTTTGTTTCATCGGTGGTGAGCTTGCCTTTAAATAGTTCGCATACAGCATCGTCGTAGCTATCAAGATTAAAATGCGTTTTAATCTTTTCAAATATGCCTATTCCGTCATCAACTATTGTAACCACTGTTTCAAGATAATTTCGAGAAACTTCGACAAATGCACACGCCGCCTGAGAGTGATCAATAACATTATTTATCATTTCGCTGAATGTATATTCCCATATTCCTTTTACATTTTCTTCCAAGTCATTAATCACATTTTTTAAATATTTAGAATACGCATAACTGTCATCATCCAAATCTCCATTATTTCTGTGTAAAACAAATGAGGTCTTTTGATTTATAAGTTCATATTCTCCTCTTCTTATTTTTTTTATAATCTCTTTTTGTAAAAGTTTTTTGATATACGAATAAACGGTTGATTCGTTAATAGCAAATGTTTTCTGAACACTTGCAACAATACTATCACTTTTTTCGGCAATCTTTTCAATGATATATTGCATAATAGCATGTTTCTTTTCTAAATCAAATTTCATAAATCACACCTCTTTTATGCTTTAGTATACGCTTATTATACAGTTTTATTCGCATAAAGTCAACAGAAACTTGCTATAAAATTAAAAAAACTCTTTTTTAAACAAGTTAAAACAAGTTTCTCTTTTGTGAAAAATAAGCCAGATAGTCAAGACCACCAGTAAACTGGTGGCTTGCACCACCCCTTATAGGGGTTTTTACAGGCTTAACCCCTATAAGGGGCATCGAAGGTTTGACACCGCATTACCATTACAGGCAGCCGCTTACGTGTGGCTGCCTTTTTTGTATAACGAAAACGGCTGTCTCATTTTGATGAGGCAGCCGTTTCTGCTGTTTTACAGCACACTTTTTCTATATGCATACGGAGACATCCCGCAGCGGGCGTGAAAGGTACCGGCAAAGTGCTTACTTGAGGAAAAGCATAAAATATCTGAAATTTCATTGATGTGCAGTTTCGTGTAAGAAAGAAGATGCTTTGCAATTTCCATACGGCGGTTTAAGGCATATTGCATGGGTGTGACGCCGTATCGTTCTTTGAAAACGCGGATAGCATGTGCTTTGCTGATAAAAAAGTAATTTGCAATTGTATCCAGCGTAAAGGGGCTTTCGAAATTATTTTCAATATAATTTTGAATCAACTCTGCCAAATCCTTTTGAGGAGAATGGGCAGCAGATTGCGCCACGGGGCTGACCTTTTGTATCATTTCGAGCATTTTAATTTCTATCATCCGAAAATTTTCGGTTTTGTTTTCATCTGTCACTTTTTCCAGAATTTTATGCATGTCCAGAAGAATATCCTGCACATCAATTTTTCGAATAAACACACTTTCCGTAAGCCCGTATACTTCTATGAGCTTATCAATCAATGTACCGTTGACCGTGATAAAAATTTTCTCAAGAAGCTGCTTTTGGTCTGTATAATAATAGTGCGGTTTCAGCTTGTTCAGGAAAAAGAAATCTCCGGCACGGACGGTATATTTCTTTCCTTCCGTTTCAATATAACCTACACCACGCGTTACGTATTCAAAGCAATAGCGGTCAAAGGTATTGCTTGTGGTAATATTATGGCTGGACTTATAGTCGGGATTTGGACATGTGGTGCCGGCAAGAAAAACATTCAGTACCGTCTCACTGGAAAGATTGCTAATATATACTATTTTTTCGCCTTTTACGTTGTAAAACAAGAAATCACCCTCGCTTAATTGTTAATATTTCGTACCTTTTTGCGCATATTTAGGGTTGACGGAACGGACGGATTTAGTATATCATGTAAGAGAAGTGAAGTCAAGGCTTATTCTAATATGTGAAAGAAGGTTTTTTCTTGTACGGTTTGTTACTCCTTTCTGTTGGTTTTGCATCCCTGCGTTCTCTTTTCAGTAAGCAGATGGGAATAAAGACAGAAAGCAATGCTGCATTTTTAAAATTAAACGGGTATATTTATCTGGCGGCATTTTTCGTTTTGTGGCTGAGCGGCGGAAAAATCGAATCGGTTTCGGCATATTCGATCGGGATGGCATTGCTCTACGGTGCACTGTCCCTTTTGTCACAGCTTTTCTATATGCTTTCCATGCGACGGGGTCCCATGGCGTTTTGTACCTTTTTCTATTCCAGCGGCTTTGCCATTCCGGCAATTTTGGGAGCATGCGTGTGGCGGGAAGCTGTTTCCGCATGGCAGGTGGCGGGCGTCATTCTTCTCGTGGTTTCTTTTGCGATATCTCTCGCTCGACCGCGAGGGGAAAAAAGCGGAAACAGGCTTTGGGTGGTATATGCGTTTCTTGCCATGGTCGCATCGGGGCTTGTGGGATTTATGCAGAAAGTGCACCAGTGCTCGCCGCATAAAGATGAATTAAACGCATTTTTGATTATATCCTTTTTGTTTGCCACGGTACTTTCCTTTGTGTTGTACGGAATTCGGCATAAAGCAGAAGGGAAAGTACATATTGAAAATGCTCCTTTGGGGAAATTGCTTGCAAGCAGTCTTTTAAGCGGCGTGTGTATTGCGTTTGCCAATAAGATTAACACCATTTTATCGGGGGAAATGGCGAGTATGCTCTTTTACCCATCGGTAAATGGCGGTGTTGTTATTTTAAGTGCAGTTTTGGGGAGTCTTCTGTTTCGGGAAAAACGGGCAAAAAATGAATGGTTAGGACTTATGCTCGGACTTTTGGCAATCGTTTTGGTCAGTATAAAATAAAGAGTGCAGGGAGGAAGCAGTATGCGTGAATTTACAGGGTATATGTGCGGAATAGGTGTTAGCGGATGGCTGACAAATTATAAGCGGATGGCAAGGGTAAATCCGGAATTTCGCACCATCATCACAAAGGGTGACGAAGAGCATTTCGAATCGTATTTTACCAGGGAGGATGTAAAACGCATCCGCTCTTTCGGAATGGACCACATTCGTTTGGGGTTTGACCAATTGGTAGTAGAGGAATATGAAAATCCAGGCGCATATCGGGAAAATATGCTTCGGCATATCGATAACTGTCTTGCGTGGTGTAAGGAAGAAGGGCTCAATGTTATGCTGAATCTGCACAAAGGCTTTGGTGCATATTGCGACGTGCAGGAGGATGAAAAGCTTTTGGAAAGCCCCCTGATGCAGGATAGACTCGTGGCGCTTTGGGAAATGCTGGAGGACAGATACCATGCAGAAACGCATGTTGCTTTTGAATTTTTGAATGAAATTAAGACGCCGGCACCCGAGTGCCCCGAATGGAATGCCCTTTGTGCACGGCTGATTGACGCCATTCGGAAGAAGAATCCGAACAGAATTTTAATGATTGGCTCTTCCTGCCAGAATTCTTTGTTTACACTGGATAAGCTGCAGGTGTATGACGACCCGAATGTAGTATACACCTTCCATTTCTATGTGCCGTATGAGTTTTGCATGCAACGCGGTGTTTTGCAGACAAATGCGCATTTTTATAACCGCGTAATGCCGTACCCCGGCGATATAGAACGGTATCGGGAATTTCGCAGTTACTGGAAGCAGGAAGACATATATGACGGCTTTGAGCGGATGGACGAAAAGTATTTGTATGCAAGGCTTAAAAGCGCCACAGATTTTTTGGAAGCACATCCCGATAAAATTCTGTATTGCGGCGAATTTGGCACCATAGTAAATGTAGACTTGGAAAGCCGGGAAAACTGGTTTCGGGATATGGTGCGCTTTTTCAAACAGCACGGAATTGCCTATTGTGCATGGACATATTTAAGCTGCCCCTATGACGGCAACCGCTTCAGCCTCGTAGATGATGTAAAACGGGAATTTTACAGTGAAAAGCTTCTCGGTATTGTAAACGGAACCAAGCTTGATTAAAAGGCTGGTACAATAACCACTTGCGCGGATAAATTTGGCAATACCTTACGAAAAAACGGCTCGTGTAAATACCGACACTTATTTTGACGGATATACCGATTTTCTGAAAGCGCTCGGAGAAATTCCCATGTGCTTATGGAAGGTATTGGAAAAATGTTTACTGGAAGAAAAGCATAAAACATCCGAAATTTCAGTAATGCGAAGCTGTGTACGGGCGAGAAGGTGACAGGCGGTTTCTATGCGTTTTTGCAGTGCATACTGCATAGGGGGAATCCCGTACTTGGCTTTGAAAATACGAATTACATGCTTTGGACTTACGAAAAAATAAGCAGCAATATCTTCAAGCGAGAAGGGGGATTCGCAATTGGAATCAATATATTCGCGGATAAGCTCCGCCGTATCCTTTTTGGGACGCTTTTTCGCTTTTGCAATGCCACTGTGCACCTTTTGCAGAATTTTGTGAATGATGATTTCTGCCTGCCGCAGCTTTTCCGCTTTGTTTTCGGGTGTGACAGCTTCCATGATTTTGTGGATGTCCAGAATATAGTCGAGAACATTCGCTTTGCAAATAATTACGTTGTCCGTAAGTTCGTAGGCTTGTAAAAGGTGGTCAATCAGCGTTCCATTTGCGGCAAAAAAGATCTTTTCCAGAACATCCTCGCTGTCGGTATAATAAAGACACGGTTTGGATTTGTTCAGGAGAAAAAAGTCACCCTTTGTAACGGTATATTTGTTTTTGCCGGACTCGATATACCCGGTTCCGGCGGTGACATACTCAAAGGCATACCCGTCCCAGTGGTCGTTTACACTGGTGTTGTGGGCGGCAATGAAGTTTGGATTCGGGCGCGTTTCGCCCGCCTGGATAATGTTCAGGATGTCCTCGCTGGATATGCGATTTAAATATACTATTTTTTCGCCCTTTCCGTTATAAAACAAGAAATCACCCCGCTGTGTGCGAATTTTATGTACTTTCCTGCGAACTATATGGGTTGACGCAGAACTGAAAAATAGTATATCATAAATGTAAGACAAAGTCAAGTGTTGCGGGGGCATAAGCAATCGTTTCGCGTTTCGGTTTCTTGCGATTTCTCTTTGTAAGCGGTAATCGAAAACGGTAAAAAATAGGGAATTAATTTTGGAGAAAATGCAAAACAGGGAAATTATATATTTGAAGAGTAAAAAATCTCTATACATAAAAAATGCGGAAATCAAAATAGTTTAAAAAATATCAAGAAGAGATAAGACAGGGAATAAAATCCTGTGGTACACTAAAATAAATTACGGAAAAGCATTGCTGCGTGCAAATGTTTTGGAGGGATATATTTGATACTGAATGAAGGATGGGAAATCGGGATAGACAGACAGTATGACCGAACGGCGACAATACCCGGTTTACCCTTTTCGGGGGAAGAGGCGGCTTGTGGTGCAGTATGGTACAGAAAAAAGTTGCGTCTTCCGGAAGGGGACTGGCAAAGGGCAACGCTTCTGCTCCGGGGTGCAAAGTTTACACCCGCCGTCTATGTAAACGGAGAGCGGGTTTCCGCCGCAGAAGGCGGCATGGCACCTTCGCTGCATTTGCTTTCGCACCCGTCCGTTGTGCCGGGGACGGAAGTGGAA
>JAZROH010000048.1:0-14096 GCA_045648645.1 Clostridia bacterium | reverse complement strand
ATGAAGAGTGCAAAATGGCTCTGGGGCGGCATCGCACTTCAGCTTGGCGTAGGCTATACGGTAGGATACCTTGTATACCAGATTGGTACGCTTATGACAACCGGCACTCTTGGCGCAGGCTTCCTGCCGGGTCTTATTGCGGTTGCCGCGATGGTTGGTATTCTTGTGTACCTGTGTATGCGTGCAGATACGAAGCTGAAGATGGAATACGCGCTTGACAGAGGGAAGCAGGGTATGATATAATGCGCTTGAAAGGAGAATAAATGTGCAAAATATACTTTTGATTGCTGTTTTGTTTCTTGCTGTCGGACTTGCGGGACGTTATGTTTATAAAGCCAAGAAAAGCGGGAAAAAGTGCATAGGTTGCCCGGAAAGCGGCAGTTGTAGCGCGTGTGCTACCAAAGAATGTCATAGAGATAAATAGAAAAAACAGGGGGTGTTTAAAAAATCAACTTTTTAAGCATCCCTATATTTTTCTTGACGGTATCCTTTGGTTGTGGTATAAATAAATAGGGAGGGAGAAATATGAAACTTTACGGATTACAAAAATTAACACTTTTAGATTATCCGGGACATACAGCTTGTACCGTGTTTACGGGCGGGTGTAATTTCCGTTGCCCCTTTTGCCATAATGCGCCGCTGGTGACGACGATAGACCATACGCAAGTACTGGAGGATACAGAGTTTTTCCGTTTCCTTGCAAAACGGAAAGGCATACTGGATGGCGTTTGTATTTCCGGCGGGGAGCCGCTCCTGCAGCCGGATATCACGGATTTTATCAAAGAAATCAAGCGAATGGGATTTTTGGTAAAGCTTGACACAAACGGCAGCTTCCCCGAAAAACTCCAAGCACTTCTTTCAGAAGACCTTGTGGATTTTGTGGCGATGGATATTAAAAACAGCCTTGAAAAATATGCTGTGACAGCGGGCGTGGCGGTGGATACCGCGGCAATTGAAAAAAGCATGGACCTGTTGCTTTCCTGCAAAAGTGCGTATGAGTTTCGAACGACGGTAGTGCGGCAGCTGCATACAGAAGAGGATATAGAAAAAATTGCCCTTCGAATTTCGGGGGCAAAGGCTTTTTTTCTTCAAAATTTTGTAAATTCCGGTAATTTAATTGCGGAAGGTTTTTCGGCGCATGATGCCGAAACCCTCATAAGAATGCGCAATTGCGCCATACGACATGTTCCATCTGCCGCACTTCGGGGAATATAAAACACAATATACAATAAAAATTCTTGACAACATACCATATATATGGTAGAATGGATGCAGATACAAAAATGAAGGAGACGAGCGAAAATGTATGATGTTATAAAAAGAGACGGCAAAGCCGTTGATTTTAAGCTTAACAAAATCAGCGGTGCCATTCAGCAGGCATTTGATGCTTGCGAAAAGCAGTATAATTCCGACATCATTGACTTTTTGGCCCTGAAGGTTACGGCAGAATTTGAACCGAAAATCAAAAACAACAGTATTACGGTAGAATGCATTCAGGACAGTGTAGAATCCGTTTTGATTAAGGCGGGCTATGACGAGGTTGCAAAGGCGTATATTCTCTACCGTAAGCAGCGCGAGAAAATTCGTAATCTCAGCGCAACCATGCTGGACTATAAGCAGATTGTAAACAATTACCTGCATATCAATGACTGGCGCGTAAAGGAAAATTCTACGGTTACATACTCCGTCGGCGGTCTTATTTTAAGTAACTCCGGTGCCATTACGGCAAACTACTGGCTCAGTGAGGTATATGACGATGAAATCGGCGATGCACACCGCAATGCCGACATTCATATCCACGACCTTTCCATGTTGACCGGTTATTGCGCCGGATGGTCCTTAAAGCAGCTTATCCAAGAGGGACTCGGCGGCGTGTCGGGCAAAATTACGTCCGCACCGGCAAAGCACCTAGCCACACTTTGCAACCAGATGGTAAACTTCCTCGGCATTATGCAAAATGAGTGGGCAGGCGCACAGGCGTTTTCTTCTTTTGATACATACCTTGCCCCTTTTGTTAAAGTGGACAACCTTTCTTATGACCAGGTAAAAAAGTGCATTGAGTCCTTTATTTACGGGGTGAATACCCCAAGCCGTTGGGGCACACAGGCACCTTTCTCCAACATTACGCTGGACTGGGTAGTACCGGCGGACCTTGCAGAACTCAACTGCATTATCGGCGGCAAAGAGGCAGACTTTAAATATAAGGATTGCCAGAAGGAAATGGACATGGTAAACCGTGCGTTTATCGAAATTATGATTGACGGCGATGCCAACGGACGCGGCTTCCAGTACCCCATTCCTACCTATTCCATTACCCGCGACTTTGACTGGTCTGATACAGAAAATAATCGTCTTCTTTTTGAAATGACCTCAAAATACGGTACGCCTTATTTTTCCAATTATATAAACAGCGACATGGAGCCCAGCGATGTGCGCAGTATGTGCTGCAGACTCCGTCTTGACCTTCGGGAGCTTCGCAAAAAGTCCGGTGGCTTCTTTGGAAGCGGCGAGAGCACAGGCTCGGTGGGCGTTGTAACCATCAACATGCCCCGCATTGCCTACCTTGCGCAAAATGAACAGGAATTCTATGCACGGCTTGACCGGCTTATGGATATTGCCGCCCGTTCTCTCAAGGTAAAGCGTACCGTTATCACAAAACTTTTGGATGAAGGCTTGTATCCGTATACGAAACGTTATCTCGGTACCTTCAACAATCATTTCTCCACCATCGGTCTTGTGGGTATGAACGAAGTAGGACTTAATGCCAAGTGGCTTGGAGCGGACCTTACGGATGCACGGGTACAGCAGTTTACAAAGGATGTTTTAAATCATATGCGCGAGCGGCTTTCTGATTATCAGGAACAGTACGGTGACCTTTACAATCTGGAAGCGACACCTGCGGAATCCACCGCATACCGCCTTGCAAAGCATGATAAGAAAAAATATCCGGGTATTGTAACAGCGGCAGAGGGCGAGGAACAAACGCCGTATTACACAAACAGCTCGCATCTCCCCGTAGGCTATACGGACGATATCTTCACGGCACTTGATATTCAGGATGAACTGCAGACCTTATATACTTCCGGTACAGTTTTCCATGCATTTCTTGGTGAAAAGCTGCCGGATTGGAAGGCAGCGGCAGCCCTTGTCCGTAAAATTGCAGAAAATTACAGTCTGCCGTACTACACGCTTTCACCCACCTATTCCGTATGTAAGAATCACGGTTATATTGCAGGGGAACAGTATGTATGTCCGACTTGCGGCGAGAAAACAGAGGTATACAGCCGTATTACAGGGTATTACCGTCCTGTACAGAACTGGAATGACGGTAAGAGCCAGGAATATAAAGACCGCAAGGTATACAATGTAGAAGGTGCAGCAGAAAAAACCTTTGCGCCTAAGGTAGAGGAACAAAAGGAATCTGCAGCCGAGGATACATCTGTACAGGATGGTGCGTATCTCTTTACGACTGCCACCTGCCCTAACTGTAAGGTTGCGGCAATGACCCTCGAAAAAGCGGGATTTGCCTTTACAAAGCTTTTGGCGGATGAACACGCCCAGATGGCAACCGCCCTCGGCGTAAAGCAAGCGCCAACACTTGTAATCGTAAAAGACGGCACAGCAGAGAAACATACGGGCGTTTCCGATATTAAGAAGTTTTTGAAGGAGTAACCATGTTTGACATTATCATTGTCGGCGGCGGCCCTGCGGGGCTTACGGCGGCGGTATATGCACGGCGCGCGGGGAAAAGCGTGCTGGTAATTGAAAAGGAAACCTTCGGCGGGCAGATTACTTTCTCGCCGAAGGTGGAAAATATTCCCGGCTTTGAAAGCATTAGCGGCAGCGGCTTTGCAGAAAAACTTACCGAACAGGCAATGGCGCAAGGTGCAGAGCTGGAATGCTGCGAGGTGCTTCGCATTGAAGACGGTACGCCCAAAAAAGTTGTAACGGATGATGGCGTTTTTGAAGGGAAAGCCGTAATTATTGCCACGGGCGCGCGGCACAGGCTTTTGGGGATTCCCAATGAGGAACAGTATATCGGGGACGGCATTTCCTTTTGTGCTGTGTGCGACGGTGCGTTCTATAAAGGACAAACTGTAGTTGTGGTTGGCGGTGGAAACTCGGCGCTGCAAGAGGCGCTCCTTCTTTCGGAACTTGCCCAAAAGGTTTATGTTTTGCAAAATTTAGAAGATTTCACGGGTGAAAAAGCACTTTCCGGGCAGCTTCTGCAGAAAGAAAACGTAGAAGTGCGGTTCGAAACAGTGGTAGACTCTATTATAGAGGATGGCGGCTTTAGAGGCGTGCGCGTAAAGAGCACGAATGATGGACAAACAGAAGAAATTCGTGCAGATGGCATGTTTGTTGCCATTGGGCTTGTACCGCAAAATGAAATCTTTTCTAATGTTTTACCCTTGAATGCTTACGGCTATGCCGACATGGATGAAGGATGCAAGGGAGAAATGCAAGGGATTTTTGCGGCAGGGGATTGCCGCAGTAAGAAAATCCGGCAGGTTACGACAGCGGTGGCAGATGGTGCCGTGGCGGCACTTGCGGCATGTGACTATGTAGATAGTCTTGCATAAATAATTGACTTTGAATTCCGTGGATGTATAAATCTGCGGAATTATTTTTGCCTATTTTTCAAGCATTTTGGCGATTTGGATTTGTTCGTAGATAAAAAAAGTAAATTTTTCGATAAAAAGTATTGCCAAATTTGTTATGCTATGGTATAATATTCACGAAAAAGGGAGCAAATCCCAAAAAAATTTTAGGAGGCATTTAAAATGAAAAAGGCTCTTTGCGCAGCCCTTGCGGCGTTAATGACACTCACGCTGCTTCCGGGTTGCCAGAACAACGGCGGTGCCGGCAACGGCGGCAAAACAAAATTACTTCTTGGTAATCCCGGTGGCGATGGTCTCACTCCCACCAAAATTGTCGAGAACTTCAAAGCTGCAACGGCTGACAAGTATGAAATTACGGAAGATACTTCCGCATGGGGAGACTTCACACAGAAGCTGAAGCTCCAGTTCGTTTCCAAGAGTAATGTAACACCGGTATTCGTTACCGACTCCATGCAGGCAATGACCTTTGGTGCACAGGGCGCAGCTCTGGACCTTAAAGATTGGGTGGAAGCAGAACTCGATACAGAGCTTTACAGCGATGCTCTGTACGCAATCACAGATACAGAAGGTCATCTTTGGGGTGTACCGCATGCATTGAACTGTGTCGCAGTGTACTACAACAAGGAAATTTTTGATGAAAGAGGCATTGCATATCCGACCGAAGATTGGACATATGAGGATATGTTGAAGCTTGCAGAAGAACTGACCTTCGACCGTGACGGCGATGGCAAGAATGATGTATTCGGTATTGACTACAAAGCCAATATTACCTTGGGCTGGTTGCCGTTTATGTCTGCAGTTGGCGTAAGCCCCTATAAGAATGATTACAGAGATTCTAACCTGGATGACCCGAAGATTAAGGAAGCCATGGAAAAATATGCAGCGCCTATTCGTGCAGGTTACCTGATGCCTGAGGCTGACCTTGCAGCTTACGGCGGTACGGAAGCTGCTTTTGCAGAAGGCAAGATTGCAATGGCATTTGGTCAGTCCTCTGTTATAGCCAAAATTAATAAGTTTAACCCCGATTTGGATTGGGATGTTCAGATTATGCCTATTGGCTGGACGGGCGAACGTAAGTGCGTATACGTACCGAACACCTGGCAGGTTTATGCAGGCGTAGACGAGGATGTTAAGGTTGCAGTTCTTGACTGGCTCAAATACTACCTCAGCGAAGAATCCCAGATGATTGTTGCAACAGAAGGTCCTGCAGGCTTCCCGATTATGAAGACTGCACTTGATGCAATTTCCGAAGCAGGCAGAAAGCCCGAACATATTGATGTGTTCTACAAGGCAATCGACGATTGCGGTATTACACTTCTTGAAAACCCGTCTTCTGCAACCACACGTACAATCGTGGATAACATGGCATCCAAGATTAAAGCAGGTGAAGATATCGACAAGTGGATTGAACAGTCCCATATCGATATGCAGAGAGAACTGGATTACTTCTACGAAAATCAATAAGAAACATCGTATTCAAAAGCCTCGCACGCTGTGCGGGGCTTTTGGCGTTTTTATATATAGTTTGGATGTTTATTTTAGCGGACACGCACAGTGAATGCCTCGTCTGCATAGAATAAAACATATTGATTTTATGAGGATGGAGGGGCAGCAAAAGTGTGGGTGTATTTACTGGATGTATTGTTTCGAAATGTGTGCATGGTATCCTATGTAAGCCAGCCGAGTTCTTTTCCAAAGCCGCTTACGGCAGAAGAGGAGGATGCATACGTCAGCCGATGGGAAAAGGGAGATGAAGAGGCACGGAATATTCTGATAGAACATAATATGCGTCTTGTAGCGCATGTAGTGAAAAAATACCAAAGCAGTGGCATGGACCCGGATGATTTGATTTCTATTGGAACTATCGGGCTTATAAAAGCAGTAAATACATATAACAGTGAGAAAAAAATACGAATTGCCACTTATGCCGCACGCTGTATTGAAAACGAGGTTTTGATGGTTTTGCGGGCAAATCGTAAGCTGCAAAATGAAGTTTCTCTGCAAGAGCCGATTGGCTTTGACAGGGAGGGGAATGAAGTAAGCCTCATGGATGTTCTGGATAGTTGTGATGAGGATATTGCAGAAAGACTGGATTTAAAATATAAGGTGCGAAATTTGTATACAGCCATGCGGGAAAGCTTGCGTCCCAGAGAAAAACGTGTCATTGAAATGCGCTATGGCATCGCAGGCTGTGAGGAAGGCACGCAGAAAGAAATTGCAAAAAAGCTGGGAATTTCCCGCTCGTATGTAAGCCGGATTGAAAAGAAGGCGATTCATAAGCTTTTTGATGCACTTTCTCTTACGGAAAGCTAGAAAAAAGCGGCTCATGCATAGAGAGCCGCTTTTCCTGCGTTAAAACGGTATTTTATTTTTCCTGCAGCCGTGCCAATTTATAAAAATACCCTTTGTTTTTCATGAGCGTATCATAATCACCGATTTCTACACATTTGCCGTGCTGCATTACCACGATACGGTCAGCATTTCGGATGGTGGAAAGACGGTGTGCCACAACGAAAGTGGTGCGGCCGTGGATAAGTTTGTCCATCGCTTCCTGTACTTTATGCTCGGAAACGTTGTCCAAAGCGCTGGTCGCTTCGTCAAGGAGGATGATTTGAGGATTGCGAATCATTGCACGGGCAATGGCGATACGTTGCCGCTGTCCGCCGGAAAGTCTTCCGCCACGTTCGCCGATTTGTGTATGGATACCGTCCGGCAGTTCATTTACGAGGTCACGCAAATTTGCCATATCCACCACTTTTTGAATTTCTTCATCCGTTACATGGGGAAGCCCATAGGCAATATTATCGCGAATAGAGCCGGAAAACAGAACGTTATTCTGGGATACAACGGCAATGTGACGACGGTAGGCGGTAAGATTGATATCGCGAATATCATGTCCATCCATGAAAAGCGTACCTTCGGTGGGGAAGTGGAACCCAATCAAAAGGTTTAAAGCCGTTGTCTTACCTGAGCCGGATTCACCAACAAAAGCAATGTATTCTCCCTTTTTGACCGAAAGTGAGAAATCAGAAAGAACATGTGACGAAGGGTCATCCGGATATGTAAAGCCCACATGGTTAAATACAAATTCGCCTTCAACCGAGGTGAGTCGCTTTTTACCGCGATTGTTTTCAATATCGTCCGAAGCTAAGATTTCGGAAACAGAGCCGAGCGACTCAAAGCCCTTGGAAATGGTGGGATACATGGTTAGAAGTCCGCTTACGTTTCCGAGAAGCTGACTGAAGTAGCTTTGGAAGAGTGCAATTTCACCGACAGAAATCTTGCCTTTATAGGCGAGAATACCGGTAAAGCACAGACAGGCAAGCTGAAAGAGCTGAAAGGCAGCCCATGCAGAAGCACCGAACAAATTCTGCACGGTATCTGTCCGAACTGCTTTTTGCTGTACGTCCTGCAGGCTCTGGTTTATTTTTTTCGTTTCAATGCGCTCCAGCCCGTGTGCCTTTGTAACCGGAATCATTTCAACCATTTCCGCAACCCCTGCCGACATATGCTCCATTTCCTTACGGAATTCAGATACCGTTCGACTGATGTTTCGGCGAAAACCGCGTATCAAAATGGCGGCAACCGGAATGGTAAACAGGAAAAAGAGAGCAACTAAAGGACTGTGGACAAGGGTGATAGATGCAAAGATGATAATGTTTAAAATAGATTGCACAACATTAGACATCATCGTTTTGGAGAGTGCTTCTATATTATCCACATCCCGCAGAATTTTAGATTGAATACGACCGGCAGAGAAGTTTTTGTGGAATGAAATCGTTAAATGCTGCAGCTTTCGTACAAGTGCGCTACGAAGACGCAGTTCAATATCCCGCACAACGCGACTTGAAAAATAGGTTTCCGCCTGATGGGAGGGAACATTCTGTGCAATAACGACAGCACCGATGGCAAGATAAATTAAAATGTTTCGAAGGGTATTACCGCTCGGGTTTGTAGCTTCGTTTATGATGGCGGATGTAAGCAGCGGTACAATCCATACCGGGGAATGTTTGAGAACAAAAAAAACAATAGAAAGCAGAACCCTGCTTACATTGTCCTTAAATAAAAGTATTAACGTTTTTAGCGGCTGCTTTTTAGCGTCGCATCGGAGGAAAATTTCTTCAAAATCGTTTTTTCTTTTACGCATCGTGACCACTCCTTTTTTTAGGTTGCAATACTGCTTCTACTAAAATTTTTCGAGAGGTTTCCTGAGAGTATAGCTATTGTAGCATGCGTAAGTTGTAAAGTCAAGCATTTTATGGAATTTTTTTATTACGTTTCTGTTACAGGATTCCATTGATATTTTGTAAGGTCTACGATACCGTTTTCTACGTGAATTCCGTCCGCTTCCAGAAGAGAAATCTGTACATTTGCTCCACCAAACACAAACGCGGGAGAAACGGCGCCCATGCGGTTTACAACGCGGTAGCAGGGGATGGAATCGGGGTCGGGATTTACATGAAGTGCATACCCGACCACTCTTGCCCAACGAGGATTTCCGGCAAGGGCGGCAATTTGTCCGTAGGTAGCTACGCGTCCGCGCGGAATACAGCGGACAACAGCATAGATGCGTGAAAAGACAGATTCAGCCATTTTCTTCCTCCAAAAACATTCGAAATGCAGTCGGGAGCGCGATTTTTTCCAAAAGCTCGTCCCGCTTCGCCCAAATAAAGGGGGCAGGGTTTTTTTTGCATGGGATATAGTAACATATCATATGCCATTCGGCGTGGGTGAAAATATGCACCCGTTCCAGCGCGCGAAGAGGCGCATCCGGTGCAGCCCCAAAGCTATTTACAACTTGCACCGCTTTTGCTGCGTCAAGCTTTCCTTCGATGTTCGGTAGTTCCCAAAGCCCTGCCAAAAGACCGCGCGCCTGGCGTTTCTGCACAGCCACTTTTCCATTATGTGTGAGAAAAAACACGGTTTTCTCATAAATTGTGCGGGCGCGTTTCGGCGTTCGTTTGGGAAGCTGGGCGGCAGTACCGTTTTTCCGGGCAAGACAGAGAGAGGAAAGCGGACAGTCGGCACAGCGCGGGGACTTGGGGATACACACTATTGCGCCAAGCTCCATAAGACTTTGGGTAAAATCGCCGCACTGCCCCGGCGGATAAATGGCGCGAAGAACTTCTGTTACTTCTTTTTTTACTTTAGGCAAATCAATAGGGGTATGCGAATCAGTAAGCCGCGCAAAGACGCGAAGAACATTTCCGTCCACTGCGGGGGTAGGAGCTTCAAAGCAGATGGACGCGACGGCGCCTGCCGTATATTCGCCTACACCCGGAAGCGATAAAATTTCCGCATGGTTTTTTGGAAATTTTCCGTCATATACTTCCATGATTTTTTTTGCCGCTTTTTGTAGATTACGTGCACGGCTGTAATATCCAAGCCCTTCCCATAGCTTTAAAACAGCATCTTCATCTGCCAAGGCCAGCGCTTGCATATCAGGGAAAGCTTTTAGAAAGCGAAGAAAATATCCGCGGACAGCTTCCACCCGTGTTTGCTGCAACATAATTTCCGAAAGCCATACATGGTACGGGTTTTTATCCTTTCGCCAAGGAAGTTCACGTGCGTTTTCCCTAAACCAGGGAAGAAGAAGCGCGGGGAGCTTTTTAGAGATCGATAATGGCGTATTCTTTGTCATGGGGTACCTTTCCGTTATAAATATTTCGGGTTGTTTTATTTATTAAGGAAAGTATATCATTTATTCCTGCTTTAAGTCAAGCCTTAGAGGCGCTTATCCTGCAAAAAGGAAGGCTCGTATAAAGTTTTTTGCAAAAATCAAAAAAATATTCCTTTTTTGCTTGACAAGCCTCAAAATATATGGTAAAATACTAATCTGCATCATAAGAATGGATAATTATGCATATTTGTTTTGCCGATTATCCCTGTTTTTTGCGCTTTCATGCAGGTTTACATGCGCTTTCATACATTGACAGTTATTTTCTTAAGATATTGTAATTTTAAAATGAGGTGAGATTTATGGTACATCCCGTGCAACTCGGAAAGAACACACGCATGAGCTATTCCAAAATCGGTGAAGTATTGGAGATGCCCAATCTAATCGAGGTGCAGAAGAATTCTTACAAATGGTTTATTGAGGAAGGAATCCGTGAGGTTTTCCATGATGTTTCGCCAATTACCGATTATACAGGGAACCTCGTTTTGGAATTCATCGATTATTCGCTGGATGATAAACCGAAGTACAGCATTGCCGAGTGTAAGGAGCGTGACACCAATTACGCCACTTCGCTTCGCGTAAAGGTTCGTCTTCGCAATCTGGAAACCGGCGAAATCAAAGAACAGGAAATCTTTATGGGCGATTTCCCGCTGATGACGGAGCAGGGCACGTTTATTATTAACGGTGCCGAACGCGTTATCGTCAGCCAGCTTGTTCGTTCCCCCGGTATCTATTATGAACAGACATTCGATAAGGTCGGTAAGAAGATTTTAGTAGCTACATTGATTCCCAATCGTGGTGCATGGCTGGAATACGAAACAGATTCCAACGATGTACTCTGGGTACGTGTGGACAGAACAAGAAAGCTTCCCATGACTGTTCTTTTGCGTTCCCTCGGTCTTGTAACGGATCAGGACATTACCAATTTGTTTGGTGAGGACGAACGTCTTTTAACGACCATTGAAAAGGATGCAGCAAAGACGGAAGAAGAGGCGCTTTTCGAAATTTATCGCCGCCTGCGCCCGGGTGAACCGCCTACGGTGGAAAACTCCCGTTCTCTTTTGCAAATGCTGTTCTTCGACCCGCGCCGCTATGATTTGGCACGTGTAGGTCGGTATAAGTTTAACAAAAAGCTTGCAATGGCGGCAAGAATTGTCGGTTTTGTTGCAGCGGAAGATATTATTGATGAGCGTACCGGTGAAGTTATCGTAGCAGCCGGTGAGGTTATAAAACGCGAGGCGGCAGAAGAAGCCGAGCGCGCAGGTGTAAACCTCGTACACGTTGTGGTGGATGATAAGAATACGGGTGAACGCAAAACCATCAAGATTTTCTCCAATAACATGGTTGACCTTGCGGAATTTGTGGATTTCGATCCCTCTGATATGAACATTCGCAGCAAGGTACGCCGTAGTGTTCTGGAAGAAATTCTGGCAGAGAATGAAACGGAAGAAGATATCCGCGCGGCTATCCTTCGCAGAATTGACGAGCTTTCCCCGAAGCATATTACAGAGGATGATATTTTTGCATCCATTAACTACTGCCTCAATCTTTTTGATGGCATCGGCAGTGTAGACGATATTGACCATCTTGGGAACCGTCGTCTGCGCGGTGTGGGTGAGCTTTTGCAGAACCAGTTCCGCATGGGTCTTGCCCGTATGGAACGCGGTGTCCGCGAAAGAATGAGCATTCAGGATTTGGATATTGTAACACCCCAGTCTCTTATTAACATTCGTCCCGTTGTGGCAACGATTAAGGAATTCTTTGGAAGCTCTCAGCTTTCACAGTTTATGGACCAGACGAACCCCTTAGGTGAGCTTACACATAAGAGAAGACTTTCTGCTCTCGGTCCCGGCGGTCTTAGCCGTGAGCGTGCAGGCTTCCAGGTTCGTGACGTACATTACACCCATTATGGACGTATGTGCCCGATTGAAACGCCTGAAGGACCGAACATCGGTCTTATCAACTCTCTCAGTACCTATGCGAGAGTAAATGAATACGGCTTCATTGAAGCCCCCTATCGTAGGGTTATTAAAGAAGAAGGACGCGTTACCGACGAAATTCATTATATGACGGCGGACGTGGAAGATGAGTTTATTGTAGCCCAGGCGAATGAAGAACTGGATGAAAACAATAAGTTTATCCATAAGAAAGTAACGGCACGTCACCGCGATGAGTTTATGGAAGTAAGTCCTTCGGAAGTAGATTACATGGACGTTTCACCGAAGCAGGTTGTTTCGGTTGCAACCACTATGATTCCCTTCCTTGAAAATGACGACGCAAACCGTGCACTCATGGGTTCCAACATGCAGAGACAGGCTGTTCCGCTTTTGCGCACAGACTCGCCTGTGGTTGGTACCGGTATGGAATATAAGGCGGCAAAGGACTCCGGCGTTGTGCTTTTGGCACCATGCGACGGTTTTGTTGAAAAGGTTTCGGCAAGCGAAATTGTTATTCGCGATGAAGAGGGTGAACGACATGCGATGCGTCTGTCCAAGTTCATGCGTTCAAATCAAGGCACTTGCATTAACCAGCGTCCTATCGTAGAACGTGGCGAGATTGTGCACAAGGATGACATTATTGCCGATGGTCCTGCTACCGATAACGGTGAAATTGCACTTGGCAGAAACGTTCTCATTGGCTTTATGACATGGGAAGGTTATAACTACGAAGATGCTATTTTGATAAATGAAAAGCTTGTAAGAGATGACGTGTTCACCTCTATCCATATTGAAGAATACGAATCAGAATCCAGAGATACCAAGCTTGGTCCGGAAGATATTACGAGAGAAATTCCGAACGTAGGCGAGGATGCACTGAAAGACCTCGACGAGCGCGGCATTATTCGCGTAGGTGCAGAGGTACGTGCAGGGGATATTTTGGTTGGTAAGGTAACACCGAAGGGAGAAACGGAACTGACTCCCGAAGAACGGTTGCTCCGTGCAATTTTTGGTGAAAAGGCACGCGAGGTTCGTGATACTTCGCTCCGCGTTCCCCATGGTGAGGCCGGTATCATTGTAGACGTTAAGGTCTTCACCAGAGAAAATGGCGACGAGATGCCGCCCGGTGTAAACCAGATTGTACGTTGCTATATTGCCCAGAAGAGAAAAATTTCTGTTGGTGATAAGATGGCAGGACGTCACGGTAATAAGGGTGTTGTTTCCCGCGTTTTACCGGAAGAGGATATGCCGTTTTTGCCGGATGGCACACCGCTGGATATCGTTTTGAATCCTTTGGGTGTTCCGTCCCGTATGAATATCGGGCAGGTGCTTGAGGTACATCTCGGTCTTGCTGCGAGAAAGATGGGCATTAAGATTGCAACACCGGTCTTTGACGGTGCTACTGCAGAGGACATCGCGGAAGCGCTTGAGAAGGTAGGCGCGAGAGCGGATGGTAAAACCGTTTTGTATGACGGGCGCACCGGTGAGCCGTTTGATAATCCCGTAACCGTTGGTTATATGTATATGCTGAAGCTGCATCACTTGGTTGATGATAAGATTCATGCCCGTTCCACCGGTCCTTACTCGCTTGTAACACAGCAGCCGCTCGGCGGTAAGGCGCAATTTGGTGGTCAGCGTTTCGGTGAAATGGAAGTTTGGGCGCTTGAAGCATATGGTGCGGCGTATACCTTGCAGGAAATTCTTACGGTTAAATCTGACGACGTTGTCGGTCGTGTTAAAACATATGAGACTGTCGTTAAGGGTGAGAACGTTCCGAATCCGGGCATACCGGAATCCTTCAAGGTTCTCCTTAAAGAACTGCAGAGCTTGAGCATGGATGTCAAGGTGCTGAACAAGGAC
>JAZROH010000047.1:0-9768 GCA_045648645.1 Clostridia bacterium | reverse complement strand
GCAATAATGGTAATAAACAGACCGATACCGGCTGTGATACCAAGCTTTAAGTTTTTGGGGATTTTGTTAACGAGTGCTTCTCTGAATTTAAAGATGGAAAGAAGCATAAAAATGATACCTTCCAGCAAAATAGCCGTGAGTGCTACTTTATAGGAATATCCCATTGTCAAACATACTGTGTAGGTAAAGAATGCATTGAGTCCCATTCCTGATGCCAATGCCACAGGGTAGTTTGCAAAAAATGCCATACAAATGGTAGCAATTGCAGCAGAGAGTGCTGTTGCCATAAAAATAGCAGCCGGGCCGGGGCCGTCGGGAATAATCCCTAGCATACCGGGGTTAACCGCTAAAATGTACGACATTGCCAAAAAGGTTGTGATACCGGCAATAATTTCTGTCTTGACATTGGTGCCGTGTGCTTTGAGCTTAAATAGTTTTTCCATTTTTCTCATCCTCCGTATATTTTTTTGAAGATATTTGAATTATATCATATTTCCACAAGTTTATCAATAATTCTGTTATATTTTTAGAAATTTTTTCTAAAAAGCGTGCAAAATCATTTCCGTCCCGTGGAGCCGAAGCCGCCTGCACCTCGCTTCGTATCGTCCAAATCTTCTGCTTCTTCAAATGCGCAGGCAAGGTACGGCGCAATCACCATCTGGGCAATCCGTTCGCCCTTTGCAATCTGTTGCACTTTTCCAGAATGATTATGGAGTGCAACCATCACCTCGCCGCGATAGTCGCTATCCACCACACCCACCTTATTGGCAGGTGCAAGCCCGCGCTTTGTGGCAATGCCGCTTCGGGCGTAGATAAAGCCTGCAAAGCCCGTAGGAATTTCAATAGAAAAACCTGTGCGGATAAGTTTCGTTTCCTCCGGTGCAATGCTTACAAATTCTTCCTCACAAAGAGCATACAAATCCGCCCCTGCGGCAAATTCCGAGCCATACTGCGGCAGTATGGCGTCTGCATGTAATTTTTTTACGCGTACCGTCTGTTTATCCATTTTATTCATTCCCTTCATCAATATTGCCGCTGCCCATCTGCCGTTTCCAGTTTCCGGGCAGCCACACCGCCTCCCCGCTTTGAAGCGACCGTTTTACATCCAGAATTCTCTGGTTTGCCGAGCCGCGAAAAAGGAGAGAGATATCCTTTTCTTCCTTTATAAATTTTCCGTCTACCAAAACGTCAACTTGCTCCAAAAGCACCCGTGCCGTTTCTTCTTTTAACAGGTCTTCAAACAAAAATCCTGTGTAGCACCAGATGTTTTTCTCCGGAAAACGCTGCCGAAACTGCTTTGCAAGTTGCAAAAGACCCATGCGGTTTTCCGGCTCAAACGGCTCTCCGCCAAGAAGCGAAAGCCCTGCAATATAATCGGGTGCAGCCGCGCGGAGTACGGCTTCCTCTGCCGCGCCGTCAAAGGGGACACCATAAGAAAAATCCCACGCCTCGGCATTAAAGCAGCCGGGGCAGCGGTGTCTGCAGCCGCTCACAAAAAGCGACACCCGCACCCCCGGTCCGTTTGCTATATCCCGCTTTTTAATTTCACCGTACCGCATCTTATAAATGAAGCACCCTCTCACGAATTTCCTGCGTTCTGCCCTGATTCCAGAACTGTGTACCAATATAGCCGCACGTTCTTCTTGCCACATTCATGCGGCTTTCATCCGTATTTCCGCAATTGGGGCAACGCCACAGAAGCTTGCCGTGGTCATCCTCCTGAATTTCAATTTCGCCGTCAAACCCGCATACCTGACAATAATCGCTTTTGGTATTGAGCTCTGCATACATAATATGGTCATAGATAAACCGCATAACAGAGAGAACGGCGTCCAGATTATTCTGCATATTCGGCACTTCCACATAGGAAATAGCGCCGCCGGGCGAAAGCGCCTGAAATTTTGCTTCCAGCCGAAGCTTTTCAAAAGCATCAATTTCTTCGGTAACATGCACATGGTAGCTGTTTGTAATATAATTTTTGTCTGTAACCCCGCGTACAACACCAAACCGCTTCTGCAGGCATTTTGAAAATTTATACGTGGTGCTTTCAAGGGGTGTTCCGTACAGAGAATAATCAATATTCTCTGCCGCCTTCCACTTTGCGGTGTATTCGTTTAATTTACGCATGATGGCAAGTCCAAGTTCCTCGCCCTCCGGCTCCGTCAGTTTTTTGCCGATAAGACTGTATACGCATTCCCAAAGCCCTGCGTATCCAAGGGAGAGGGTGGAATATCCACCGTGCAGATATTTATCAATGGTTTCGCCTTTGCCAAGACGCAAAAGTGCACCATGCTGCCAAAGAATGGGGGCTGCATCGGATACCGTTCCGGTCAGGCGTTCGTGGCGGCACTGCAGCGCTCTGTGGCAAAGCTCCATGCGTTCATCAAACACACGCCAGAATTTTTCCATATCCCCTTCTGCGGAAAGCCCGATATCCACTAAGTTTACCGTTACAACGCCCTGATTGAATCTGCCGTAATATTTCGGCTTTCCATCTTCGTCAATAAACGGTGTCAGGAAGCTGCGGCAACCCATACAGGTATAACAATGCCCCTCGCCGTTTTTATCAATTTTATTCTGCAGCATAATTTTTTCGGAAATATAATCGGGTACAAGCCGCTTTGCCGTACACTTTGCGGCAAGCTTTGTTAAATAATAAAAGCGACTGTCTTCCTTTATATTATCCTCTTCAAGCACATAAATAAGCTTTGGAAATGCGGGCGTTATCCAAACACCCTTTTCATTTTTAACACCCTGATACCGCTGCCGAAGTGTTTCTTCTATAATCAGCGCCAAATCCTCTTTTTCGCGCTCATTTTTTGCTTCTCCAAGGTACATAAAGACCGTAACAAAGGGAGCTTGTCCGTTCGTGGTCATCAACGTAACTACCTGATACTGAATCATCTGCACACCGTTTTTCACTTCTTCTCTAAGACGGCGTTCCGTTACCTTATCAATTTTTTCATCCGAGAGTTCTTCCCCGATTTCCGCAAACTCCGCCACAACCTGTTTTCTAATTTTTTTGCGGCTTACGTCCACAAAAGGCGCAAGATGCGTAAGGCTTATACTCTGCCCGCCATACTGGCAGGAAGCCACCTGTGCAATAATCTGCGTGGCAATGTTACAAGCGGTAGAAAAGCTGTGGGGCTTTTCAATAAGGGTGCCGCTTATTACAGTGCCGTTTTGCAGCATATCCTCTAAGTTTACAAGGTCACAATTATGCATATGCTGCGCAAAATAATCGGCATCATGGAAATGAATAATCCCTGCCTCGTGGGCTTCCACAATATCCTGCGGCAAGAGAATACGCTTTGTAATATCCTTGCTGACCTCTCCCGCCATATAGTCCCGCTGCACGCTGTTTACAGTGGGGTTTTTATTAGAATTTTCCTGCTTTACCTCTTCGTTATTGCATTCAATAAGGCTTAAAATCTGCTCGTCTGTGGTATTTGCCTTACGAACAAGCGCACGGGTATAGCGATAGGTGATATAGCGGCGTGCCACCTCAAACGCCCGCTGGTTCATAATTTGGTCTTCCACCATATCCTGTATCTCCTCAACGCTTAAGGAGCGGTTTACATGCTGCGCCGCACTTTCCACATCCTCTGCAATACGTTTGATTTGCACCGGCGTCATTCTGGCACTGGGTACAACGCTTTCATTTGCTTTTGTTACTGCAACTTCTATTTTTTTCGGGTCAAACGTAACCTCGCTGCCACTTCTTTTTATAATTTTCATTCTTTTCTCTCCTTTTCCTAGGGGGTGTATTCTATATTATAACAATATATAGTGTTTTTGTCAAGGATAAAAAACGATATATTGATGTTTTTTCCTATTTATAGAAAATTCTTGCAATTTCCAAGCAGTTGTGGTATACTACTAAATAATACTATCTGGAAGGATGAATAACCATGGAAAACGTATTTGACACCCTCTCCGCGCGCGGTCTTATCGCGCAGGTTACCCACGAGGAGGAAATCCGCGAGCTGCTGGGGAAGGAGAAGGTTTCCTTTTATATTGGCTTTGACCCCACTGCAGACAGTCTGCATGTAGGACACTTTTTGCAGATGGTGGTTATGCGCCACATGCAAAACGCAGGGCATCGCCCCATCGCACTTGTCGGCGGCGGCACGGGTATGGTAGGCGACCCGTCCGGCAGAACGGACATGCGCAAGATGATGACCCCCGAAACCATTCGCCATAACTGCGATTGTTTCCGCCGTCAGCTTGCTTCCGTAATTGACTTTTCCGATGACAAAGCAATTATGGTTGACAACGGTGACTGGCTTTTGGATTTAAACTACATTGAATTTTTGCGCGAAATCGGCAGCTGCTTCTCCGTAAACAAAATGCTGACTGCCGAATGCTTTAAGACCCGTCTTGAAAAAGGTCTTTCCTTTATTGAATTTAACTACATGCTGATGCAAAGCTATGACTTTTTGCAGCTTTACAAAAAATACGGCTGTAAACTCGAGCTTGGCGGTGATGACCAGTGGAGCAATATTCTCGGCGGTATTGACCTCGTTCGCCGCAAGGAAAATGCACAGGTATACGGCATGACCTTCACGCTTCTTACAAACAGCGAGGGCAAGAAAATGGGTAAAACCGCAAGCGGCGCGCTTTGGCTTGACCCCGAAAAGGTTTCGCCCTACGATTTCTACCAGTACTGGAGAAATGTGGACGACGCGGATGTTTGCCGTTTCCTTAAGCTTCTTACCTTCCTGCCCCTCGAAGAAATTGCAGAATATGAAAAGCTGGAGGGACAGGCAATTAACGAAGCCAAAACCCGCCTTGCCTACGAGGTTACAAAGCTTGTACACGGCGAAACGGAAGCGGAAAAAGCCAATGAAGCCGCAAAGACGGTCTTTGCAGGCGGCGGTATTTCTGCCAACATGCCCACAGCTAGGGTTACGGAGGAAGACATCGCTGACGGCTTACTCTCCATGCTTGTAAAAATCGGCTTTATCCCCTCCAAATCCGAAGGCAGACGGCTTCTGCAGCAGGGCGGTCTTACCATAAACGGCGAAAAGGTCGCGGCAGACGGTCCTGTTTCGAAGGATGCGTTTGGCGAAGACGGCATGATTGTAAAGCGCGGTAAAAAAGCGATTATAAAAATCACACTTTCTTAAATGTGAGGCTGTTGTATTTAGCGCAGAACGTTCAAAGCCAAAAAAGTACCGAGAACAAAGGGTTACTTTTGCTAAGTTGGATATTTAGTTGAAATTCGCAAATTATTTGCGAATTTCTCTTTTACACTTGCCTTTGAACTACGAACCAACCTCACCGCTCGGCGTACACACGTACGCCGTCGGGCAACGGTCAAATGCGGATAAATCCGCATTTTCCTTCGGTTTATCCGTTCTGCATCTAAATCTAATCAGCCCCCAAGATTCGTTACTTACCACATCAGTATAAGGAGACTGAATTTATGATTGGAATTATTGTCGCAATGGAAAAAGAAATGCAGGCGCTTTCGATTGAAAACGCCCGCACAGAAAAAGCGGGTAGCCTCACCTTTACGCTCGGCACCGTTGCCGGACGCGAGGTGGTTGCCGCCGTATGCGGAATCGGCAAGGTTTTTGCCGCCATGTGTGCCCAGACAATGCTACTCCGCTATAATCCCTCGTTTCTTATTAACTGCGGCGTTGCAGGTGCGCTTTCCCCCACGCTTCGTGTTTTCGATATTGCCATCGGCACAGGGGCTGTGCAGTATGACATGGACACCACCCCTATCGGCGACCCCTTGGGGCTGATTTCGGGCATTAACATGGTCGAGCTTCCCTGCGACGATGCGCTTTCCAAAGTTCTTTTGGAAGCTGCAAAGGAAACAGGGCTCCGTGCAGAATGCGGACTGATTGCGACCGGCGACCGTTTCTGCGCATCGAAAGAGGATAAAGACGCCATATTGCGGCACTTCCCCGCCATTGCCTGCGAGATGGAAGGCGGCGCTGTGGCACAGGTTTGCGCGGCAAACGGTGTTCCGTGCTGTCTCTTCCGCGCCATTTCCGATGCGGCAGACGGCGAAGCCCCCATGTCCTATGATGCCTTCGCCACGGAAGCGGCGAAAAATGCCGGCAAACTTATGACGGCATTCTTGCAAAAAATAAACTGATGCAAACAGATAAGGGGTCTGCAAAAAACTTGACTTTTTACAGACCCTTTTGGGGAATAGGAAAAAATGTTTCAGAACGGACAAACTGAGCCAAAACGAAAGCTTTGGGTTACCCGAAGCTGTACATGGGTACAGCGAGCGGCGAAGTTTGTTCGTAACAAAAAGGCATTAGAATATAGAAAAATCTCAATTTCTTGAGATTTTTCTGCGTTTTAAATGCACGCTGTATATTTACGCACTTAACTTTTCTTGCTTTTCTTGCCTTTTTGTGGTCTGGACTTTTTTTACATTCCCCTTTTTTAAACTTTGAATTATCTACCTATTCCTCAAAGGTGGGCATAATAAATGCCGCTACGA
Source organism: Clostridia bacterium (assembly GCA_045648645.1). Lineage (GTDB taxonomy): Bacteria > Bacillota > Clostridia > UMGS1883 > UMGS1540 > SIG447. The sequence goes on along the minus strand of JAZROH010000047.1, from coordinate 3,299 downwards.
TGTACAAAAGGATTCCGCCACCGCCGCAAATGGACAGTACCGCCCAGATAAGCCGTACAATCGTAGCGTCCACGTTCAGATATTCCGCAAGACCGCCGCATACGTCGCAGATTTTCTTGTCCGTTTTTGATTTGTAAAGTTTTCGCATGGTACATTCTCCTTTTAATACAAATTTATCATTGGAATTCGTTTGATATTTAGATGCCACTCTTTTCGTGAAGTTTTGAACAAAAGCTCAAAGTGAAGTTAAGTTTGCCACTTCGCCGTCAGGCGAAACTTCACTTACGAAGTAAACTTCACTACCATTGGTAACTTCACTTGCCGTCAGGCAAACTTAGTTGATTTCATTTCCGATGAAATCATTATACCACACCTTTTTTTATATTACAACACCTTCATCTTTCATTATGTAACGCCCCTTAAGAGGCGTGTCCTTTATAAATCCTGCAAATCGGCCGCGGGAAGGTCGTTTTCAAGGTTATCCCGTGCCAAATCTGTGTGCACCTCAGAATACGGGGAATTTTTATCCGCATGCGGGTTTTTATGATACATCTTCTGCACCGGCGTATCCGTGCCGGCAATTATCGCATTTGCCCGCACCTCGCCATGCCTCGCTTTGCCTTGTATCTGGGGCACGGGCGGCACATCGTTTTTCGGCTTTGTGTGCGTACGGTCTATTCTTTTCATACCCTTCTTTGCCATTTCAATCACCTCGAAAATAGTATTACCGCCTTTCCATGAAAATAAACTTAGGACATTGACAGTACACTTCATAAAATGATATAATGAAAAAAATTGCAGAAAAAGGATGAAACCATGCAGTATTATGACAAAAACGCTCTTAAGCTTTCCCACGCCCATTTTCGGGCGCACATAAAAGAAGGCGACCCCGTTATAGATGCCACCTGCGGCAGAGGGCGCGATACGCTTCTGCTTTCCGAGCTTGTCGGAAAAGGCGGGACGGTGTTTGCCTTTGATATTCAGGAAGAAGCCATCCAATCGACTAAGGCACTTCTTTTAGAGAACAGGCGCGAAAATGTGACGCTTATTTTGGACAGCCACCATAAAATGAGCGAGTATGTCAAAGAAGCCTCTGCCGTGGTTTTCAATTTCGGTTTTCTGCCGGGCGGCGACCACCGCATTTTTTCGCATCCCGACACCAGTTTAAAGGCGCTGGATGCAGCATTGTCTATCCTTCGGGACGATGGCTTCATTTCGCTTTGCATCTACTACGGTGGCGATACCGGTTTTGAAGAACGGGATGCTATTTTAGACTATCTCGAACGGCTCGACCAAAAAAAGTACACCGTTATGCTCCAATCCTTCTATAACCGAAAGAACTGCCCGCCGCTTTTCGCCGTGATTGAGAAAAACAGAATGTGATGCCATTGCGCGCCTAAATTTCTTCCCATTCTGCCGTAATATCCGCCACGCTGTCTTCATAAAACAAATACACTTTTTCCTTCGGCAGGTTAAATTTTCGTATAAACACATGCTTTATAATTTCTTTGCTCTTCATGCCCGCAAAATCGGGCAAATATTTTTCTTTAAACCCTTCTTTTTCCAGTAGCTGAAACAAAACAGGCTGCAGCGTTTCCAGGCTTCCCATAAAGGCAGGCACTGCAGTTCCTTTCGTCTGCTTTACCCAGTCAAATTTCAAATATTCTGTAAACAGCGCGTCCTCGCCAAAGTGTTCCGTATAAAATGCGTGCAAAATTTCATACAGCTTTTTTTGCGCAACGGCACTTATACCGTCAAAGCATTTGGAAAGGGCTTCGTAAAAATCAAACGGCGTGGAAAAGCGGGAAATGGCATGTGCAATGCTTTTTTCGAAGGCATGGCTGTTATAAAACCGCTCCACAGTTTCCGCAATTTTTTCAAGGCGAAAAATCTCCTCTGCGGAAATAAACGCATTATCATAAATGGTATAGGGCGGCGCCGCAGAAAACCGATACTGAAACGCTTCTGCCTCCTTCCGGATTTTCGACCCCTTCAAAAGCTTTAAAAACCCAAGCTGCAGGCAATCTGTCATAAGGGCATACGTATCGTTAAAGGAGTTCTTAAAAACAGCGTAGCTTTCATACGGAAGCCCGGCTATCAAATCCGTATGTACATGAATATTCCCCATTTTCACCAAACGCCTGATTTTTTCAAAAAGCACACCCGTATCCGCCTTACGGCACACCGCCCGAAGTGTTTCGGGGCATGTACTTTGTATGCCAATTTCAAACTGAAATTTTCCTTTCGGTACCGTTTGTAAATACGCCAGTTCTTCCTCGCCCAAAAGTTCTCCCGCCAATTCAAAATGGAATTTCGTATGGTGACATTCTTCTGCCGCGTATTTCCAGATTGCAAGCGCCCGCGCACGGTCTGCATTAAACGTGCGGTCCACAAATTTCACCAAATCCACCTTGACATCATCAAACCTTCGAAGCTCCGTAAAGACCTTATCCAAGCTTTTAAAACGAACGCCTTTTTCAATCGAAGAAAGACAATAGCTGCAAGCATACGGGCAGCCCCGCGCGCTTTCATAATACAAAAGCCGATGTCTGTTCGCATATAAATCTGCCTCTGCATAACAAAACGGAAGTGCATCCATGTTCTTTGCGGGCATGCCGTGAATGACTTTCCCTTCGCAAAGTCCCAGTACATATTCGGGTACTGCCACCTCTCCCTCGCCGCATATCACGCCATCGGCAAAGGTATAACTTTCAGGGTCAAAAGAAACCTCAGGTCCTCCTAAAAGAATTTTGCAAGCAGGCTTTACCGCTTTTAAATCCAAACATATTTTTTGAACGAGTTCCATGTTCCATAAATAGCAGGAAAAGGCGTATATATCGCTCTCACACGAAAGAATCGATTGCATAATTTGGCGAAACGGCTCATTTACCGAGTGCTCCAACAGGATAACGGGAATCCCCCTTTCCTTACATGCCGCTCCAATCGACCTCACGGCAAGGGAGGTATGACAATATTTTGCGTTACAGGCAACAAGGGTTATCGATTTCATATAATCCTCTTTTTCTACAAAAATAAACAACATAGCATGTATACATACTATCAAAAAAGCCCGTAAAAGTCAAGCCTTGCATGCGAAACCGCAAACTGCTTTTTCTTTGCAAAATTTCAAGAGCGTAACAATCTGTAACATTTTGGTTGTAACAGAATGTTACAATACTATTAAGAGGTGATTTTGTGAAAGGCTTAAAACAAATCAGAAAAGAACGAAGATTAACGCAATTAAAGGTTGCTATGGATTTAAATATCTCCAGAGAAGCCCTTTCTCATTATGAAAACAA
>JAZROH010000046.1:0-14391 GCA_045648645.1 Clostridia bacterium | reverse complement strand
TGTATGAAGAAAATTGTTCTTCCAAGTTACTATCTTATTTACAAAAGAATAAAGCCCGGCGACACACCTATTGATAATTTCAAAGGTGCGTATGTGGATGGAAACTTCAATATCTATTACGAAATCGGTAATAAGATATTCAGGACAACATCTCACTTTGCCGGCGAGGAAATATCCTTAAGGGACAGAGTAAATAATATCATAAGCCGTGAAGTTTCTTAAAGAACTTCGGTGATTTATCTGGATAACGGCTGGGTTATGTGGTATAATCATTATAGCATTTACACAGCCGTTTCCCTTAAGAGAAAGGAGAATTTAGATGGCAAAAAGAGAAACGGTATGGATAGCAAATTTATATCTAAGGTTATCCAAAGAAGATAAACGTTCAGCAAATGCAGAAAGTATAAGTATAGAAACACAAAGAATGAAAACAACGAATTTCGCCAAGCAAAATTCTATCATAATTCGCAAAGAATTCGTGGATGATGGCGAATCGGGAGTATTCTTTGAAAGACCTGAATTTCAGGCAATGATGCGAGATGTCGAAGAAGGAAATGCCAACTGTGTAATAGTAAAAGATTTATCAAGACTTGGCAGAAATGATGTTCAGGCAAATCTATATTACGAGGATATTTTCATAGCAAGAGGCATTCGGTTTATTGCAATAGATGACGGCGTTGATACATACTTAAATGGTTATCAGCAGATAGTAACATTCAAGAATATGTATAATGCAATGTATCCAAGAGACATATCCGAAAAGACAAGGTCTGCATACAAAACCAAATCGGAATCAGGTTGGTTCCTTGGTGCTAAAGCACCATACGGATATCAAAAGGATCCAAAGGACAAGCATCATCTTATAATCGACGAAGAGGTCGCGCCTGTTGTAAGACACATCTTTGATTTAGCAAAGCAGGGCTATGGGAAAAGGAAGATAACAAAAATTCTTCACGAAGAAAAAATCCCTACTCCTGCTGCCTATGCAAAAACTCAGGGAATGAATCATTATTCTGCTATGACCGCACACGATGATGAATGTTATTGGTGTGATGATACGGTGGGCGATATGCTTATAAACGAAGTTTACATAGGCAATATGGTAAATCACAGAAAAGAGAAACCTTTTAAGTCAAAGAAGTTCAGAGATGTGCCAAAGGATGAATGGATTGTGGTAGAAAACACCCATGAGCCGATAATTGATAAGCAGACCTTTGATGAAGTTCAAAAGTTACTTGAAAGTCGGTCAAGAGAAACCAAAACAGGCGAAACACAAATCTTTGCTAAGATAATAAAATGTATGGATTGTAAAAATGCCTTGGTTTTCTCCAGTGCAACCAAGTCTTATGTATGCAACACATATAACTTAAAAGGCAAGCAATACTGCCCATCTCATTACATAAGGTATGATGAGTTATATGGTGTAGTCCTTGCCGACATATATGCAAAGACTGTGATGCTTGAAACCGACAGAGATGCCCTATACAAAGCGGCACTTAAATGCAACGAACAAAAGATTATGGCAGAAACCAAAGACAATCAACGAAAGCTTGCAAAAGCCAACAAGAGAATCGGTGAGCTTGAAATACTTATAACAAAGACATACGAAAATTCAGTCTTAGGAAATTTATCAAGCGAGAGAATGGCATCACTTCTTGCAGGATATGAAGAAGAACAGTCAGAATTAAAAGCCGAGGCATTAAGAATTGAAAGCGAGCTTAACGAATACCATAAGTCAAAAGATAATGCCATAGACTTTGTAAACTTAATCGAAAAGTACATTGGAATTAAAGAACTCACATACGAGATTCTCCATGAGCTTATAGACAGAATTGAAGTCGGCGAAAAGTATGAATATCAGGGCGAGACTTATCAGGATATAAATATTTATTATAAGTTTGTTGGAACTGTAGAGTTTAACAGCGAACTTAATATAGAAAAAGCAGGTTAACAGGGCACTCCCTTAAAAAGAGTAACAGTCCTCTTATCCGCACCAAAATCGACAAGATTCGACATCATCTTGTCGATTTTTAATTATTCACTTCTCACTTTTTTAAAATTTAGAATTAACTTTCTTGTATTACTGCATTTTCGCACACCCTAGATTAACACTCAAAAAAGACATTATTCTTTCTCGAATAATGTCTTTTTTGTTTAAATAAACACAAGGTCAGCGGGTTTTGTCATAACCTCTTTATATTGCTCGGGACGGATGCCCATATGTTTTTCAAAAAAGTTTTTAAAGTAATACACATCAGAAAAGCCAACGGAAGCTGAAATTGCTGTGAGCGGCATATCTGTGGTTTTCAAAAGCTTAGCTGCATGACGTGCCCGCATTTGAGAAAAGTACTTCATCGGGGAAATACCCGCATGCTTGCCGAACTTTGTCACAAAGTGGGAGGCATTAAAGTGGAATGCGTTGGCAAGGTCATCAAGAGAAAGGTCTTCGGCAATATGTGCTTTCATGTACTGAATTACATCTTGAAATTCATGCTTTGTCGTTTCCATCGAAAGGCGTGCATGAAGATACATGCTGAGAAGGATATTCATTTGTCCGCAACGCATGGCATAACTGGAGGGGCGTGTGTTGTTCAGGGGGTGAGCGATCATGGTTTGATAGCATGCCATCACATCATCCTCGGGAAGATATACCACATGGTTATCATCCGTCATGCCATAAAAGGAAAAAATATCCTCGTCGTGGCAGAACGCACGAAACCCAAATCGAAGAATGGTGGGAGATTTTCCCGGAATGCTCCAATAGGAATGGCGAAGCCCTGAGGGAAAAAGTGCCATTTGATTTTTTTGCACGATATAAGAATGGTCGTTTATATTTAGTACAAAGCTACCGTCAAGCACGTAATAAAACTCTGATTTATCCTTGCAGTGGTCACCCATCCAGCGATATGAACACTTTTTGTACTCCGGATCGGGTGGGTGTATATCAATTTGTCTAAGATGTGCATCCAGATTTTTCATGGATAGAATACCTCCTTTAAAGACCATGATTCTTATAATTATAGTATATAGAATAAGCGTCGATTTGTCAAGTGAAAATTTTTTCGAATGACTGAAAATTTTTTCGAAGAAGATGAAAAAATGTTGTTTTTCAATACATATGACCACCAAATTTATTTTAAAAAAGGCAAAGAATGTACAGTTGACATTCATGCCTGCGGATGTTATACTCAAATTAAATAAGATTAGCCTGAATTTTTGGGTGTTCTGAAAACGGATGATACTTCCGGCGGAAAGAAACCGTCGGTTTATCATAAATAATTTTTTTAACGGAGGTATACAAGATGAAAGGTACAACAAAACGAATTTGCGCAATGCTTCTGGGAGGCGTTCTTCTGCTTTCAAATATGGGAGTTATGGCAGAAAATGTTCTGTTCCCGAATGGGGACTTTGAGGGGGATGAAAACGGCGTATTATATACATCGGATTTAGAAGGAAAAACCTATGATGTAGAAGGTGAATATGTTGGTGGATGGAATGGAATTAGTAAGTCACAATTAATGACGGACGAAACAACCGGAAATCATTACATTAAGGTGGATAACAGCTATGCAAGATATAGAGTGCCTTCTCAAACAATTACAGACCAAAATGCAGTCTGGAAACTTAGTTATAAATACAAGCATGACAGTGGCGCGAAAATGGCATATGCTTTCAACCAAAACACTCAGCTATGGACATGGGGACTTCCGCAAGAGTATGCAGGTGCAGCCCCCGGGACCGGTGAATGGCATACACACACCACGTTCTTGCATGGTCTTTTGGTTGCACCAAATGACTATATTCGTTTTGGACAGAGCGGAAGCAATCCTATTTCCGGAACATGGTATTTGGATGATGTAACCATGGAGAAAATGGAGAGTGAAATTGTCTTTGCAAATGATATAACGCAGACTGCAAAAGCTTTCTTTGGAAAGGTGTATACAAATCAGAGAGAGACAGATGTTGAGAAAAATTTATACCAAAGAACAGAACGGGTTGACCCGATTGCAACGCTTAAAGATGCGATTACCGATGCGGATACCGGCGTGAGAACAGTGAAGGCGCAGGTTCGCTATGTAACGAGTATGGAAGAAGAAGGCGGGACACCGCTGACAGTGCTTGCTGCAGTATATAAAACCGTAGGCACGCAAAAGACGCTGTACAGCGTTGAAATTTCGGATGCTAAAACAACAAAGGTAAAAGGCGCAGCCGCACCTTCTAATTGGAATAGTTTTACATATGACCAGACGGTTGTGCCGATGACAAGTTTTCAAGTGCCGGACATCACCGTGCCGACTGCGGAGGATGGCGTGAAATACAGCGTAAAGGTTATGGTTTGGAACAATGTTTCCGGCATGACTCCCGTACTTGAAAGCAATTTGATTTCCGACTAAACAGCATTTAAAAAAATGGACAAAGATTACAGTAGCATAAAGGAGTAACAGTATGAAGAAAACAGCCCAAAAAATAGTTTCCATGCTTCTGCTTTGTTTTCTGTTGGTTTCGGCACTCCCTTTTACAGCTTATGCAGCGGAAGCGGAGACGGTAAACCTCTTGGATAATGGCAGCTTTGAAACACTGGATGATGCAGGCAATCCCTTAGGCTGGAGCCCAATGGGTGGGGATTGGCAGACAACGCCGCATATATTTTTGGAAACCGCAAAGGTGAAGGATGGGGCAAATGCCCTGAAAATCACCACGGATGTACAGGGACAACCGTGGTGTATGACAGAAGTGTATGGACTGGTGCCGGGGGCGCAGTATGAGATTGCGGCAAACATCAACGTAACGTTTTCGGGAGAAGTGGGAAACCGCGGCGTAGGCTTTAAGGTGGAATCCTACGGCGAGACCTCAAACAATATAAATCCTGATACACTGATGTACAGTACGAATACCCTATGGGTCGATTTTGCTACAACCTTTACTGTACCCGAGGGAACGGAATACATAAAACTCTATGCTCGCCTTTTCTCAAACGGTACGGCATACTTTGATAACATTCGACTGACCCAGGCTGCGGCACCGCCCGCTTATTCCTTTAGTACCGACGATATTTATCACTATCCGGATTTTGAAGTAGGGTACGCGCGCGTAAAACTGGACCCGTATTTTGACGGTACCGGGCTTGACGAGGATACCAGAGTAGACTTTGCGCTTTTAGATGGTGAAACCGTACTGGACAGTCAAAACGCTGTTCGTGTTTCGGGGAGAGAGGCGGTCTACGAATTTACCTTGGATAAAATGCCGGAAATGAAAAAGGCATATGATGTGCGGGCAACGGTGAAAAATAAAGCCGGAGAAGAACAGCAAATATTCACACAGACTGTATATAAGTATCCCCGCCCTGCATGGCTTTTGCCTGATGGACGCTTTCAGGCACCCGGCGAGGAGCCGCAGGTGATACATTTTGCTTACCATGTAGAAGACCCCGCGTTGTTTCCTGTAGCCGTAGAACCGGGCATCAACGCAGTACAGGCACCGTACTGGTTTTCCACAACGGATGACGAAAAACGTGAAAATTACCTTGCAGAGCTGGATAAATACGGATTAAAGGCAATTTTTAGTTTGTACAGAGGCATGACAATGGCAGGCGCGCCGGACAATCTGGAAACCACGAAATATGTGGTAGAAAAGCATAAGAATGATCCGCGTATTTATGGTTGGGCATTGATGGACGAACCGCTTGGCGGCGGCATTACAGAGGAAAAGCTGGAGCTTCTTGATGCTTCCTACCGTGCGGTGCGGGATATTGACGATAATCATCCGGTATATTTGGTTGACTACTCACCTGCATATATCGGTGAAACCTATAAATACTGTGATGTTTTGGTGCCGGATTATTATCCGTTGAAAAGCGTACAGGGCCTTTATAATAATATTGCTCTTGTGCGTGATCTTGTGAAAGACAAAAAGCCTTTCATGTACCTTGGCAGAGCCTACCAGAACGGTCTTGGCGGTGATATACCCACACCTGAATTTATGCGGGCATGGATGTATGTTGCCTACGAACGCGGTGCTAGTGGACATGGGTATTTCTCCTTCCGTGACCCGCTCTTTAAAGATGATGGCTCCGGAAGAATTGCGCTATGGGAAAGCCATCTCTGGGAACCGCTTGTAACATATGCCACGCAGGAAGCCCCTGAACTTATGGATTATTTTGTAAATAAGAAGTATGAAACTTTTTGTGAAAATTTAGGGGATGACAGTAATAAATCTCTCGTCTGGTACGGCTGGGTAAAGGGAGAAGATATAATTCTTGTTGTACATAACAGAGATAATACAGGCGTCACCGCAGAGGTGCCGCTGAAAAGTAAAAATGGACTTCTTGCCGTTGAAGGCTTTACGGCAGAGGGTATCGGCATAACTACCGATAAAAAGACAGGCAATGGTGTTCTTCGGGTGACACTCGAAGCCGAAGAACCGCAGATGTATAAGATTACGCCGAAAAACAAGCTTGATTTTTCAAAGCTTTCGATGAGTGCATTTACCGATATGGCAGACTACGAATGGGCAAAGGATGCTGTGGAAACACTTTTTGCAAAAAATATCATTACCATGGCAGGCGAAGGTCAGTTTGCACCCGGAGAAAACATTACCCGCGGTGATTTTGCCATGTTCCTTATGCGCACCTTAGGGCTTACAAGTGAAAGCACCGAGCTATTTTCTGACGTTTCGCCCGACAGTCCCTATGCAAAGGAAATTGCCGCAGGCAAAGCCCTTGGGATTTTGCAGGGGGTTGGGGAAAACATCTATAATCCTGCAGCGGAAATAACAAGACAGGATATGATGACCATTATTCTCCGCGGACTTTCGGTACTTGGAAAGGAAGATACTGCTGACTTTGGCGTGCTGGATGTCTTTGGCGATAAAGACGAAATTGCTGCATATGCAAAGGATGCTGCCGCTTTCATGGTGTCTACAGGCATCATTATGGGAGATGATGCAGGAAACATTAACCCAACAGAGAATACCAAACGCGCTGAAGCTGCTGTTATGCTTATGCGTGTACTTGCACTTGAAGACCTTGCAGGCAAAGCGGACGATACCGCCTCTTTGGAAATTACCAAAGAAGAGGTTACGTTTAAGACGGAGCCGACCGAAAAACAACTTGCAGATTGGAATAAAGCAGCTGATTTTCTCAAAAAGCTTAAAGTGGTTGAAGATACATTTGATGTAACAAAATCGGTAAGTCGTGCGGATGCTGCGAAAAGCTTTGTAAAGATTTTGGGAGATGCGGCGGCAGATGTACAGGAAACGGGCTTTACAGATGTACCGGTAACTAGTGACTATGCCAAGTATATCGCAGCCGTTCGTGATATGGGGTTTATGTCCGGTACGGGCGAAGGACTCTTTAGCCCCGGTGCACCTGTGACCTATAATCAGGTTTTAAAAGTGCTTGTGGATATGCTTGGATATAAAGTATATGCAGAGCGGGACGGTGGATATATTGCCGGCTATCGCCTCACAGCTTCCCGCATCGAACTTTTACGCGGTACGGAAGAAGTTGGCGAAGCACCGATTCGTGCCGGAGAATTTGCAATGCTTCTTCGTAACGCCCTTGACATTGAACTTGTATCCAAAACAAGCTTTGGTGAAAATTCTGCAGAAACCTATCAAACGGAACCAGACAGCTCGCTTTTGTCATCCTATTTCGGGCTCGTGGCTAAGACAGGACGTGTGACGGGTAACTATTATACAAGCATGGATGGCACAAAGCTTCGTCGCGGACAAATTGCGCTTGATAGCGTAGTTTATGAAGCCGGCGTATCGGGTGCAGAAGAATATCTCGGACAGAATGTAACGCTGTATGTTAAAAACGATGCGACAAACGAAGTGTTTGATATTGCACCGAATGCAAGAGTGAAGGTAACAGAGGTAAGAGGGAAAGATGTATTGCCTACAACCTCTCGTGCAAAGATTTCGTATGTTGACATTGAAAATCAAGACCGTTCTATTACAGTTGATGCAAATGCTTCCCTTATTTATAATGGGACTGTTCTGAACCCATGGAATGAAATGGATGTACAAAATGTAAACGGTACAGTTACGCTTATTGAAAACAGTGGTACAGGTGCAGACGTTATTCTGGTAGAGAATTACATCTCCAAAGTAATAGACCGCGTGGATTTGGATACTTACACGGTGTTCTTTACAGATGATACGAATAAAGTGCTGGATACACAGGAAAGACGTTTACTTCTTTGTGATAAGCTTGGCAAGGAAATAGAGATAGCCGACATTGCTGAAGGCATGGTGCTTTCGTATACAGACACTTCAGGAGATGCACCCATAAAAGCGGTTGTATCTGCCGACGTAATAAGCGGTAGCGTGGAAGAACAAAGCGACACAGAACTTTCTGTTGATGGAACTTGGTATCCCGTGGTTTCCGGTGCAATTTCAGGAGAATCGCTTGTAGGCGAAACCTTACGATTCTTCCTTGACCATACAGGTGCGGTTGTGGCATATGATACAGAGGCTGCCGGCGGTCAGTATGCATATTTTACCTCCATTGCGAAGGACAAAGGCTTATCCACAGGCGTCCGCGTACGTATTTTCACTGAAAAAGGCAATATGGAAGTTTTAAACCTTGCGGAAAAGGTAGCCTTTAATGGCATTTTGGCGGACGGGTCCAATACGGAACGGAAAACAATGGTTATCGACCGCGAGAAGCTTTCGGATAGTCCTACTCTTGTAATAGGTGATACATGGGAAGGACAGCTTATCACCTATAAGCAGAATGAAAAAGGCGAAATTACAGAGCTTTTAACTGCATTGGATGGTACTTCCATGGACTATGATACCCGAAAGGGAATCTTTACCTTTGATTATGAAACAGGACCGGGTGGAAGCGGTGAACTGGCAAGACCCACAAAATATATTGCGTATGGTATGCGCACGATTGCTGAACGATATAGAATCAACAAGAATACAAAAGTATTCTTAGTACCAGACACGTATTCGGATAAGGATACCGATTATTCTATTCGTACCAACTCATATTTTGATACAGCGGGGGAATATTATCCAAATTCAACTCTGTACGATGTGGATAAGAATTATTATGTTGGTGTGTTTGTAAGAAAACTGGATGCCGGTAATACAACGAGCACAGATGGTCTAACCCCTTACTATGGCGTTGTAAAGAAGATTACCCAGCAGCTGACGGATGACGGCGAAGCCATGATTGGTGTAACGATTATAAACGACAGAGGCGTGGAAGACACCATATTCTATGAAGCTAGTGATTATGGAAGTGAAGTCATCTCTATGGGGTCAACCATTTCGGTGTTCACGGATACAGACAAAGAAACCGAGCTTACCGAAGATGGGAAAATAAAAGAAAAAATAAAGCTTTCTGCACTGCATGTAGGTGATGCTGTGGAGTATTACAAAAACAGTGCCAATCTGGCAGTTCAAATTACCGTACATGCCCGTGTGAAGAGTTTAAAACCCGGTGAGCACATTTATAACGTTTCCAGACCTGGTGCAAATATGACGTATTCTAAGTTTTCGCAGTTTTGTGGTTATGTGGAAGAAATTTTGGATTATGGCTATATCTTTACACCAAACGGATATTCTCGAATGATGCTTCTTGATGGTCATCCCGCCGACCCTCCATTTGTTTTGTACGAAAAGGATAAGGGTGAAGTACGTGTGATTAAGCTGGAACAATTGAAAATAGGCAGTGACCTTATATATGCTGTACGCGTATCTCCCTATCAAAAAATTCATTTGGTGGTAAGATAAAATGAAAAAAAGGCTTGTAGCTATTTTATGTTTGCTCGTCTTTCTGTGTGGTCACGGCAATTTTGCCGTGACCGCGGCAAATACTGCGGATTTGTTGAATGGTGAAGGTGATTTTGAAAACGGAATGGCAGCGTGGCAAGCCATTTCACAAAACACAGGATGGGACAGCTATTGTTTTATTGAAACGACGGCACAAAATATAGAAGCCGTGAGAAATGGCGAAGCTGGACTTAAAATTACGGCTGAGAACAGCACAGTAAAGCCTTGGGTTTATCGTTCCAGTTTGCCGCTTACGGAAGGTGCTACCTACACGGTAGAAGGATATATAAAAGGATACTTTGAAAGCGCCGGATTTAAGACAGAAACAACAGGAAACGGGGTATCTGAGGGGAAGGAAACCAAATACCAAGGGTCTACGAATGGACAATGGGTGAAGCTTACACACACCTTTACTGTTCCTAAGGGTGCCAATAGGGCTAAGGTATATTGCCGTCTTTATTCAGCGGGAACCGTTTATTTTGATGATGTGACGATGTATATGTCGAAGGCGCCCGAGCCCTTATCCTTTTCAACAAGCGATGTCTTTCATTATGAAGACGATACAAGAGGAACAGCGCAGGTTTTCTTGCACAGCTTCTATTTACTCGAAGAATATGAAGATGTGGAGATTACCTTCGAAATTAAAGAGAAAATGTCCGGGCGGATTATTACGCAAAAAATTGAAAACTTTTATGCGCATACTGTGACGTTTACGTATGACCCGCGCATGCTTTCCATTCGTACCCCCGGGCAGTCTGATCCGCCGGAGTATACGCTTTCGATATATGTTTACAATTTCGAAAGTCTTGAAACACTGGATTCTTACACACAAGCGTTGTATAGATATAATCGTCCGTCTATGCTTGGTAAAGACGGATATGTGCGTATAGACGATAAGATTATCGACCCTGTAATTGCGTACCATGTAAACAATACGGCAGATTATTCGTATATGGATGACATTGGTGTATCGGTAGTGCAGGTGCCCTATTGGTACACAAGCCGTGGAGAGGCCACAAAGCGAGAAGCTCTTCTTGCGGCACTGGATGCAAAGGGATTAAAGGCTTTATTTTGTCTGTACAGAAATAGCAAAATGCCAAATCATCCCGATAATTATGAAAACACGAAATATGTAGTGGATGCGCTGAAAAATGATAAGCGAGTTTTTGCATTTGCGCTTATGGATGAACCGCTTGGCGCAGGTGTTACGGATGAAAAGCTTGCGGATTTGGAAGAGTGCTATAAAATGATACGGGATATTGATTCCATGCACCCGATTTATTTCGTAGACTATACTTCATCAAATTTTTCGTACGACATAAAGTATTGCGATGTTTTTGCTGTAGACCCATACAATTATTCGCTGACAGGCGTTGTAGACGCAACAAAGGAAGCGGTGCGTGTAGCAGACGGGGAAAAACCTGTCTATACCATTGTTGGTGCTTTTCAAACAACCACCGGGCTTTTTCCTGCGCCGGATTTGGTTCGGCATATGACATATCAGGCACTCGTGCACGGGGCAAAGGGCTTTGGGTATTTTGCCTTTGAAGACAGCATTTCAAAGAAGGTTTCCGAAACAGGAGAGAATATTCCGCTTTATAGAACGAGCCTTTGGGAGCCGATGTGTGCGTATGCAAAAACGGATATGAAGCTTGCATTTGAAAATCTGGTGCACCGCGATGGAACGATAAGCATATCCGGTGGTATTGCGGAAAAAAGCTGGGTAGAAAACGGAGAAACCTATCGTTTTATTATGTCTATGCATGATGAAACGATAACACGTACTTATCCAACCGCGGTAGCGGAGGTGGAGATTATATATGGTACGAATGCGGAAAATGTAGTAGTTACGGAGAGAGCGCAGCAACGGGTTTTACAGGTGACAGTACAGAGCGGAGCTGTAATGTTGCTACGGGAAAAAAGGGTTACGATAAAGCCTGTCGCTGAAAACACGTTTGAAGTTATGTATTATGGGGAAAATGCGGATTTATATGTAGGCGTCTATGATGAAGAGGAAAAAGAACTTTTGACGTTTGCTGTGAAAAAGAATATAAATGAGGCGCTGGTGGTGACAGTGCCTGAAAATACAGAGTATTGTATGAAAGTTTTTGTTTTTTCATCGGGGACATTAAAACCTTTGATGAAAAAACAAGCCTGTGAAAAAAGAGGGAAATATAAGACTGCGTCTTTGGAACATGTATAGGAGGACAAAATGAATAAACAAATTATCCTGACGGGATTTGCCGATGAAATTGATAAGGATATACGAACGCAACTGGATGGAATCAAGCAATTGGGGATGCACTATTTTGACCCGCGAAATGTAAACGGAAAGCAGATATCCCTGCTTACGGAAAGCGAAACAGAAATGCTGGCGGCAGAGATGGATAAAAGAGATATAAAAGTGGGAAGTATTGGTTCCAGAATCGGCAAAATCAGTATAGAAGACGATTTTGGTGTGCATATGGAAGAACTTGCAAATACCATTCGTGTTGCAAAAAGGTTAGGCACAAAATATATTCGGATTTTTAGTTTTCGCATTCCGCAAGGAGAAAGACCGGAAGTGTACCGTGAAGCTGTCATGGACAGGATGAACAGCATGGTTCGCCTTGCTCTGGAAGAGGGGATCATTCTCTTGCATGAAAATGAAAAAGGCATCTACGGAGATACGGCAGACCGTTGCCTTGATGTGCTGAAAACAGTGAAATCTCCGGCACTTGGTTGTATATTTGATCCTGCGAATTTTGTGCAGTGTGGTGAAGATTGTAAAGTGGCGTTTGAAAAACTTTCGCCATATATCACATATCTCCATATTAAAGATGCCGTAGAGGACGGTATGGTCGTTCCGGCAGGTACGGGGCTTGGTGCAGTACCGGAAATGATGGAAAAATTGTTAGCTAAGGGATTTTCCGGCTTTGCCTGTTTAGAACCGCATTTGGGAAGATTTGAGGGGCTGGCTGAACTTGAACTTTCAGACGAAATGATGCAGCTAAATCAAAGCGATTTCGGTAAATTTAAAATTGCACATGATGCTTTTTGTGCAATCTTAGAAAAGGTGGGTGCATAAATGGAAAAGGTCAGGCTTGGTATTATCGGCATAGGAAACATTGGCACAACACATGTAAAAAATGTTTTAAACGGTAAAGTACAGAATGTTGTGCTTTCTGCACTTTGTGATAAGAATGCAGAAAGACGTGAAAAAGCGCAGGAATTATGTCCCGATGTCCCCTGTTTTAAAACAACAGAAGAGTTTTTTTCTTCCGGTCTTATGGATGCCGTTTTAATTGCCGTACCGCATTATTTGCACCCGCCACTTGCAATTGAGGCTTTTTCACACGGCTTACATGTTTTGTGCGAAAAGCCGGCAGGGGTTTATACAAAGCAGGTTTTGGAAATGAATGAAGCTGCGGCAAAGGCAGGTCGTGTTTTTGGGATTATGTATAACCAGAGAACAAACCCCGCATACCAGAAGCTTAGAACCATGATACAGGAAGGACAGCTAGGGCATATAAAGCGCGTCACATGGATTATTACACATTGGTATCGTCCGCAGGCATATCATGACAGTAACGTATGGCGTTCCACATGGAAGGATGAAGGGGGCGGTGCACTGATTAACCAAAATCCACATCAACTGGATTTATGGCAATGGATGTTTGGGATGCCGGATAAGGTGTTTGCCCGTGTCTGCTTCGGCAAATATCATAACATAGAAGTGGAAGATGACCTTGTTGCTTTGTTTGAATACGAAAATGGAACGATAGGGGAATACATCACCTCCACCGGTGAAGCACCGGGTACAAACCGCCTTGAGGTTGCATGCGATATGGGTAAAATCGTGATTGAGAACAACGAGATGCGGTTTGATAGAAATGTAATTTCTGAACGAGAGTTTGAAAAAATGAATATGAAACCATTTGGAAAACCGGAATGCTGGAAATGCATTTTGCCGGTGGATGTTTCCGGCGGAGAACAACACTCGGGAATATTACGAAATTTTGCGGACGCTATTTTAAATGGAACAGGACTATTGTCACCGGGTGAGGAAGGCATCTATGGGTTGACCCTCTCGAATGCTATACATTTAAGCGGCTTTACAGGAGAAACTGTAGATGTAAAAAATTTCCCACATGATAGATTTTATAATTTACTGCAGGAGAAAATTAAAAGTTCACAGGCGAAAAAACAGACCGTGCAGACGGTGGCAGACACTGAAAATACATATTGATAGCTTCGTGACGGAAAGGAAGAACATGGAACACTCGTTTTCAGGAAAATGGATTACATTGCCGGATATGGCGGATACTGCGCCGATTTTCGTATTTCACAGGGAAAAGGATCGGCAGGCTTTATCATCACCGCTTCCGGAAAACATGCATATGCTGTTTCGCTCTGCATTCCAAACGGAAGCAAACGGACGAGTGCTACTCTATATCACGGCGGACGATTACTATAAGGTATATATAAACGGCGCGTTTGTCACCCAAGGACCGTCGCCCGCGTATCCTTTTCACTATTATTACAATGAAGTGGACATTACAGACTATGTGCGAAAGGGAGAAAATGTTATAGCGGTACATGCATACTATCAGGGACTTTTTAACC
>JAZROH010000045.1:0-2436 GCA_045648645.1 Clostridia bacterium | reverse complement strand
GTTGCCATGGCAACAAAGTCTGCCACGGAGCGCGGCGTACATGCCGGTAATCTCGTTCGCGAGGTTGCAAAGGTTGCAGGCGGCGGTGGCGGCGGCAAGCCCGACAGCGCTCAGGCAGGCGGCAAAGAGCCGGAAAAAACGGATGCGGCGCTGGCTATTGTTGCAGAAACGGTTGGGGCACAGCTGAAATAATTTAAAAAGAAGGTGTGAAAGGTCTGCGGATTTCACACCTTTTTGGTAAAAGAAAGGAGAAATTCACTTGGATTGTCTTTTTTGTAAAATTATAAGCGGGGAAATTCCCTCGAAAAAAGTGTATGAGGATGACAAGGTGTACGCATTTTATGATATCAGTCCCGCGGCTCCCGTACACGTGCTTATTATCCCGAAGGAGCATATCCCTTCCGCAAATGCGCTGACAGAGGAAAACGCAGATGTTGTCGGGCATATCTTTGCTGTGGCGGCAAAGCTTGCGGCGGACCTTGGCGTTGCCGAAGGCGGATATCGCATTGTAAATAACTGCGGTGAGGACGGGGGACAGACGGTGCACCACCTCCACTTTCACCTTCTTGGAGGACGGAGTCTGCAATGGCCTCCTGGCTGAAAGCCGAGAACTATAACCGTTTCACTGATACGGTTATATCATAACATTTGGCGAAGCCAAATTCATAACTCTAAACTGTAAACTAAAAAGTGCTATGAAACGGGTTATGAACGATGAATGCTACGCATGTTATGAGCAGCTTCGCTGCGTGTTTCGTAAGGAGAAGTGTCTATGGCTGAAAGTAAGTTAAGAGATCAATCAAAGCAATTTGCAAAACAGATTATTTATTTGTGCCGCGAAATGAAGAAGGACAAAACGGAGTATGCGCTTGTCAATCAACTGCTGAAAAGCGGGACGTCGATTGGAGCCAATGTGCATGAAGCGCAGTATGCACAAGGTACGAAGGATTTTATATCAAAATTTGAAATTGCCTTAAAAGAATGTAATGAAACCGGGTATTGGTTGGAGTTGTTATATGAAACAGGAAGTATCACGGAAACAGAGTATGAAAGCTTAGAAAGGGAATGCATCAACCTTCGGAGAATGCTTGTATCTTCTGTCAGAACACTCAAACAAAAGCATATATAACCGTTTCACCTCATAACATTTGGCGAAGCCAAATTCATAACTATAAACAAAAACCGGCTACCGCAATACATAGATAATACGGTAGCCGTTTGCGTGTCATTTAATTTTTTTGCAATTAAAATATTTGTTGCTTAAAGTGTTAGGGTGGTAAATATATCGAATTGCATTTTCTTCCTTGTTAACTTCAAAATCTTTTTTGCTATACCAGCCACCAATAACTCTGGACCTCACATTCAAAAACGAGATTAAAATTACAAATACCAAGAGCAAAACGCCCACCGTCTGATTTTTACATCTCCCTTGTGGCTATTCGTGTTCGTGATGGTGGCAGCTTCCGCAGCAGCCGTCGCATTTTTTGTTGCCGGCGAAAGAAAGACCGGTTTTTTCGCAGTAATCTTCAATTGCCGCATGGATGGCTTCTTCTGCAAGCACGGAGCAGTGCAGCTTTGCCGGCGGAAGCCCATCCAGCGCCTCTACGACCGCTTTGTTCGTAAGTGCCAACGCTTCTTCAACGGTTTTCCCTTTTACAAGCTCTGTAGCCATGCTGCTTGTGGCAATTGCCGCACCACAACCAAAGGTTTTGAACTTAATATCGGTAATCACCTGATTTTCATCAATCTTCATATAGATTTTCATGATATCGCCGCATTTGGCGTTTCCCACGGTGCCAACGGCATTGGCGTCTTCAATTTCGCCTACGTTGCGGGGATTTTGGAAATGGTCCATTACTTTTTCGGAATACATATTTTTTACTCCTTTCCGTTTTCTATTTCTTCGTATAAGGGAGACATTTGCCGCAGGTTTTCTACGATACCCGGCAACGTCTTCAAAAATGCGTCAACCTCTTCTTCTGTGTTCTCTGCAGAAAGACTGACACGGAGAGACCCGTGTGCAATTTCATGGGGAAGTCCGATGGCAAGAAGAACGTGGGACGGGTCGAGCGATGCGGAAGCGCATGCGGAGCCGCTGGATACGGCAAAGCCGGAAAGTGCCAGATGGAGAAGAAGCCCCTCACCTTCAATAAAGCGGAAGGAGAAATTGGCATTGCCGGGCAGACGCAATGTTTCATGCCCGTTCAAAATCGTATAAGGAACGGCATCGAGAACACCGCAAATCAGTTTATCCCGCAGGCGTTTTACCTTTTCGGTTTTCGCTTCCATGTTTTCGACAGCATCCGAAAGTGCCTTTGCAAGCCCTATAATGTATGCTGTATTCTCTGTTCCTGCGCGCATACCCCGTTCCTGTCCGCCGCCGTGAATAAGGCGTTCGATTTTCGTGCCCTTTTTAATGTAGAGCGCGCCAATCCC
>JAZROH010000044.1:0-34945 GCA_045648645.1 Clostridia bacterium | reverse complement strand
AAGAATAACTTTATAAATACTTTGCTTATTCATATTACATTCAAAAAGAATCATAAAAATTCAATGACGGAGATTCATCGAGAATCCCCGTCATTTCTTGCTTTTTACGAAATCGTTCTCTGCCGTACCATCGTACGCCGACGAAAACGATTTCGCAAAATATACCTTCGTTTTTCGATGTCTTTGTCAGACTGTCGAAAAACTTGCTCTAACGCAAGAATAACTTTATAAATACTTTGCTTATTCATATTACATTCAAAAAGAATCATAAAAATTCAATGACGGAGATTCATCGAGAATCCCCGTCATTTCTTGCTTTTCGAGCGTCATACAGCCGCGTGGCGCAGATTACACAGAAAGAAATTATGCCCGCAAGAAGAATGGATACGAGAATATCGCTTGGGAAATGTACATATAAATACAGCCTTGAAAACGCAATCAATGCCGCGACGGGCAGAACGATGAAGCCAAGGCGCGGGCGGTAGGCGGTGAGAAGAAATGCCGCAATAAAGGAGGAGGCAGTATGCCCTGACGGAAAGGAAAAATCCATGGGGTTTGCAATTAATAGGGGCATTTCCAAAAGCCAGCTCGGGCGCGGGCGGGCAATAAGCGGCTTTAGGATCAGGCTCACGAGGAGAAAGCCTGTCGCAAGCCCGCTCAAAAGCATAATGCCCCGTTTTCGGTGGGTCTTTTTCGCGAGAAGAAGTAAGGTTAAAACCAGCCACATAAAACCACCGTTGCCAAGCGCAGTAAGATGGGGCATGACGGTATCTAAAAATGCACAGCGCATATGATTTTGAATAAAATCCAGAATTTGAAAATCAATATTTAAAATTGCTTCCGTCGTCTTTTCCTCCTGTCCTTTTTTATAAGTATACCAAAATATAACCGAAATGTCAAGGCGTGCTGAAAGCCCGCGGGGGAAGCGTATATGCATAAAGCCCCCTTTGTGCGCCCGATTCGTTTCTCCTTGTAGTTTACACTGCCAATTCCGTACGGGATTTGGCATTTTTTCTTGTAATTACAGGCAAAGTATGATATACTAAAACATCATACGGGAAAGGAAGAAGAGTATGCAGCCACTTGCAGACAGAATTCGCCCGAAAACAGTGGAAGAGGTTGTGGGGCAACGGCATCTTCTCGGCGAAGGAAAGCTATTATCCAATATTTTAAAATCGGGCAATATTCCGAATATGATTTTTTACGGTCCTGCCGGTACAGGAAAGACAACGCTTGCCAATATGGCGGCAGAGCGGGCGGGGAAACGTTTATATAAGCTCAATGCCACCAATGCGTCGCTTGCCGATATTAAGGCAATTGTTGGCGAGCTTGACGGCTTTGCAGGGCTTGGCGGCGTGCTTTTGTATCTGGACGAAATACAGAATTTTAATAAAAAACAGCAGCAGTCCCTGCTTGAATTTATTGAGGACGGACGGATTACACTGATTGCAAGCACCACGGAAAATCCGTATTTTTATGTATATAATGCAATTTTATCCCGTTCAACGGTTTTGCAGTTTCGCCCCGTAGAGCCTATTGATGTAGAAAAAGCGCTTTGGCGCGCCGCAGAAATTTTGCGGAAAGAGGGCATGCCGGTCATTTTGCCGGAAACAGTTTGCGCCTATATGGCAGAGGCGGCGGGCGGCGACGTTAGAAAGGCGGTTACCGCGCTTGAAGTGGCAACACGCAGCACACCTATGGGTGCGGACAAAAATATTACCATTACGGACGAGGTGGCACGGGATTGTCTTGGCGGACGCGGTATGCGTTTTGACCGGGACGGGGACAGCCACTACGATATTTTAAGTGCATTTCAGAAATCTATTCGCGGAAGCGACCCGGACGCGGCGGTGCATTATCTGGCGCGGCTTGTGGCAGGGGGTGACCTAATCAGCATATGCCGTCGGCTGATGGTTATAGCTTCCGAGGATATCGGGCTTGCATATCCGCAGGCGGCGGCAATTACAAAAGCTTGCGTAGATAGTGCGCTGCAGCTTGGTTTTCCCGAAGCGCGGATTCCGCTCGCGCAGGCGGTGCTGGTGCTGGCAACTGCCCCGAAGAGTAACAGCGCTATCTGCGCCATAGATGCGGCACTTGCCGATGTGGAAAACGGAAAGGGCGGGGATATTCCCGCGCATCTAAAGGATGCACACTATGGCGGTGCGGCAAAGCTTGGGCACGGGCTTACGTATCAGTATCCCCATGCATTTCCCCAAAATTATGTGAAACAGCAATATTTGCCCGACGTTCTTTTGGGCAAAACATATTATACGCCGGGTGAAAACAAGGTAGAACATACTATTAAAACATATATGGAAAATTTAAAAGGAGAATAGAATGGGTAAAACGCTGGTGCTGGCGGAAAAACCGTCGGTCGGTCGTGAACTGGCAGCAGTTCTGGGCTGTAAAAAGAAGGAAAAAAGCGCCTATTTAGGTGAGAAATATATTGTAACATGGGCACTGGGGCATCTGGTAACGCTGGAGGACCCTGCCCATTACAGCGCGGCATATAAAACATGGTCCATGGAAACACTTCCCATGCTGCCGGAAAAAATGGAGCTTCGGGTAATTCCGGAAACGGCGGCGCAGTTTGCGGCGGTGCGGGGCTATTTAAACAGCAAAGAGGTAAGTGATGTAATCATTGCTACGGACGCAGGACGCGAAGGCGAACTGGTAGCCCGTTGGATTTTGGAAAAAGCCGGCTGCAAAAAACCCATAAAGCGGCTTTGGATTTCGTCCCAGACGCAAAAGGCAATTCGGGAGGGCTTTCAAAATTTGGCGCCGGGAAAGGCGTATGACAGCCTGTATGCTGCGGCAGAAGCAAGAGCGGAGGCGGATTGGCTGGTGGGGCTGAACACAACCCGTGCACTGACCTGTAAGTTTAACGCACAGCTTTCCGCAGGGCGTGTGCAGACCCCGACCCTTGCCCTGATTGTTGCCCGCGAGAAGGAAATTCAAAGCTTTACGCCGCGGGAGTATTATACGCTGCGCGCAGACCTTGGGAATTTCTTTGTCGGCTATCGGGACCGTGATGGACAGGCAGGCATTTTTGATAAAGAAAAGGCAGAAGCCCTTGCAAAGAGCGTACAAGGCGCGACATTTACCATAACGGACGTAAAAACCACAAAGAAAACGACCCCGCCGCCGCTTCTCTATGACTTGACAGAATTGCAGCGGGATGCCAATAAGCAGTACGGCTTTTCGCCGAAGGAAACCCTTCGGCTTATGCAATCTCTTTATGAACACCATAAGGCACTTACGTATCCGCGAACAGACTCGCGGTATTTAACGGACGATATTGTGCCCACTCTTCCCGAAAGGCTTGCGGCATTGCATGTGAACTCGCTTGCGCCTTTCGTGAATGAAATTCGTAAAAACGGGTATTCCATAGCCCCTGCATGCGTGAATAATGCAAAGGTCAGCGACCATCATGCCATTATTCCCACAGAAGAATATATTGATACGGCGGCGCTTTCATCGGATGAAGCGAAAATTTATCAGATGGTAGTAAAACGATTTGTTGCCTGTTTCTTTCCTGCGTATACGTATCTTTCCGTAAAAACGGAAGCGGAATGCGGAGGAGAACGGTTTGTTGCCACGGGTCGGGAGGTTAAGGAAACGGGCTGGCGTCGCGTCCAGAATCTTGCGGAGGAAGAGGAGGAAAACGAACAAAATCTGCCGAAAATTGAGAAGGGGGCACAGTTTACCTGCCGAGCGTACCAACTGAAGGCCCAGAAAACCACGCCGCCCGAGCGGTACACAGAGGCAAGCCTTCTATCCGCAATGGAAAATCCGGCGAAATTTATTGAAAACCGTGATATGCGAGCCTTTATCGGCGGAGGACTGGGCACACCCGCTACCCGTGCAGATATTATTGAAAAACTATATTCCACCTTTTATATGGAAAAGCCGGACGGCAAACACATTGTGCCCACTGCCAAGGGTATGCAGCTTATTGACATTGTACCCGCAGACCTCAAAGAGCCGCTTTTGACTGCCGAATGGGAACAGAAGCTGGAAGACATCCGAAACGGGAAAATACAGAAAAAGGCTTTTGTGGGCGATATTCAAAAGTACGCCACTTCTTTGGTGGGGAGCGTTAAAAACAGCCAGGCGCTTTATCGGCACGAAAATCTTACCAACACCCGTTGCAGCGTATGCGGCGAACGCATGCTGGAGGTAAAGGGGAAAAAGGGCAAGATGCTCGTGTGCTCTGACCGCGCGTGCGGACACCGGGAAAACCTAAGTATACAGACGAATGCCCGATGTCCCAATTGCTCGAAAAAGCTGGAGCTTTTCGGGTCGGGCGAAAAGAAAACGTATGTCTGCCGGTGCGGGTACAGAGAAAAGGCGGCTTCTCTTGAAAAGCGCCTTTCGGAAAACCGTGCAGGGCGCGTAAGCCGTAAGGACGTACAAAAATATATGCAAAAGCAAAACGCCGATACTACGACGATGGCAGACCTGCTGCGGCAGGCAATGGAAGGAAAGTAAAAGGATGGCGGAAATCGGATAAAGGAGAAAATCGAATGCAGGATAAAATTATCATCCGCGGCGCAAAGGTAAATAACCTTAAAAATATTGATATTACCATACCCAGAGATAAGCTGATTGTTTTTACGGGTCTTTCGGGAAGCGGAAAGACCTCCCTTGCCTTTGATACGATTTATGCGGAGGGGCAGCGGCGGTATGTGGAAAGTCTTTCTTCTTATGCCCGTCAGTTTTTGGGACAGATGGATAAGCCGGATGTAGAATATATTGAGGGGCTTTCCCCCGCGATTTCCATTGACCAGAAAACCACGAGCAAGAACCCCCGTTCCACGGTGGGGACGGTTACGGAAATATATGATTATCTTCGTCTTTTGTATGCCAGAATCGGTGTACCTCATTGCCCGAAGTGCGGCATGGAAATAAAAAAGCAGACGGTAGACCAGATGATAGATGCTATTTTAGGCATGGAAGAGGGAACGAAAATTCTGCTTTTGGCACCTGTTGTACGCGGAAAAAAGGGAGAGCACCAGAAGGTGTTCCAAACGGCGCGGAAAAGTGGCTACGTGCGTGTTCGGGTGGACGGCGAAATGCGGGAACTGGACGAAGAGTTTGCGCTGGATAAAAAGAAAAAACACACGATTGAAATCGTGGTGGACCGTCTGGTGATTCGTCCCGACATGCACAGCCGTCTTGCCGATTCTCTTGAAACAGCGCTTTCGCTTGCTGACGGGCTTTGCATCGTGCAAGTGGTGGGTGGGGAGGAAATCACGTTCAGTCAAAATTATGCCTGCCACCAGTGCGGCATCAATATTGAAGAGCTTGCCCCCCGTTCCTTTTCGTTTAACAGTCCCTTCGGGGCATGCCCGTCCTGCGCAGGGCTGGGCTTCCTTAAGAAAATTGACCCAAAGATGGTATTGAAACATCCGGAAAAATCAATAAATGACGGTGCGTTTTCTGCCGGCGGCTGGGCAGTAGGTGACCACGGCAGCATGGCGCATATGTATTTCCGCGGGCTTGCGGCGCGGTACGGCTTTAGCCTGGATACGCCTGTGGAGCAGCTTCCCGAGGAGATTGTGCACATTCTTTTGTACGGAACGGGAGAGGAAAAGATAGAATTTTCCTATACGCGTTCCTATGGAAGCGGGACGTTTATGGCGCCCTATGAGGGCATTATTCCCAATCTCGAACGGCGGTATCGGGAAACGACCTCGGAATGGGCAAAAGCGGAGATTGAAGCCTATATGCTGGATTCGGAATGTAATGACTGTCACGGCGCAAGGCTCCGTCCGGAAATTCTTGCCGTTACGGTAGGCGGGCTTAGCATAAAAGAACTTACCGACCTTTCGGTGGATAAAATATTGAAATTTTTTGATAGGCTCTCCCTTTCGGAAAAGGATAGTGCCATTGCGGCACAGATTTTAAAGGAAATCCGTGCCCGCCTCGGCTTCTTACAAAACGTGGGACTTTCATACCTGACGCTTTCCCGCGCCGCGGGGACGCTTTCCGGCGGCGAAGCCCAACGCATTCGCCTTGCTACCCAAATTGGCTCGGGACTTATGGGCGTATTGTATATTCTGGATGAGCCGAGCATCGGGTTGCATCAACGGGACAATCAGAAGCTTTTAACTGCACTGAAAAATCTGCGGGATATGGGTAACACCCTGATTGTGGTAGAGCATGACGAGGAAACCATGTACGAAGCAGACCACATTGTAGACATCGGCCCCGGTGCAGGCGTGCACGGCGGCGAAATTGTGGCACAGGGTACGGTGGAGGAAATCAAGGCAAATCCCGCCTCTGAAACAGGGCTGTACCTTTCGGGCAAGAAAAAAATTCCCGTGCCTTCCGTGCGGCGAAGCGCGGACGGGCGTTTCCTCACGGTGCATGGCGCACGGCAGAATAACTTGAAAAATATAGACATTTCGGTGCCGCTCGGCATGCTTGTTTGCGTTACGGGCGTTTCGGGCAGCGGAAAAAGCTCCTTTGTAAACGAAATTTTATATAAATCTTTAGCGGCAAGGCTAAACCGCGCCCACTCTATCCCCGGTGACCATGACGGGATTGACGGCATAGAGCATCTTGATAAAATCATTGCCATTGACCAGTCCCCCATCGGGAAAACACAGCGTTCCAATCCTGCCACCTATACGGGGCTGTTTACCGACATTCGTTCGATTTTTGCAACGTCCAACGAAGCAAAATCGAGAGGCTACGGACCCGGGCGTTTCAGCTTTAACGTAAAAGGCGGCAGATGTGAGGCTTGCTCGGGTGACGGTATTATTAAAATTGAAATGCATTTTCTGCCGGATGTTTATGTGCCCTGCGAGGTTTGTAAGGGAAAGCGGTATAATCGGGAAACGCTGGAGGTCACCTATAAGGGGAAGAATATTTTTGAAGTTCTCGATATGACGGTAGAGGAAGCCCTGACATTTTTTGAAAATCACCCCCGTATCCGTCGTAAATTACAGACGCTTTATGATGTGGGGCTCGGTTATATTAAGCTGGGACAACCCTCCACGCTTCTTTCCGGCGGTGAAGCGCAGAGAGTAAAGCTTGCCACAGAGCTTTCCAAACGGAGCACGGGGAAAACCGTATATATTCTCGATGAGCCCACCACGGGGCTGCACATGGCGGACGTACATCGCCTGGTGGAGCTTTTACAGCGGCTTGTGGAGGGCGGCAATACCGTGATTGTCATTGAGCATAATCTGGACGTAATTAAAACAGCCGATTATATTCTTGATATGGGACCCGAAGGGGGCGATGGCGGCGGCATGCTGATTGCTTCCGGCACGCCTGAGGAAATTGCAAAAAATAAAAAGTCGTATACAGGGCAGTTTTTGTCACGAGTTTTGTATGGCGAGTGGAAAAAATAAAAGGAAAACCAAATTTTACAGAAAAAGGTCAAGCGTGAAAATCGCCCGACCTTTTTGTTTGTGTAAAAGAGCGAAAAACAGTGTCGAAATTTGAAATATTATTATGCATTTTTGACAATATACAAAAACGCATATTTGTGATATAATTTACGATATATGCGTA
This sequence comes from Clostridia bacterium, assembly GCA_045648645.1. Classification (GTDB taxonomy): domain Bacteria; phylum Bacillota; class Clostridia; order UMGS1883; family UMGS1540; genus SIG447. The sequence goes on along the minus strand of JAZROH010000044.1, from coordinate 27,418 downwards.
TGTTTATTTTCATGCATTTTAGATATAGAGAGGAGAATATATTTATGTACAAGATTGTACGCAAAAGGGTTTTAAATCCCACTGTAACCCAAATGGAAATCGAAGCACCTCTGGTTGCGGCGAAAGCAAAACCCGGTCAGTTTATCATTTTGCGCGTTGACAGTGAGGGAGAAAGAATTCCGCTTACCGTAGCGGGTACAAACTCTGCGGAGGGTACAGTGAAAATTATTTTCCAGATTGTCGGCGGAACAACGAAAAAGTTAAACCAGAAAAACGAAGGTGAATATATACAGGATTTTGTCGGCCCCTTAGGACGTGTCACCCACACAGAGGGCATTAAAAAGGTTTGTATTGTGGGCGGCGGCGTAGGCTGCGCCATTGCCATGCCCGTGGCGGAGGCGTTTCACCGTCTGGGTGCGGAGGTAACGTCGATTATCGGCTTCCGCGATAAAAATCTTGTTATATTGGAAGAGGAATTTAAAGCATGCTCCGACCGCCTTGTGCTCATGACGGATGACGGCTCCTACGGTCGGCACGGTAACGTTACTGTACCGCTTAAGGAAATGCTGGAGGCGGGCAAAAAATTTGATATGATTATTACCATCGGTCCCCTTATTATGATGAAGTTTGTAACGCTTACGGCAAAGCCCTTCGGCGTACCCGTAACGGCTTCCATGAACCCCATTATGATTGACGGAACAGGCATGTGCGGCGGTTGCAGACTGACCTTAAATCAGGATGGGAACAAGGTTACAAAATTCGCCTGCGTAGACGGACCGGAGTTTAATGCTTACGAAATCGATTTTGACGAGGCAATGTCCAGAGGCAGAATGTATGCAGACTTTGAACGTCATGCTTATGAAGAAGCCTGTAACTTGTTTAAGAATGCATAAGGGAGGAATGAAAAATGGCTATCAATCCTAAAAAGCATGAAATGCCGACGCAAGCCCCCGACGTTCGCGCTCGTAATTTCAGCGAGGTTGCGCTCGGGTATACGGCGGAAATGGCTGTGGGTGAGGCAGAAAGATGCTTAAATTGTAAAAATCAGCCCTGTGTTTCGGGCTGTCCCGTAAATATCAATATTCCCGATTTTATCACCTGTATTAAAAACGGTGATTTTGAAGGGGCATATCAGGAGATTACGAAATCCTCTTCACTTCCCGCGGTGTGCGGACGTGTTTGCCCCCAGGAAACCCAATGTGAAAGCAAATGTACCCTCGGCATTAAGTTTGAGCCTGTCGGTATTGGACGGCTGGAACGCTTTGTTGCCGACTGGCATAATGAAAATGCGAAGGAAAAGCCCGAAAGACCTATATCTAACGGACATAAGGTTGCGGTTGTCGGCTCCGGCCCTTCCGGTCTTACCTGTGCAGGGGACCTTGCAAAAAAAGGCTACGAGGTCACGGTTTACGAGGCATTCCATACGGCGGGCGGCGTACTTGTATACGGCATTCCCGAGTTTCGTCTTCCTAAGGCAATTGTTGCTAAGGAAGTAGAAACCTTAGAGGCACTGGGCGTAAAGGTAGAGCCCAATGTGGTAATCGGAAAAACTTTGACGATTGACGAGCTTTTTGATATGGGCTTTGAAGCTGTATTCGTAGGCTCGGGGGCAGGGCTTCCCAACTTTATGAATATCCCCGGCGAATCCTTAAAGGGTGTATACTCCGCGAATGAGTTTTTAACAAGAAGCAATCTGATGAAGGCATACCGCGAGGACAGCACCACCCCCATTATGAAGGGCGGCAAGGTAGCGGTTGTCGGCGGCGGTAACGTTGCCATGGATGCTGCACGTACGGCACTTCGCCTTGGCGCGGAAAAAGTATATATTGTATACCGCCGTTCCATGGAAGAGCTTCCTGCAAGACGGGAGGAAGTGGAGCATGCCATGGAGGAGGGCATTGATTTTCAGCTTCTCCGCAATCCTGTGGAAATTCTCGGGTATCAAAACCCCGATGACCCGCGTGACCCGAAAAACGGATTTGTTACGGGCATGCGCTGCATAAAGATGGAGCTTGGCGAGCCGGACGAAAAGGGCAGAAGAAGACCCGTTCCCGTGGAAGGCTCGGAATATGAGCTGGAGGTAGATACCGTTATTATGTCCATCGGCACCTCTCCAAATCCGCTGATTAAGGATACCACGGCGGGGCTGGAAGTGAACCGGCGCGGCGGTATTGTGGTGAATGAAGACGGGCTGACCTCGAAAGACGGCGTTTATGCCGGCGGCGACGCGGTAACCGGCGCGGCAACCGTAATTTCTGCCATGGGCGCAGGTAAAACCGCGGCACGCGCTATTGACGAGTACCTGATGAAAAAATAATATAGAAGGAGAATGAAAGATGAACGAAAACTTTGATTTTGCAATTGTGGACGAAATACTTGCGGCACATGAAAAAAATCAGCAGGCAATTATTGCGATTCTGCAGGAAATTCAGGAGCATTATCACTATCTCCCGCGGGAAATTTTTCCCTACCTTGCAGAAAAGCTTGGCATGAGCGAAGCACGCATTTTCAGCGTTGCAACCTTTTACGAAAACTTCTCACTTGAGCCGAAGGGCAAGTATGTTATCAAAATCTGTGACGGAACGGCATGCCATGTTCGTAAGTCCATCCCGATTTTAGAAAGACTTCGTGCAGAGCTTGGGCTTAGCGAAAGCAAGAAGACAACAGATGATTTAAACTTCACGGTAGAAACCGTTTCCTGTCTTGGTGCATGCGGTCTTGCGCCTGTACTTACGGTAAATGATGTAGTACATTCCGCTATGACTCCCGATAAGGCTTCCGAACTTTTGAAAACACTGAAGGAGGAAATCGAGAATGCTTAAAACCAGAGAAGATTTAATTGCGCTTCGTGCCGAGGTGCAAAAGTCCTACGAAATGCAGACGGAGAAAATCATTGTTTGCGCAGGAACAGGCTGTGTTGCAGGCGGTTCTTTGAAAATTTACGATAAGCTTAAGGAATTGACGGAAAAAGCCGGTGTGCGTGTTGCGGTAGAGCTTGAGGTAGACCCGCATGATAAATCCATCGGTCTTAAGAAGAGCGGCTGTCACGGCTTTTGTGAAATGGGTCCGCTTCTTCGCATTGACCCGCAGGGCTGGCTGTACACAAAGGTACAGCTGGAGGACTGTGAAGAAATCGTAGAAAAGACAATTTTAAAGGGCGAGCCGATAGAGCGCCTTGCCTGCAAAAAGGACGGCGTTTCCTATCAGAAGCAGGAGGACATTCCCTTCTATAAGCAGCAGACCCGTGTGGTACTGGAACACTGCGGAAAAATTGATGCAGACTCCATTCGTGAATATATTGCCATCGGCGGATATGCTGCATTTGAAAAAGCCCTGTTTGATATGACGCCGGATGATATTGTTTCCGAAATCAGCAAGTCCAACCTTCGCGGACGTGGGGGCGGCGGCTTCCCGGCAGGTAGGAAATGGGAGCAGGTAAAACGCCAGAAGGAAGCCCAAAAGTACGTTGTATGTAACGGTGACGAGGGTGACCCCGGTGCATTTATGGATAGAAGTATCATGGAAGGCGACCCCCACAGAATGCTGGAGGGCATGATGATTGCAGGTGTTGCCTGCGGCGCTTCCGAAGGGTATATCTATGTGCGTGCCGAATATCCGCTTGCAGTTGACAGACTGCGCAATGCAATCGCACAGGCAGAGGAAATCGGACTGCTCGGTGATAATATTTTAGGAACGGACTTCTCCTTCCATATGCACATCAGCCGTGGCGCAGGCGCATTCGTTTGCGGTGAAGGCAGTGCCCTTACCGCCTCTATCGAGGGTAAACGCGGGTTTCCCCGCGTAAAACCGCCGAGAACGGTTGAACACGGACTTTTCGATAAGCCCACCGTTTTAAATAACGTTGAAACATACGCAAATGTAGCACAGATTATTACGAATGGTGCCGACTGGTATCTGGGCATCGGCACGGCAACAAGCCCCGGCACAAAGGCGTTTGCGCTTACCGGTAATATAGCAAACACCGGTCTTATTGAAGTCCCCATGGGAACAACGCTTCGTGAAATTATCTTTGAAATTGGCGGCGGTATGCGCGGCGACGGCGAATTTAAGGCTGTACAGATTGGCGGCCCCTCCGGTGCATGTCTTACGAAAGAGCATCTGGACCTGCCCCTTGATTTTGACACCTTGAAGAAGGTAGGCGCCATGATTGGCTCGGGAGGTCTTGTGGTAATGGACTCCAACACCTGTATGGTAGAGGTTGCCCGCTTCTTCATGAACTTTACACAGAATGAATCCTGCGGTAAGTGTGTTCCCTGCCGTGAAGGTACAAAGCGTATGCTCGGCATTTTGGAGAGAATTGTTGCAGGGGAAGGCCAGGACGGCGATATCGAGCTGCTCTTAGAGCTTGCCGACACCATTTCCGCTACTGCACTTTGCGGTCTTGGAAAGAGCGCACCTTCTCCCGTTGTCAGCACCATCAAGAACTTCCGCAATGAATACGAGGCACATATTTATGAAAAGCGTTGCCCGGCAGGCGCTTGCCAGAAACTAAAGCAGATTGTTATCGACCCCGCGCTTTGTAAGGGATGCTCCAAGTGCGCCCGTCAGTGTCCGGTGGATGCCATTGAAGGTAAGGTTAAAGAACCCTTTACCATCAATCTTTCCAAATGTATCCGCTGCGGAAGCTGCATAAGTGCTTGTGCATTCAAAGCCATTAAGGAGGTATAAGAGAGATGACGGAAAAACAGTATTTAACCATAGACGGGATTCCTGTTGAAATCAACGGGGAGAAAAATCTTCTTGAACTTATCAATAAAACAGGCGTAAAAATGCCTACCTTCTGCTATCATTCCGAGCTGTCTGTTTACGGCGCATGCCGCATGTGCATGGTCGAAAACGAAAGAGGCGGACTGGATGCAGCATGCTCCACACCCCCGCGTGCAGGCATGAATATCAAGACGAATACAGAGCGTCTGCGCAGATACAGAAAGAATATTTTGGAACTGCTTCTGGCAAACCATTGCCGCGACTGTACGACCTGTGAAAACAATGCAAAATGTAAGCTGCAGGACCTTGCCATGCGCTTTAACATTGAAGGCGTTCGCTTCCCGAATACGGCGAAGTCTACCGTAGAGGATGATACCTCTTCCGTTTGCATCACCCGTGATGCCGGCAAGTGTATCCTGTGTGGTGACTGCGTAAGAATGTGTAACGAAATCCAGAATGTAGGTGCGATTGACTTTGCCTACCGTGGCTCCAACATGGTCATCAGCACCGCTTTCGGCAAGCCCCTTGCAGAAAGTCCGTGCGTAGGCTGCGGACAGTGCGTGGCGGTATGTCCCACAGGTGCAATCGTTGTTAAAAACAATATCGCACCCGTATGGAAGGCAATCAGCAATCCCGATATAAAGACAACCGTACAGGTTGCACCTGCCGTTCGCGTAGCGCTTGGAAAAGAACTGGGCGTAAAAGACGGCGAGGATGTTATGGGCAAAATTGTGGCAGCCCTTCATCGTATGGGCTTTGACGAAATTTACGATACCTCTCTCGGCGCAGACCTTACGGTTTTGGAAGAAAGCGAAGAATTCCTTTCCCGCGTGGAATCCGGCGAGAAGATGCCGCTTATCACTTCCTGTTGCCCGGGCTGGATTCAATATTGCGAAAAGAAGCATCCTGCGCTTCTTCCCAATATTTCAACCTGCCGTTCTCCTATGCAGATGATGGCATCCATTCTGAAAGACCAGGCGAAAAAATCACCGAGAAAGATGTTCCATGTGGCAGTTATGCCCTGTACCGCAAAGAAATTCGAAGCGGCACGGGATGAATTTAAAATGGACGGAGAGCCGAACGTAGATGCCGTTATCACAACGCAGGAGCTTATCTCCATGATTAAAGAAGCGGGTATTATGTTCGATTCCTTAGAGCCCGAAGCGGTAGACATGCCGTTTGGTACCATTTCCGGTGCAGGCGTTATCTTTGGTGTTACCGGCGGTGTTACGGAGGCGGTGCTTCGTCGCGTGGCTGCCAATAAGTCCCGTTCGGGTCTTATGACGGTGGCAAACTGCGGACAAAGAGGGCTTGACGGCATTAAAGAATTTAAGATTAAATACGGCGAAGCCGATTTACACATTGTGGTTGTAAGCGGTCTGAATAATGCAGAAACCGTGTTAAAACGTGTAGCAGACGGGGAGAAAATTGACTTCATTGAAGTTATGGCATGCCCCGGTGGCTGTATTAACGGCGGCGGTCAGCCCTTTGCCATAGAAGCGGAAAAGCAGGCAAGAAGTGCAGGTCTTTATAAGTCCGACAGACTGCTCAGCATTCGCCGCGCAGAAGAAAATCCCATTTTGAATACGCTTTATAGTGACATCATCAAAGGCAAGGTACACGAATTACTGCATGTAGACTATACCAAAAAGTCGGAGGAGTAAGATATGATTGAACTGACAGTATGCATAGGCAGCGCTTGTCATATTCACGGATCTCACAACGTAGTTGCAACCTTTCGAAACATGGTGGAACAGTATCATTTGCACGACAAGGTTTCCCTTAAAGGTGCTTTCTGCATGAAAGAATGCGCGGGAGCCGGCGTAACCGTAACGGTTAACGGTGCAAGTGAAAGAATTGATGCGGCGGATGCAAGAGCCTTTTTCAAAGAAAAGGTTTTGCCGCTTGCAGAAAAAGAATAACCGGAACAAAATCACCCTTTATTGCAGAGGGTGATTTTTGTGTTTTTGTAAACTTTCTTTATTTGTTGCAAAGGGAGAAATGATGTGGTATAATGAATCCAACGAAGTTGAATTCAGCTAAATTCGCTAACGCGAGCTAAATTGAGCAAGCTCAGCTAAATTGCCTGCGGCAGCTAAATGTGCTACGCACACTAAAAGCGAATTTAATTTAGCTGTTTCGAAGAAACAATTTAGCTATGTAGCGAAGTGGAATAAATTAGCTTTGCAACTTGTTGCAAAATTTAGCTAAATTTTGTCCCTAACTTGACACGAGTAAGAATTGTGTCGAATGGTGTTGAATGGGGATGAATGATGTAAAAAGATAGATTATTTTTGGAGGGATATTCAAATGAAAAAAATTATCAGTTTGTTTCTGACATTAACTATGATAGCGAGTTTGATTGTTGCTACTCCTGTGACCATTGTTGCTGCTGCAGAAACTATCACAGACGAAGCGCTATTTATGATCTATCCTACCTATCTCTCAAATAGTGAGATGGATGAAGGTCTTCAAAAGGCGGAGGCGGCGTATTACGCTGTGATAAATAGCTACTCAAAGACAGATGAAATTGTTGCAAAAGCAGTAACTATGCTTAGTGAGGGCGTTGATATTGCCTTCAGTGAAGCGTTATCTGTGTTGGGAATAACCCATAATTATTATGAAACCTGTGCTAAAAAAGCTGCAAAAAAATATATGCAGAGTATGTTGCAAAATGAAAATGTTTTGAAAAAATCAACTAAAAAGGTTCAGACTGCATATAAAAACATAAAAACTGTGTATTCTACTGCAACAGTAGTTGCTAAGGAAGAGCTTATTATTGAACTAACAAAGGTAGCTGCTGAAAATGATATTGGTATATCGACGAAAGCTATGGATGCATATGTAAAAAGCGCATATGAGTCTGGCACACTGAAAAAGGACCTTGATGCTATTGGCGCAGTCAACGATTTGTGGAAATATATAATAGAATTCAGCGAATTACATGCTATTGAAATGACAACACTTGATATGTTAATGCAGGAGTTGCTTATTGCAGGACAAGGAGATAGTGATTTATTTATAGGACTTGGTCTTTTGAAGGAAGATATCGAGAAGGACGAATATTATATACTTGAAAACTATGCTACAAAAACCGTAATTAGTTTATTGTCTAAATTTGTGGATGAGTTAATCGGCAATGTTACAGGGTCTGTACATCTTTCTTTGATTAAAAGTTGTATAAAAATTTTTTGTGACTATGTATATGTAAATGCAAAAGCAGACGAAATAACCCAGGCTATTATACAAACAAGTTTTGTAAACAGTGTTGACATATGTCTTAGTAAATACAGATTGAAATTTTTGCAGGGCAAAGGAACGACAACTGATATAGAAACGTATGAGAATCTTTACGCGCTATCAATTTCAGCACGAATCGCAATACTTGACACATGCTATGATGTGGCTAAAATCACCGATAAATTTAGCCTTGGCGGAGATTGTGAAGTGTGGAAAGATTTGCTTACATATAATTATACATACGATAATTATATCAAGTGGTGTAAAGAAGCAGTTGTGCACGATATTGCAAACAACGAACTGGACAAAGAAACAGGCGAATCAACAATAACAGATGCCTTAAATGAAGAAACGATAAAAGCAAGACTTGATAAGGTGCGAGCAATTAGTTTATATAAACCAAACGTAGGAAATACTTTCCGTGATGCATATCAGACAGAGGGCACATTGGGTTTTGCTGCGCTTGTGTTTAATCGTATATTTGACAGAGAAATGGGTACACGTGTTGAAAGCAGGTATAACCACATCCTTACAAATAACAAAAATGTAAGAGTTGTAGGAAGACTTGAAGAAAGCGATGTTACCGTATCAGCACTTAAAGAATTGTTTTCAAATGTAAGAATAGGTGACATTTTGCTTACCTCAGGACAATACGATTATCTTCATGCAATGGTTGTAATCAGTGTTGAAGATGATGGTGTAATAGCGTATGACTGCGATTCTAAATATACTCCTGATGCATCCAAAGATATGGAAAGATTTGAAATCAGAGAGTATAAAATAAGCTACGAAAAAATGGCTGATGCGTTCAGCAAAAATGGCGAGTATATGAGTGTACCCGGTATATCTGTGTACAGAGGTATAAAAAAAGTCAACGCCACCAATTCCGGTTCTAGCCTCCACTACGAAGAATATGATGATAGCATAAACTATATAATTGAAGAAGGTGTCCTCAAGGGATATACAGGGTTAAGAACAACTCTTGAAATCCCAGAAGGGGTGACTAAGATTGCGGAAGATTGTTTTGGTCAAAATCAAAAAATAAAGCACGTGTATATGCCAGACACTGTGATTGAAATTGGAATGGGCGCATTTCAAAATTGTCAAAATTTGCAAACTGTAAAATTTTCTGCTAACTTGAAAGAAATTGATGCTGTTGCATTTGCTAATTGTAAATCATTATATAACATTTTTTTACCAAATGGACTATACGCAATATGGTCTTCTGTGTTTTACGGCTCAGGACTAAATTCAATTGTTATCCCTGACAGTGTGGAAATCATAGAATGGTACGCGTTTGAAAATTGCACTAACCTAAAAACGGTAACAGTCGGCGAAAAGGTTAGACGTTTGTACAGTTGTGCATTTAGAGGATGTCATAATCTCGAAACTGTGTTTTGGAATTCCTCCGACAAGGGCATTAATAATCAATTTGGAGATGCTTTTTGGGATGCAGGTATAAATAATGGAGGATTTGACGTTGTGTTTGGCAGTAGTGTAACGTCAATCCCCGACAAAGCATTATCAGGTTCGGACTATCTAAAATCTGTAGTGATACCTGAGGGTGTAAAGAGAATAGGCAAGGAAGCTTTTTATTCTTGTGATGGTCTTACCGATGTGAGTTTACCAGAAAGCTTGATTCGTATTGAAGATGGTGCATTTCAATTTTGCAGAGACCTCAAAAGCATTTTGATTTCTAAAAATGTATCATATATTGGGGATAGTGCGTTTGACTATTGTGATAAAATAGAATATATTTATTGGAACGCAACAGAAGTTGAAGATTTTTCGTATCAAAGTCCATTTAGATATTCTGGAGACGAGAGTAAAAGCGCGAAGGTGATTTTTGGTAATACTGTAAAGGCAATTCCTTCATTTTCTTTTAGTAGGTGTAAATGGTTAACAGATATAGTTATGGGTGAAAATGTAGAAACGATTGGTGAATGTGCCTTTCAGGATACAAGTATTTCTGGAGAATTAGAGTTACCTTCAACTTTAACTATCATTGCTTCGGCTGCATTTTCGCATACCAATATTTCTGGCGAATTAAAGATTCCTTCAGCACTAATTACTATTGGAGATAGTGCATTTTCAGGAACTAGTATTTCTGGTAGTTTGTTTATACCTGATAATGTTACAGAAATTGGATTTGGCGCTTTTAATAATACACAAATAACCGACATAACTATACCCAAAAGCATAGGCCAGGGATATAGATTTATGAATTTTTTTGACTATTGCGAAAACTTGGAAAACATATATGTTTCGCCAAATAATGAAAATATGAAGGCTGAAGATGGTTTGCTCTATTTTTCGTTTGAAACAGGAGATTCATTATTTATGATTCCACCGGCTAAAACAGAAATTTCAATTTCTACTAATTGCATAAATGTATTTAATGCGTACAACTCATCAGCTGGGAAACTAGAAAAAATTACTGTAGAAGAAGGCAACAAAGTCTTGCAGGTAGTTGACAATATTCTATATGATAAGGAAAAAACCAGACTATTATTATACCCAAGCGGAAAAAGCAATGCATCTTTTTCCGTTCCTGACGGTATAAAAACTATAGGGCAAAGTACTTTTCGCCAAAGCGAAAGTTTAGAAACTATAACATTGCCAAATTCAATAGAAAGCATAGATTCTTCTGCGTTTTTTGGTTGTGAAAACCTTAGAGATGTATATTATGATGGAACAGAAAGTGACTGGAAAAAGATAAGTATTGCTGAAGGTAATAACTGCCTTATAAACGCTACCATTCATTATACTTCATCTAATGATGAGAGTGTTGAATATGATGAAGTTATTGAATATGCATATGAAATCCCAGCGGGATTTAACTCATACGATGAGATATATGTTCCGTGTTATTACGCTGGGGACAAAGTTTATTCGCAGGTTCGTTCAAAGAATTACAGTGAAGCAAATGCTCTCATGGATATTGAAACAGGCGAACTTGTACTGGATAATGTATCAGGTATTCTGTCTATTTCTGAATATTCGGATCTGATTTGCTATACTACAAGTAACGAAGAGATTTTTATCTATGACTTAGAAAAAAAGTCGGTAGTGTGTGAACTTGCAGGACTTGGAAGTATAGGCTATGGTGGACATTTTTCAGAAGAAGGTGGTTTTGTACTTTTAAAGTCTGATGGGAAATTGCATTTTATAACAAATGACGGCATAATTGGAAACGCCGTAGATATCGATTATAGTTTATATGGTGATGAAAATAATCACGTATTGGTTTGGGGATACAAAGGTGAAGGATGGTATCAGTTAGGTGTTGGTAATCATTATATGGGTATAAGAGATACTATGGGACTTGTTAATTCCGACGGAGAAGTTGTTTTTGGTGTTTCAGCTGAAAACTTTAGAGATGGCTTTGCAATTGCAGAAAAAGATGGCAAATATGGCGTTATAGATACGGCGGGAAAATTTGTAATTCCAAATGAATACGAAAATATATCATATTCATCCGCAACAAAAACTTATGTTGCTACAAAAGATAGTATATATTATGAACTTGATGCCACAGGGGATGTCATTAGTACCTTTGTTCCTGATTTTGATTTGTATGATGGCGTAGATAAATATCTCGGAAATGGACTTGCTATAGTATATAATAAAGCAAGTGCCTATTTTGACTGGAAATATGGAATTGTTAATGAAAGCAATGAAATTATAATACCAATCACATATGCAGATATCTATGCTTGGGACGGTTTTGTAGAAAATATATGTTGTGTCGGTCTTTCAGAGAGATATATGGGAGAATCGATATATGGATATTTAGATGGAAATGGTAAAACGGTCATTTCTTTTGAATATAAATATGCAAATAATTTCTCAGAAGGTTTAGCTGCTGTTTGCAAAAACGACAAATACGGATTCGTAGACAAGGAAGGAAATGTGGTTATTCCTTTTGAATATGAATATGCAAATGATTTTTCGGAAGGTTTAGCTGCTGTTTGTAAAGAAGACAAATATGGATTTGTAGATAAAGAAGGAAATGTAGTTATTCCTTTTGAATACGAAGATGCAACAAGCTTTAGCGATGGTTTAGCACGTGTGTGGTTAGATTATGAAATGGGACCGATACTAATTAATAAGAATAACGAGGTAATGCCATCGACAGAACTAGCACATGATTACAAGTATAGTTTGACCGAAACACTTGATATAGAGAATAAAACATACACAGGTGGAATCAAAAATAATGAGTCAGGAGAGGTAGTCGATATATCTCATTTAAATCTACTTCCATGCGTTTTAGGTGAAAATGGTCAGTTTGTAATTGGCTTTACAGGTGACTTTACAAAAGCGTACAGAATTATAATTGAAAATATGTCTTCAAATGTTATAGAAACTGAAATCACGAACTTTGTAGTTGATAAAAATGATTCGCAAGCATTTATTAACTTATCTGTTGTAAATGCTCCTGCTGATGCCGTTGTCTATGTTGCATCCTATGATACTCTTGGTAAGTTGTTAGAATTACAAAAACTCACTTTAAACAATGGGACTGCCAGTGCAATATTCTCAACTTCAAGTGTGTATAAATATAAAGCATTTATCTGGAAAGGTGATACTATCAGACCTCTTTCAGACCCGAAGGAGTGCAAATTGCAACAATAACAATATAGTAGTTATATTTTACGCGTGTCAAGTCCATACAATTTAAAAGATTAGTTTGCCGATTTTGATATTTACATATACTATCGGGTGCGAGAAAATCCAGTATTCTTGCGGGTTCTAAGGAAAAGTGATTAAGGAAAAACAATTGAAAAAATAGGGAAAAGTTAGTAGGTCCTATTATTCACTGTTCACCTAACTTGACAAAATCATATCCTGATTTTTATAGAAAATGAAAAGGGGTTACGGAAATGGATAAAAACACAGAATATATGCAGCAGCTTTTCACACTGATGGGAAAAGCGGTGCGTATTGAGAAAGCCGACGGGCAGGTGCAGGAGGGAATCGTCCGCGGGGTATTCCTCGGCGGTGCGGAGCTCATCACCATCGATGGGGTTATCACCGTGCCGTTTGAAGAAATTGCGGGCATTTTAACCTTTGCGGCACCTGCGCCGAAACCGGAGGAGGAAGACTTCGTACAAGACGGCGAAGAGGATGAAACGGGGGACATGCTACTGCTCCGTGAAATTCGGGACGGTACGAAGGAAAGTCTTACAAAGAAACTGAAAAGCCCTGCATTTTGTAAAAGAGCAGGGCTGAGTGCCGTGCAGGCAGAGGCGGTTTCCGAGCGGCTTACGAAACTTACGGGCGAGTGGGAAAAAACGGGTATGCGGGTGGTCCAACGCTACCGCGCCCTTTTAAAAACCGATGCAAAGCCCGAAATTCTGGCGGAACTTTACAGGGGCGTGCTGGAGGAGGGCGGAGCTGCAAACCGCTTGGCAATTCTGGAGCTTTTGCGTATCTATGTGCGAACAGAAGCGTATGAGGATGCAATCGGGCTGTATCAGGAATACGAGGAAGAGCTGGGGGATGCGGCATACAGCCATATGCAGATGTATGCGGCGGCAATTGGCTATACGGAGGGCGCAGCAGCGCTGAAAAAGTATTTGGAAGCACATCCAGACCTTGTAGAGTTCTCTACCAACCGTCCGTATTTTGAAAAGCTTTTGAAGGAACTGCAGGAGGAAAAAATCGGCAATGTTCTGGAAACGCTTCTGGATGACGGCATTTTTGCCGCGCCGAATGCATTTGAAGCGGAAATTCTTGCCGGCAATATTCATCGGGCACGCCAGATGGCGGCAAACGAAACGGAAATGCGGAATATGGGCTATACCCAGACCGGCGCAATGGAGGAATATTTACGGCAGCCGCAGGTGGAGGATATGGGAGAAAAGGCGCTTTGGCAGCGTGCCTGTATTCTGCAGCACCTCGAAGGTAACCGAAATCGCGTGGTGGAAATGACCCTTTTGGAAGAGGGCGTGGAGCCGTCCGCAAGGGCAGCACTTGTGCTTTTATATGCAAGAGAAAAGGAACACAAAAAGGTTCTGCTTTTATATAAGACATTGGAGGAAGTAGGGTTTGACCAGAAGGTTGCGGCTGTTTTGGCGCATAATGCGCTTGGCGCGCCTTCCGAGGGGGAAGTAATTGTAGAAGCACATCCCGAACTTTTGGCGGACGATAACTTGCGGGAAATGCTGCTTTCGGCACCTGAGGGTACATACAAGATGGCAGAGGTGGCACGGACAATTTCCGAAAAAGCCATCCCCATGGATGCGGTAAATCTGTTTGAAAAGGCGCTGATTGAAGGAAACGGCGCAGAAATTGAAAAATACAGTAAGGATCCTCTGGCGCTTTCTGAACTTGGGTATACGAAAGCGGAAATCGATAAAATAATGATGGCGGCGGGAAAACCGTACCCGACGCAAAAAAATGATATATCGGCGGGTCGTCGTCTGCGCCTGTTTTTGGGCGGGCGGGGACTTTTGGCGGTGCGTTATATTTGCCGGTATGCAACGGAGCAAAACACAGCCGAAATTCTTGCCTTAATGGAACTGGGCGGACTGAGCGTATGGGGCGAACTGTTTTTCGAAGTCCGTCGTGCATATTGTGAAGGAAACGGGGCATGCTGTGGGGCATATGCGTCCATGATGCTCTCGCATTACGGAAAGGAAGCGGCTTTAGAGAAAATTGCGCCGCTTGTTGGAAATGTTTTTGACCGCACAGTATTGGAACGGATTCGTACGGCGAGTCTGGAAACGAACAATACGGCAATCAACAAAGCGGTAAGCGAAATTCTCGATGCTTATGAGCCGAATGCTTTTGAAAAGGCGGTTATAAGCGGTGTGCCGCTTGATGCAATGGTGGGAGATGCGGCATTTATGCAGCAAAACGGATATTCCGAGGAAGAAATCAGCACAATCGGAAGACGGCTGAAAAATTTGCCGAATGGAACGGACGAGGCATCTGTCGGTGTGCGCCTGTTTTTCGTGCAAAAAAATAAGAACGGACTTGCAGAGCGGTATATGGTGCGGCATGCGGCGGAAAGTGCCAAAACAGCCCATCCTATGCTGAAAATTTACCATGAAACCGAACGATTTGAAGAAGTGGTAGCCCTTTATAAAGAGGCAAACCGATTTTTTGTAGTCAACTCACCGGAGCATAGCATGTATCTGGATGCTTTGTACGAAACCGGAAAAGAAGCGGAATTTATAGAGGCTTTTTATAATACTACGCACGGGAAAGCAAAGCGGCACGTGCTTATGTGCGCAATTTGTATGCTCAGGACGGAAGATACCCGTGTCGATGAAGTGCTTTTATTGCTTGCAGAGCGGTTTATTCAAACGGCGGATAAAACGATGCTGACAGTATTATGGGCGTTGCTTGCCGAAAAAGACATGTATGCATGGACGGCAAGACTCCTTTGTAAAATGTTTCATAATGCCGTATTTGGTGGCACATACGAAAGCTGTCTGCCTGTTTTAGAGGTGGCAGTACCCGATGCTGCGGCGCAGGACGCTGTGATTACCTGCGCTATGGAGGAAGGGCTTCCTATGGCACTACCCGCATGGTGGGTCACCCGCGAGGAGGGTCATCCCCAGCGGGAAATGGCAGAGAACTGGTATGTGGAAGCACTGGAAGATATGGAAACCTATGCAAAGAACACAAAGCAGCATGTGTTTGCATTTTTGGAAACGCTCTTTCCCGAAAGACGTGCGGCATTGCAGGAAAAGAAATTTATGCTGTATCTGGAAAATGCAGAGAGTCTTGCAAGTGCGGCAGCGGTGCTTGAAAAGCTGCTTGCGGAAGAGGAGTATGATATGCTCCAGCATCTGTTGCCCTTTATAGGGGATGCGGCAAGCACGGACGCGATGCTTCCGGTACTGAAGCAGTTATTTGATGAAGATGTGCTTTGTGAAGAAATCCTCACGCTTTTATGCAGCTGTCTTGCAACACCTGAGGCAGAAAAAGTGTATGTTTTCTTTGGCGAGCACGTAGATTTTTCCTTATATAAAGAACTTTTGGGCGAAACCGCGATGGCGGAAATCAAAAACGGATTTATGGCGTATGCGGCAGAAAAAGGGGACGAATGGGCGTTCCGTGCGCTATATACGTTTTTATGCCAATGCGAGGATGCGGACAGCACGCTTCTTGCCTGCTTTATGATGAACAACAGCCGTATATGGCGCTCGCATGAAAGTCGGGCGGAATTTGAGGTGCGTTGCCAAAAGGGCAGCCTGACTTCGCCGGCGGAAGCCCTTTCTGCGGCATTCTCGGAGGTTTTGACAGCGCCAAATCCCGAAAGTGCGCCGTCCTTTTTGGAAAAATGGCATCCGTTTACCAACCGCAGGACAGACGAGGCGCTGAAAACCCTTTCCAGACTGCAATGCGAAGGGGAAAGCGCGGAGGTAATCTGCAGTATGGCGGCAGCATACCAGTCTGCAGGAGCATGGCGGCGGCTCGTGGAAATTTATTCTTATAAAGGCACGGAAACCGTAGGCAATATGTATTACGCGATTGCGAAATACAGTCAGGATATGCAGGATTTGCAAGAGGTAATTGCCTTTGCCAAGAAAAACGATTTGCCGCTTCTTAGAACCTGTGTTTCCCTTTTGCGGATGCAGAAGGAACGCACAAACATGCTTTCCGTAAAAAATGGCTGCAAGGATTTACTGGCACTGGGCATTTCGGGCTTGGACATTCCGCGGGAGATGGCGATGCATTTTCTGCATGTTTTAGATGATGTACTTTCCGGAAATGCTTCGGCACACGAAGAAATTCTGCCCGCCGGAAGAGGGTTTGCCTTTGCCTGTGGTCTGGCACAGGAATACGTGCAGATTTTCACGGCGCATATGCTTGCAGCACCACAGCATCTTGTAGCACTGGTGCTGGAGATTTTTGTGAAGTACCCCCAAGAGGCTGCGCTTGGCATGGTAATGCGGCAGCTGCTTGCAGAAAATACGGCGGATTTCCCCGCGAAAGCGTTTGCACTTGCGGTGACCGAGGAACCGGAAAAGCTGCAGGAAAAGGGCGAAATTCGTGCGGCGGCAGAGGCTCTGTTGCCTCTTGGCGGCATGATGAATGTATATAAAATGACAGACTATATTACGACTGCGCTTACCGATTCGGACCCTGGGGCAGTAGATGTGGCGGCAGGGGCAATGCGCCGTTTGCTCCCTTATTTCCCGGAGGAGGGGCTGTACCACGAATGTCTTTATTATTTCCTGTCCGCACGAGGTGAAAAGGGAGAGGCGGCGGAAACGTATACGGCACTTTATAACTATCTGTCTAAAACATGGTCAAGCCCCAATTTATTTGTGCATTACGTAAAACGTCTTTTCTGCGGTTTGTTCTATCTGGAGGCGCGGGGCGAGGAAATCAGCGGGGCACCGAAAAATCAGGAAGAATTATATGCCTTTTTTGACAAAGTGAATACAGAAGAGGAATGCCGTGCGGAACTAGAAGATTTTGTGCATCTTGCCGTGATGCTGCGGGGGGATGCAGAACTATATGAAAGCCTTATGTATTGCGGTCTGACGGCAAATTGGCGAAGCTTTATTCCTGCATTTTCTTCCGAAGATAAGGAGCCGCGTCAAATCGGGGAAATTGATACGTATATTTCGGGTATCGGACGCTATAACTTTCTGCGCAGCATTGCGTACACGATCGTAAATGACGGCACATGGGAGGGCATAGCCTGTTTCCTGTCCTCGGATGAGCGGGCGCAGGTGGAGGCAATGGACGAGGTACCGTACACGGTGGAGGATCGGGAAACGGCAAAACGCCTTGCCCGTTGTACCCTTTTGGATAAAACCAGTATGGAGCTTTGGTGCGATAAGGTTTTCAGTCGGCTTTCTCCCGAACAGTTTGGGGTGCTTTTGCCGATTCTTCGGGTGATGCTTTTAGACAGCGTAACAACGGAAAAGCTAAAGCGTATGCCCGATGCCTATATGGAAGCGGCTTCCGCTTTGGTTGTGCGGCAAAAGGAAACCGTGCCGGAGCAGGTAATGTGCAGATCCTATCGCGATTTCCTTCGTGCACTTGGCAATCTGCTGTTTGACAGGGGACTTTATAAGGCAGTTGCGCCGATTTTATGGCTGTTATTTGATACGGACAAGGCGGCGGCAGAGCATTCGGTAGAAAACCGCGTTTCCAACGTTACACATGCTGTGTGCAGGCAACGGCATAAGTTCTGCTGTCTGGTAAACGGCGATCCGGAAACGGTGGAGAATTTCAAAAATGCCACGGAATATAATAAGCTTATCAATATTTTCGGGGTACATTTTGCTTCCACCCGTGCACGGGATATTGCGCGCATTGCACCGCTTATGACGCCTTTGCAGAAAAAACTGTGTGCAGCGGTCTTTTTCACGGTTACAGAGGATTACACCGAATTTGAAAGATTGGCGGCAGATATTCAGACGGAAAACGCGGAAATGGGCGAGCTTTTATTCCGATACGGCGAATGGCGGTTTAAGAAAGAGGCGGATAAGAGCCGATGCCGTCTGTACCTTCGCGAAAAGGTGGAAAACGAAGCAAATCCCATCCACTTTTTCAGTCCCTCTGTCCATCCCTCGCTTCGAAATCTTCCCATTTTTGAGCTGCTGGGACTGGGGGAAGATACAGAAGAAGCGGAAACAAAAGAACCGCAGGTTTCTGCCGCGCAAGATAAGAATATTATGGTGGAAACAGAATTTGTGCGGTATGCGCTTTCGCACACCGCAAATGTGAAAACAGGGCTTGCCTGGCGCGAAGCGATGGCGCGCTTTGAAGCAAAGCCGGACCTTGAGGCGGGCGCGGCGGTCCTTCGGGCAGAGGACTTTTTCTCAGCCACACCGGCAGTGCTGCAGCCCTTCTTCGGCAGGCTGGCAGTTTTGGTATACAGAGAGGCAAGACGGCAGGAAACCGTATCGGAATGCATGCGATATGTGCCGGAAATTATAATGAGTCTTGCACCCCTTTCGGCAGTGCAGCCGGAAACGGCAAACATGCTTTGCCATGTGCTTGTAGATATTTTCGGGGAGCTTGCAAGTCTTGCGGAATACAGAAAGTATTTTGCGGGGCAGGAAAGTCACTTGCAGCATTTATTGTCGGCGGCAGATAGTCCCGAGGCATGTTTTCTCAGGGAAAGCATTGCCCGGTATCTTGCAACTGCGGAAAGTGCCACGCAGATCCGGGCACTTTGGGAGGAAGACAGAAAGATAGAGGAAATAGAACGACTCAAAGGCGTTGCTGCACAGGATGCCGAGGCACTCCGCGCAGGCGCCGAGAGCTTCTGGAAACAGAAAGCAGAAGAGGCGAAAGCAAAAGCGCAGGCGGAGCCGGATGAAAAACGAGCGGCTGCGGCGGCGGAACGCGCACTTTTGGAAACGACGGTGGTCGAAGCCGATTTAAAAGAAGAGCCGGAAGAAAATATACAGGAAGAAGCACCGGAAGAGGAAGGCGGAGAAATGGTGCTGGAGGATGCGGAAGAAGGTTTAAACGCAAACCGTATTTTGTATAGCCTTATGCTGATGCTGGAGGATGAAATTGAAGAGCGCAAACAGACGCCTCTCTTTAAGGTGGTACTGGATACCGAAGGCATTTCCGAGGGTACACCTGTGACGGGCTATGTGGAAAACTTTGGCTTGGAAAGTGCAGAAAGCGTTGTGCTTACCCTCAAAAGCGGCGAGGAAAGCCGCACGGCATATATGGAAACGCTGTATGCCGCCTATCGTGCGCCGTTCGCGTTTTTACTGCCGGCAGAAGAGGTGGGAGAGGATATTTCCTTTGCCCTTCGCATATCGTATACCTTTGCAGATAAGGCGTATTCCAAAAACCTCGGCAGCTTCAGCGTAAAAGTTCTGCCCCGAACAGAGTATGCCCCCAATCCCCTATCGGAACAGCCGATAGAAGTGGAGAAAATCGGGGACTTCATTGGTAGAACGTCGGAAATCCGTGATTTCGAAGCGGAATTTTACATCAAGGAAACCGACGAAAACGGCGGAGTGCACTATCGTCCGCGTCCTGTAAAGGATGTCCCCGCAATGGTGATAAACGGACCGAAACGCGTGGGCAAAACGTCACTTCTTCATAAAATACAGTCGATTGCGGAAGAGGTGTCGCCGGTATGGTCGTGCGTATACTATGATGCGGGAAAGGTAAACAGCCTGCGGCAAATTTTTGTTACGGCTTTTGCCACAGAATTTGCCCACAAGCATAAGGAACTGGATATTTTAAATTCCGAAGAATACCACCGCATAGAAGCGCTTGTTCCTAAGACCGGAGAATTGGATGCCTTGATGCTGGCAGGCTTTTACAGAGCGTTTCGGGATGCCTTTGCACCCGGACAAAAGCTTCTGTATTTCATTGACGAAATTGAAAAGGGCATTTCCGTTTCCTCGGTGCGTGATTTATTTAATCTTTTGGAGCATGCCGTTAGAAATCTATCCGATGTAATCGGCTTTGTGATTTGCGGCTCGGATGACCTTACGGGGATTATCTTTGATACGGCAGGGAAAAGCCAGTTCTTCCAGCTTGCCAAGAACTTCCGTGTGGGCTGCATGCCGAAGGAAGAATATGAAGAGCTTTTGGATGCCTTTGCAAATCGGTCAGGGCTTCGTCCGGATGAGGAGGCACGGCAGGCGCTTTGGCGGCTGACAAACGGGCAGGTATTTTATACCTTGCGTATCTTCAATACGCTTGTGGACATCTATCGGCGACCGCCTCTTTGCGGCACGCGGCGAAATATTCATCTTTATGATGTATATGATGCCTTTGATAAGCAGAAAACGGACGGCGGTATGTTCTCGGGGCTTGAAAAAATGTTTGAAAACTATGGAACGGGTGAGCATGAGGTAATCGAAACCATTGCTTCCTATGCAATGGCACCGGGAGATGGTGCAACGCGAAGCCTTATAGAGAAAAAGGCAGGGGTGCAGAATATAGAAGAGGCGCTGACGCGCCTGCAGGCGCGCGGGTTTATCACCTTCGCGGAAGGGGAATATAAATTTACCTCGGAAATGTACAGAGTGGTCTTCGGGCAGTATGCGCCAAGAGAGCTGTACTTCAGATAAATGGAAGAAAGGAACGATGAAAATGAGAGCACAGATACATAACCCGTTTGATATGGAAAGTACCTACCCGATTCCCTACCGATATATTGTCCGTTGGTTTGACCAGCTTATAGAAAACGCGCCGGCGGGGGAAACGATTACCTGTGGGGTGTACGGTCTTTTCGGTGCAGGCAAAAGCCGGCTCTTATCCCGCTATTTTTCGGACGAAAGGTGTCGGGAGCTTGCCGCGCGCGGACAGCTGTACCCCATGATTATGACGAGCAAAAACCCTGACCCCGAAGACTGGTTTGACGATATTTGCAATGAACTTGCGGCATACGTGGAAAAATATGTACCCATCGAAAAACAGCCTGTATTTCCGGCAAAAGCGGAGAATCGGGACGGGGATGTGAGTGACCGGCTGGAGAAAATGGTACGGATTTTGCGGGAGGGCGGCTATGGCGTTTCTCTGGTACTAGATGAATTTCATCATATTTCAAGAAGCGAAACCGTTT
Organism: Clostridia bacterium; assembly: GCA_045648645.1. GTDB lineage: Bacteria > Bacillota > Clostridia > UMGS1883 > UMGS1540 > SIG447. Next base: position 5,928 of record JAZROH010000044.1, on the reverse strand, counting down.
GCAATGACCATTATGAGATTTTTCGCGTGCTGGATAAGGCAAATGCGACGAAAATGCACTTTGTGGTAGCGACCGACTGCGATTTTGACCCGGGTAACGGCAGCCACACCCAAAACTTTACCACTTCCTTTTTTATTCATTCCTTTAAAAGCCAGTTTGCCACGGTAACGGGCATGGAACGGGAAGAATTTGACGATTTTATTGAAAGCTTTACGCCTGTGGGCGAGGAAGCCTTCTTTACTGCAGCGGAAAAGGAGCTTTTATTTCAGCTTTCGGGAGGGCTTCCGTCGATTGCCAAGCAAACGGCGTCCGTGCTTTTGAAGTGTAAGCGATCAGGCATTACCTCGGAAACGGAGATTACCGACAGGGCACTTGCGGCGGTACAGGGACAGTTCGACATCTGGTGCGAAAGCATGACGAAGGAACAAAAGGCACTCCTTAAAAAAACCATCGGGGCAGGAATTTCGGATTATTACCACGGCTGGGAAAATCATGCCTTTGATATCCTGAAAAAGAGAGGCTTTATTGTGGAAGTGGAGGACGAAACCCATTACGGCGGCTTCGGCACGCTTCGATACTGCTGCGCACTGTTCCGCATCTATATTGAGGAACATTTTGCGGCGGAATACAATGAGAAATACGGCGCGGTGGTGCAGGAAATCAACGCGGAACAGGAAAGCGCCTTTTTGGATGCGGATGCCCTTCGACGGGATATTGAAGAAGAACTGGAGCGCCGAAAGGGAAACGGAAGACTTACGGGCATTGCCGAGCGGCGGATGCAGGAGTATTTGACGGAACTGAAAGAAATCATGGAAAAGCTGTCCGCGTCTACTTGTGATAGGCGCACCGTGCTCGCACTTGATAAAAAGCGGGATAAAATTCAACTGAAATTCGGGAGGCTGACAGGATGGCAGGAATAGATATCCGCCTTTTGCGCACGCGTGAGCGGCACATGTGGCAGAAAATGCCGCCGTGGCGAAGAAAAATGTGCGGCATTATGCACGCCGATACCAATTACAGTATGTTTGTAGCCGGTATTTTATCCGGCATTCCGGCAACGTTTTTCCTAAACCTTGTTACCATGGAGCTCGGCAAGCTTTCCCATCCTGTTTGGTATAGCCTGATTTATGCGGGAACTACGGTGATGTCGGTTTGGCTTTGCGTAGCAATCTTCCGCTTTTCGGTGGTGCATATGGAAATACAGCGAACAGCAAGGGCGAAGGCAGGGCAGGTTGCCCACGGGCAGGAAATCGGAGATGAAGAAATATTAAATCAGCTTGTCCGCGTGTTTGCGCAGGATGAATATAGGGTACGCATGCGGTCAATACTCAGGCAGTTTATTATAAGTCTTGCGCTGATGAGCATCGGTATTTTGGCGCTTTGCGTTCTACAAAATGTAAATTTTTAAAAAAATACTTGACAAAGCGGGGAAAATCGTGTATACTAACAAAGCTGTAAACTTTTTTTGGTTTACACTAGTTAGAAAGCTTGGTGGCGCATGAAGAATTTGAGTGCCGGCTATCTTCTCGATTTTTACGGGCCGCTTCTTACAGGGCGGCAGCGGGAAGCGCTGGATATGTATTATAATATGGATTATTCTCTTGCAGAGATTGCGGCGGAATTTGGCGTAACGCGTCAAGGCGTGCACCGTTTTATCCTGCAGGGAGAAAAGCGGCTTCGGGAAATGGAAGCGGTGCTGGGGCATGCGGCGCTGTACGGCGCGGCAAGCGAGGTGCTGGAAGCCTATCGGGAGTCGGAGAACGGCGGAGAGGAGAAAACGCGCCTCTATAAGGCGGCGGAAGCTCTCGCCCGCTTACTGGAAAGGGAAGCAAATGGCATTTGAAAGCTTAGGCGATAAACTGCAAAATGTATTTAAAAAGCTTCGCGGGAAGGGTCGCGTCAGCGAAAAGGATATTAAGGACGCGATGCGTGAGGTGCGTCTGGCGCTGCTCGAAGCCGACGTAAACTTCAAGGTTGCCCGTGATTTTATTAAGGTTGTAAGCGAGAAAGCTGTGGGGACGGATGTGCTGGAGAGCCTTACGCCCGGACAGCAGATTATAAAAATAGTCCGCGATGAGCTTGTAGAGCTCATGGGCGGCACCCAGTCAAAGCTTGCGGTATCCTCGAAGCCGCCCACGGTTCTCATGATGGTGGGGCTAAACGGTGCCGGTAAAACGACAACGAGTGCAAAGCTTGCAGGGTATTTAAAGAAACAGGGAAAACGCCCGCTTCTCGTCGCTTGTGACGTGTACCGTCCGGCGGCTGTTAAGCAGCTTATGGTTGTCGGAGAGCAGGTCGGCGTTTCGGTATTTACAAAGGAAAACTGTCAGGACCCCGTCCAAATTGCCAAGGAAGCGGTGGAGAGCTGTGACCTTTCCCGTTTTGACACGGTAATTCTCGATACGGCGGGACGGCTGCAGGTAGATGAAGCCTTGATGGATGAACTGGTGCGCATGAAGGCGGCGGTGCATCCCACGGAGATTCTGCTTGTGGTGGACGCTATGACAGGGCAGGATGCCGTAAATATTGCCGAAGGCTTTGCCGGGCAGGTGGGTATTGACGGTGTTATTCTTACCAAAATGGACGGCGATACCCGTGGCGGCGCGGCGCTGAGCGTAAAAGCCGTAACGGGCAAGCCGATAAAATTTTCCTGCATCGGCGAGAAATTACAGGACATTGAGCCGTTTTATCCCGACAGGCTCGCCTCCCGTATTCTCGGCATGGGCGATATGCTTACGCTTATCGACAAAGCGCAGGAAGCCTTTGATGAAAAAAAAGCCGCACAGCTGGAACAAAAAATTCGCCAACAGCGGTTTGACTTACAGGATTTTCTTGACCAAATGGAGCAAATGAAGAATATGGGCCCCCTCTCCGGGCTTGCCGGTATGCTGCCGGGCGTAAATGCAAAGGCACTGGAGGGCGCGCAGATTGACGAAAAACAAATGGCGAGAACCGAGGCAATCATTAAATCCATGACGCCGCGGGAAAGAGAAAATCCACAGATAATGGACGCTTCCAGAAAACGGCGCATTGCCACAGGAAGTGGCACGAGTGTACAGGACGTAAACCGGCTTTTAAAGCAGTTTGACGATATGCAAAAACTGATGAAGCAGTTTATGGGCAAAGGGAAAAAGATGCGAAAGCGCTTTCCTTTTGGAATGTAATAAAGGAGGTGAAAGACAATGGCAGTAAAAATCAGACTCAGAAGGATGGGTGCAAAGAAGGCTCCGTTTTACAGAGTGGTAGTTGCAGATTCCAGATACCCGCGTGACGGCAGATTCATCGAAGAAATCGGTACTTACAATCCGATGACCGAACCCTCCGAAATCAAAATCGACAGCGAAAAGGCAAAGAAGTGGATTGCCACCGGTGCACAGCCGACAGACAGTGTTAAGGCACTGCTGAAGAAAAGCGGCATTGTAGACTAATTTTGAGGGAGAAAAGCTATGAAAGAGCTGCTGGAATTTATTGTTAAATCTCTGGTAACCTGCCCCGGCGATGTTGTAATCGAAGAAAAGACGGAAGGCGATATTATTACGCTCGAGGTCCATGTAAACGAAAGCGACATGGGAAAGGTAATCGGTAAGCAGGGCAAGATTGCAAAAGCAATCCGTTCGCTGATGAAGGCGGCTGCTGCAAGAAAGAACGTCAAGGTTAACGTTGACATTATTTAAGCTTGCAGCACACGCGTGCAGAGAGGGACTGTGCCTTAAAGTGCCAGCCCCTCATCGCTACGGCGAAGAAATGGAGGAATTATTTTGCTCCTTTGCGGCAAAATTGTAAATACACACGGACTGCGTGGCGAAGTGAAGGCTTTGTATTATACAGACGGTCCGGATTTTTTTAAAAATGTGAAAACCGTACACCTTTCCTCGGGACAGGCGCATGCGCTTTTAGGATATCGCGTCAGTCGCGGTGCGGTGCTTTTAAAGCTTAGAGGCGTAGATACGGTGGAAGAAGCCCAAAGGCTTGTGGGAATGGAAATTTCCGTAAGCCGCGCCGATTTACCGCCGCTTCCTGCGGGGCGCTTTTATATTGCCGACATTCTCGGTATGACCGTTGTAACGGACGAGGGGCGTAATCTTGGAAAGGTTGTCGATGTATTTAAGACCGGTGCGAATGACGTGTACACAGTGCGCGGGGATAAGGAGTACCTGATTCCCGTAATTGACGAGGTAGTGCTTTCCACGGATCTTACGGCACGGCAAATCACGATAAAACCTTTGAAGGGACTTTTGGACGATGAAGATTGATGTCTTGACCCTGTTTCCCGGCATGTTTGAGGCTGTCCTCGGTGACAGTGTAATCGGACGTGCGGTGGAAAAGGGTCTTTTGCATTTGCGATACATAAATATACGGGATTTTTCAGAGAATAAGCACAAACGGGTGGACGATTACCCTTACGGCGCAGGCGGTGGCATGGTTATGGCACCCCAGCCCATTTACAGTGCGTGGAAATCGATTACCGATTCGCTTTCCTACCGTCCGCATGTGATTTATCTTTCTCCGCAAGGAAAGGTGTTTTCGCAGGAGAAGGCAAAAAGTCTGGCTGCCGATTATGCGCATTTGATTTTGCTTTGCGGGCATTATGAGGGCGTGGACGAGCGTATTCTGGAAGAAATTGTAGATGAAGAAATTTCCATTGGGGACTATGTGCTGACCGGTGGAGAAATTCCGGCAATGGCGGTGATTGACGCAGTTGCGCGTATGGTGCCCGGCGTTGTGCAGCACGGCAACAGCGAAAGCGAATCCCTCGCCGACGGGCTTTTGGAGTATCCCCAATATACCCGTCCGCCGGAATTTATGGGGCGGCATGTGCCGGAAATTCTGCTCAGCGGTCATCAGGCAAAAATTGCGGAGTGGCGCAAACAGAAATCGCTGGAGCGGACAAGGGAAAAACGCCCCGACCTTTTAGAAAGGACGAAGGAAAATGGATAAAACAAAAGCATTTCGCGTCGGCGTTGTTGCAGTTGGCGTAATCCTTTGTGTTCTCTTTGTGTTTTTGCTCTTGCCGCGGCTCCTTGTCTGGTTTTTGCCGTTTGTGCTTGCATACTTTTTATCTAAAATCATAGAGCCTGTTGTGCGCACCTTGGAAAAGCGTTTTAAAATCCCCCGCCCCCTTGGCGCTATTTTAGGCATTGTCCTTGCCATCGGCATATTGGGAACGGTGATAGGCATGCTTTTGGGAAGACTGTGGGATGAAATGAATGCAGTTATAGAGAAAAGCGATGTGATTATTGCCGGCATTGCGGGACAATACGAAGCCTTCCGCGATTCGTTCGCTGCCCGTTTCGGCTTTGCAGATGATTTGGAACGGATTTTTGCAGGCTTCGGAACCAAGCTTTCCGATTCCATTGCTTCCTATACGATGCCCGCCCTGCGCGGCGCGTTTGATGTTATGCGCGGTGTTCCCTCCGCTATTGTATTTGCCGTTGTATTTTTTATTGCAACGTTCTTTATGAGCAGCGACAGGGAGGAAATCGCCGCGGGGCTTCGGCGAACCATGCCGGAAAAGGTCATGCAGTTTTCGGAAAAGCTGATGCAAAATGTGTTCTCTGCCTTAGGTGCCTATATAAGGGCACAGCTTATTATGATTTGCATCACTTTCCTGGAGCTCACCCTCGGCTTTTTGATTATCGGCGGCGCGGTGGCGGATTACGCCCTTCTGATGGCGCTGATTATCAGCGTAATTGATGCCATTCCTATTCTCGGAACGGGAACGGTTCTGATTCCGTGGGGTGTGTATGCGTTTGTAGCAGGGGATATTCGGCTCGGCATTATGCTGATTGTTCTGTATCTCATATGCCTTGCAGTGCGGCAGATGGTGGAGCCCCATCTGGTTGCCCGCCAAATCGGCTTGCATCCGCTGCTGATTTTAATGGTTATGTATGCAGGCCTTCGCCTTATCGGCATTCTCGGCATGGTTTT
>JAZROH010000043.1:0-17367 GCA_045648645.1 Clostridia bacterium | reverse complement strand
AAAACGATGTAGCACCGAAGATTGTAAACGGCAGAACAATGCTTCCGATTCGCTTTGTAGCCGAAGCCCTTGGCGCAACTGTTTTGTGGGATGAAAATGCACAGACTGTTTCTATTACACTTGGCGAAATCGATATCCGTCTGACGATAGGGGAAGCGAAAGCTACGGTAAACGGAAACGAGGTTGCCCTCGATGCCATATCCTTCATTGAAAACAGCAGAACGTACCTGCCGCTCCGTTTCGTAGCCGAAAACCTCGGTGCGACGGTGGAATGGATTGAAGATATTCAAACGGTAGTGATTACGAAAAACTGATATAAGTAAAAACACAGACAGCCCGGAAAGAATTTGCTTTCCGGGCTGTTCTTTTGTTTGCATCGTAAGTTTTCGCGGAAAACATTGTAAAGTGATAGGTTATATGGTATAATGATTTCATCGAAGATGAAATCAGCGATATAAATTCCTAACGGAATTTGCGATATGTACTATGTACGCGATATATCTTCGATGCGATATGTGCCTACGGCACGAGAAAAAGGAATTTATATCATATCGAAACGGAGCAAAACGGAGTTATATCGCATTTGAGAAACAAATATATCGCACGAACGAAGTGAGTATATCGCTAAAACAGCTATCATCGCAATCGTTTACTCATTTTCATAGATATTTTGTCCATTTTTATTAAAAAGACAAACTTGAATTTATGCAGGAGGATCGTTGATAATGGAAATACAGCCAAGTGGAATCTGGTACCATGGTTCAAATGAGGTTTTTTCTGAATTAAAAACAAATAGTACCATTACGCCGTGGAAAGAACTTGCGGAAGCCTTTGCGCATCAACCAAACACTTTGGAATATGATGAACATGGTGTAATTCGTCATAATGGAACGCAAAAAGGATATTTGTACATTATTGATGAACCTATTACGATAGGAATTGATGTATACCAACATCCGAGAACAACAATGGACAAAAACGCTGAATTTTTAACAAAAAGACCATTGAAAGTAAAAATGATTTGTAAGTTGTGAAATTAAACTCTTTGAATCTTGCCTTAACTTGGCACAGGTCTACAATAAGCCTTGGAGGATTTTTACATATGAAACAAAGACAGGATTTTTTACGGGGAATCCGTGACGGACTTCCTATTTGCTTCGGCTACCTATCCGTATCGTTTGCATTCGGAATTTTTGCGGTAGGAAGTGGTATACGCGTTTTGGAAGCGGTGCTCCTTTCCATGACGAATGTTACAAGTGCAGGGCAATTTGCTGCCGTGCCCATCATTGCGGCGGGAGGCTCTCTTTTGGAGCTTGCGCTGATACAGCTTGTTATCAATGCCCGATATGCACTCATGTCCCTTTCGCTTTCGCAAAGGCTTGCAATGGATATACGCCTTAGGGATAGATTTTTGATCGCGTTCGTGAACACGGATGAAGTGTTTGCCGTAGCCACGGGACAAAAAGAGAACGTAGGGCGGCAATATATGCACGGCTTAATTTTAACACCGTTTTTGGGCTGGAGCGCAGGAACACTCCTTGGTGCAGTGGCAGGAGATATTCTCCCTTCCATGCTGGTTTCTGCACTGGGCGTTGCCATTTATGGTATGTTCGTGGCGATTGTACTGCCCGGCGCCAAAAAAAGTAAATCCACAGCTTTTTGTGTCCTTTTAGCCGTTTTCTTAAGTTGCCTTTTTTACTATGTTCCGGCGCTTAGAAACGTGCCAAACGGTTTTTCCATTATTCTTTGCGCAGTGGCGGCTAGTGCCGCAATGGCAATTCTTTTTCCTATTGCGGTGGATGTAAAGGAGGCGGAAGATAATGCCTGATTTTCGTTTTTTTGCATATTTACTGGTCACGGCGGGGGTGACATATCTTGTCCGTATGGTGCCGTTGGTGCTCGTAAAGCGGAAAATTAAAAACCGTTTTCTTTTGTCGTTTTTATATTATATTCCGTATGCCGTGCTGAGCGTCATGACCGTTCCTGCAATTTTTTATGCCACGGAAAGCACAGCTTCCGCAATTTTTGGTTTTTTAGCCGCACTTTTTACGGCGTATCTGGAAAAAAGTCTTTTGTTTGTGGCGGCATCGGCATGTGGTGCGGTTTTTATAACAGAGCTTATTTTGCATCTTGTCGGATAACGCGCCACGCCTCATAAAGCCGCTCTAAAGAAAAGGCGGCATTTGCGGGGGAGGTAGAGGGAAGACAAATGGCTTTTCTGCCAATTTTCGGCTCGGTATATCGAATAAAATATTTTTCTGCTGTTTTTCCGTTTACATAAATTGCCTGAATGGGCGCGGTGGAAAGAATTTCGGAAAGGTCGTTTGGTGTGGCATTACGGATGGTGCTGTCGGCACTGCCTTCGATTTCACAACTTGCCAGAACATCCCAAAGAGCAAGGTTATGGGATAAAATACATGCCTTTTTTTCTGCTATCGTAACAGGAACAGGACAGGAAAATACAGATGCCAAAACGCGCCAGAAGCGATTTTGCGGGTGACCATAGAAAAACATCTGTTTTCTGGACTTTACGGAAGGAAAGCTTCCAAGGATTAAAATGCGGGAATTGGAATTGAAAAGCGGGGGAAATGGATGTGTGAGCATAAATAAACCTCCTTTTGTGCTTTTATTTTATCATAAATCCCGTAAAAATGGAATATTTTTTATTGCCGGAAAAAATAAAGCGGAAAGACTTGACATTTCCCCCTTGTTTGTGATACACTTGCATGGTCGAATATGATGGTTGTTTTCTGTCCGCAAAAGCAAAAAACACAGAATTCTTTTGTTTGAAAGATTACAGAAGGAGCGAGTTATGGAACAATTTGTCAGAATCTTTAATTTAATTGTATTTATTGTATTTACGCTCATGTATGCCTATCAGGTTTTATATGCCATTGTGGGCTTCTTATACCGAAAGCCGCTTAAAAATGATGAGCCGCCCCGCGCGTTTCATCGTTTTGCCGTTATCATTGCGGCGCGGAATGAGAGAACAGTAATCGGGCACCTGATAAACAGTATACATAACCAGAATTATCCGAAAGATGCGCTGGATGTAATTGTAATTGCCGACAACTGTACCGACGATACGGCGCAAATTTGCAGGGAGCACGGTGCGATCGTATACGAAAGAAAGGATACAAGCCGAATTGGCAAGGGCTATGCGCTCGATTTTCTTTTCAAGCAAATGATGCAAAATGGCTCCTTTGAATCCTATGAGGGCTATTGTGTACTGGATGCCGATAATCTTTTGGACGAAAACTTCATTGCGGAAATGAATAAAATGTTTGATAAGGGGCACCGCATTTTAACAAGCTACCGCAATTCCAAAAACTACGATGATAACTGGATTTCCGCAGGGTATGCGCTTTGGTTTATGCGCGAAGCACGCTATTTAAATAATCCACGCATGCGGCTTGGGTCAAGTTGCGCCATTTCCGGCACGGGCTTTTTGGTGCATCGGGATATTATTGCGAAAAACAATGGCTGGAAGCACCATCTTCTTACGGAGGACATTGAATTCACCATTGATAGTGTTATTGCAGGGGAGAAAATCGGATATTGCGAATATGCTGTTTTATATGACGAACAGCCTACAACCATGAAGCAGTCCTGGGACCAGCGGCTTCGGTGGGCAAAAGGGTTTTATCAGGTTCTTTCCCATTATGGCAAGCGGCTTTGGAGAAATATTTTTACCAGTCGAAAAAAAGCGCTTCCGTGCTTTGATATGTTTATGACGGTGGCACCGGCGTATCTCTTTACGCTGCTCACCATTTTGATAAACCTGACCATTTTGATTACTTCTTGCTTTGTGCCCAATATGGGGACGGACATTCGCGTGGCTACGGGAAGTGCCATCTGCAGTGCACTACTCAGTTTTTATTTTATGTTTATGCTGATGGGAACGCTTACGGTTATCACGGAATGGGATAAAATTAAATGTTCTTCCGGAAAGAAAATCTGGTACTTAATTTTGTTCCCCGTATTCCTCTTTACATATGTGCCGATTTCCGTCATTGCGCTCTTTAAAAAGGTTGTATGGAAGCCGGTAGAGCACACAGAGGCAAAGACGTTGGACGAAGTTAGATAATCCGGACAAAATAAAAAATGAAAAGACAGTTCTTTGGACTGTCTTTTTTGGTATCGTATTAAAGTTGCTCATAAAAAGTCGGGAACGGCGCGTACAGGTTTGATATACTATATATAGAAGGGAGGCAAGATATATGCTGAAGCAGCTTACAGATGCCATGCGTTTTGTGGAAGAAAACTTGCAAAGTGAAATTGATTTTGAGGAGGTTTCAAAAATTGCGTGCGTCACAAAGGACAGCTTTATGCGGTTTTTCAGTTACATGACGGGTATGACCCTCAAGGAATATGTGCGGCGCAGGCGGCTGACGCTTGCGGCATATGATGTGCAGGCGGGGAAGGAAAAAATCGTGGATATCGCCGTGAAATACGGCTACGAAAGCCCGGATGCGTTTCGAAGAGCCTTTACCTTGCAGCACGGCATAACACCGATGACGCTCAGAAGGCATGGCGGCACAATTTCGCCGTATCCGCCGGTATCCTTTCACATTATGATTAAAGGGGCGGAAAAAATGAATTGTAAAGTGGAAATGGTTTCGGCGCTCGATGTGTACGGCGTGTCAAGAGAATTTGGCACATGTGCGGCAGAGCGATTTGAAGCAGAACACCATATGTGGGCACAGGATTTGGATTTTGTACCGGGGAAAATTTGTGAAGGATTTGATGGCGTATGGTACGGAATTTGGGACAAGGGGCGGTATGCAATCGCGCGGGAAAAAGAAGACGTAAGCGGAGAAAAACTTGAAAAGCAAAGTATTCCCGCGGGTCTGTACGCAAAGTTTATCACCGAAAAAGGCGGCTACGCAGGGGACGCGCTTCCAAGGCTTCGCGATTTGATTTTTAATTCGTGGCTGCCGGATTCCGGCTATAAACTGTCGGGAGATTACGAGGTGGAGGTTTATCACCTTTGCACGGATAGAGAAAAACGAAGAAAGAACCGATATTATGAAATCTGGATACCGGTGGAAATAAAATGAGGTTTGACTAAAAACGAGAGCATTGCTTTTAGGCAGTACTCTCGTTTTTCCTGTTTTAATGCGTATTATTTCTCGTAAAGTTCAATTGCATCCTTACCGTCAATTTCGGAAAGGGACACGCGGACAATTTCTGTTTTTGAAGTAGGGATATTTTTCCCCACGAAATCGGGACGGATGGGAAGCTCGCGGTGTCCCCGGTCAACGAGGGCAGCAAGCTTGATTTTGGCGGGTCTGCCAAAGCGCACAATTGCATCCAGTGCAGCGCGAACGGTGCGACCGGTGAACAGCACGTCGTCTACTAAAATAACGTCGCGCCCCGCAATATCGAAGTCAATGTGGCTTTCAGAAACAATGGGGTCATCACCGGCGGATAAATCGTCCCGATACAGTGTGATGTCCAAAATACCTACAGGCACACGAATACCTTCAATCTGCCAAATAAAATCCGCAAGGCGCATTGCGATGGGAACGCCGCGGGTTTTGATGCCGATAAGGCACAGCCGTTCTGCATTATCCGTGTTTTCCAGAATTTCATGGGCAATGCGCTTGAGACTTTTACCCAGAACGTTTTCATCGTATAAAAGAGATTTGAATTTCATATGTGTCACCAAAGAAGACGGGCTGCCGCGAGGGCAGCCCGCATGTACTTACTGTTCTTTTGCTTTATTCAGCAGAAGATTTGTCAGGATACCCAGGATGAGAGCGGTGGCGATATTTGTAATCGTAACCTGGCCGAAGGACAGGGAAAGCCCGCCGATACCTGCGATAAGAATTACGCTGACAACGAACAGGTTTTTGTTCTTGTCAAGGTCCACATTCTTAATCATCTTAAGACCCGATACTGCGATAAAGCCATACAGTGCCATGCAAACACCGCCCATTACGCAAGAGGGAATAGTGTTTACAAATGCAACGAAGGGGCTTACACAGGAAATGAGGAGTGCGCCGATAGCGGCAGTAATAATCGTTGTGACGGAAGCGTTCTTGGTGATAGCAACGCAGCCTACGGATTCGCCGTATGTGGTGTTGGGGCAACCGCCAAAGATTGCACCTGCAATGGAGCCGATACCGTCACCCAGAAGCGTTCTGTGAAGACCGGGGTTTTCCAAAAGATCCTGCTCGATAATGGAGCTTAAGTTCTTGTGGTCGGCAATGTGCTCGGCAAATACAACGAAAGCAACCGGAATGTAGGCGGCGGCAATTGTGCCGATGTAAGCACTGTCAATTTCGCCGATGCCTTTAAATGCGGCGATGAATGTAAAGTCCGGAAGGGCTACGATGTTGCTCATTTCCGCAAAAGGAGCGAAGTTTATAACCATAAAAGCAGGAATATCAGCCGCTTTGCCGATAAAATAGAAAATAGTTGCGGCAAGATAACCGGCGATAATACCGATGATGAAAGGAATAAGCTTTGTCATTTTCTTACCGTAGGTAGAGCATACCATGGTAACACCAAGGGTGATCAGACCGCAGATAAGTGCTACATACGGAGAGCCTGTTTCCATGTTTGCCTTTGTAAGGTCTGCTACGGCATTGCCTGCAAGGGACAGACCAATAATAGCAACTGTGGGTCCGATTACAACTGCGGGCATTACCTTGTTAATCCATTTTACGCCTGCAAGCTTTACAATCAGGGCAATGACTACATACACAAGACCTGCAAAAAGCGCACCGATTAAAAGACCCATATAGCCTGCCTGTACGCTGACTGCACCTGCAAAGGCAGCAAACATAGAGCCGATAAAGGCAAAGGAGCTACCTAAGAAAACAGGGCTGTTTGCTTTTGTGAAAAGTACATACACGAGTGTACCGATACCGGCACCGAAAAGTGCCGCTGCCGGCTGCATGCCGTTTCCAACGATAACGGGAACAACCAGTGTTGCTGCCATAATGGCAAGTAATTGCTGCAGTGCGAAAATCAGCAGCTGACCGAATTTGGGTTTGTCCTTAACCCCATAGACAAGTTTCATGTTCGATTTCCTCCTTTGTTTTACAAAAAATACCTTGTCCGTGCAAAAAACAGACAAGGCAAGCCTTAAGTTCTCCGTATGTCTTCTTGTCGATGTCTCTGCATCGAATTAAAGATATTTTTAGTTTATGAAAATATTATATCATGTATATACAAAAATGTAAAGCTTTTTATGAGAATTTTATCAAGTTTTGTCAAACACTTGCAAGGCAGCGGGGGAGATGATATAATAAAAAGAAAAAGGAGATGTATAAAATGGTAACCAAAAGGTTAGACATTGAAAAGCGCGCAGAGGTGGAAAACGGTACACTTACTATAAATAAGCTGACGGTGGCGCCTGCAAAGCCGGAGAAGGTTCGAACATATGCCCATGCGGTTTTGGTGCCGGGTGGCGAGGTGGAATTTCATACGCATGAAGGCGAGAGCGAAAGCTATTACATTTTGTCCGGCATAGGTACATATAATGATAACGGCACGGAAATCACGGTTTCTTCGGGGGACGTAACCTTTACGCCCAGCGGAGAAGGGCACGGCATAAAAAATACAGGTACAGAGAACCTGCATTTTATGGCACTGATTGTACTGGAATAACATTAAGCAATAAACAAGGCATTGCTTTCAATAGAATTTGAAGGCAATGCCTTGTTTTGTATGGGGTATGGTAGCAAACTATCCTACCTGCAGGTCAAGACGGAGTTTATCCGCAATGAGGGCAATAAATTCGGAGTTTGTGGGTTTTCCCTTGTTGTTATTGACGGTATAGCCGAAAAGACGGTAGAGAACCTCATCATTTCCGCGCATGCAAGCAACTTCAATCGCATGGCGAATGGCACGTTCAACGCGGGAAGGGGATGTATTGTGTCTGCCTGCAACCTTGGGGTAGAGCTGTTTTGTGATAGCACCGATAAGCTCTGCGTCGGAAATGGACATGATAATCGCATCCCGCAGATATTGATAGCCCTTTATATTGGCGGGGATGCCTACAGAATGAATGGTGTCCGTTACAGTGCGCTCAATGGTGCGGCGGCGGGCTTCAGGGTCAGGATTTTCCGCCTGTAGCTGCGCAGGTACGGCGGCAGGCGCACACAGGGCGCGAAGCCGCTGCGCAAGACTACCGGTATCCACAGGCTTCATCATGCAAAAATCAGCACCCGCTGCTGTGCACATGCGCATCGTGGTATCCTGCATGGCGGCAGAAAGCATTACCACATGCGGACGAACGGGCAATGGCATGCGCTTTATTTCGCACAGGGCGCTGATGCCGTCCATTTTCGGCATGACAATGTCCATTAAAACCAGGTCCGGATGCAGCTTTTCGGTAAGCTGTATTGCTTCTGCACCGTCATGCGCAATTCCCACAACAGAAAAATCGGATGTATTTTCGAGTGTATTTTTAAGCAAATCGGTAAAATTTGCGTCATCATCTGTAAGTAAGATTTTGATTTTATCTTCCATATTCCTACCTCCTTTGGAAATATTTACCATTATTATTTTACAATATTTTCCATAAGATTGCAAGCTTTTTTTATTTTTTTTCAAAAAAACCTCGTAAGACCCTATTTTTTCGGGTTTTACGAGGTTAATTTTTACAATATAAACGTCAAAACGCCGGCTTAATTTTTCAAGCTGTGCAAGGGAGCAGGAATTCTGCCGCCGCGGGCAATCATTTTTTCGCAGCCGAAAGCGTTTACGGGCATAACGGGTGCTGTACCCAATAGACCGCCGAAATCCACGCTGTCCCCCACGGTTTTTCCCGGGGCGGGAATGATGCGAAGTGCCGTGGTTTTGGTGTTTACAACACCGAGGGCTACTTCGTCTGCCAAAATACCAGAAATGGTTTCTGCGGAGGTGTCACCGGGAACGGCTACCATGTCAATGCCAACGGAGCAAACACAGGTCATAGCTTCCAGTTTTTCAAGGGAGAGCGCGCCGCATTTTACGGCTTCAATCATGCCGGCATCTTCGCTGACGGGAATAAAAGCACCACTGAGCCCTCCTACATAGGAGGATGCCATTACGCCGCCTTTTTTAACGGCGTCGTTTAAAAGCGCAAGTGCTGCCGTTGTGCCCGGTGCGCCGCATTTTTCAAGCCCGATTTCTTCTAAAATATAAGCTACGCTATCCCCGACTGCGGGTGTGGGCGCAAGCGAGAGGTCCACAATCCCAAAGGGGACACCCAGACGGCGGGAAGCCTCTGTTGCTACAAGCTGTCCCATACGGGTGATTTTAAAGGCTGTTTTCTTTATCGTTTCCGCAACGGTACCAAGGTCTGCGCCCTTTACCTTTTCAAGGGCACATTTTACAACCCCCGGACCGCTTACGCCGACGTTAATGACACATTCCGGCTCTCCCGCACCGTGGAAGGCACCTGCCATAAAGGGATTATCCTCAACAGCGTTTGCAAAGACCACAAGCTTTGCGCAGCCCATACCGCCGCTGTCAGCCGTTCGGGCAGCTGTTTCTTTAATAATTCGTCCCATACGTGCCACCGCGTCCATGTTAATGCCTGCTTTTGTGGAGGCAACGTTTACACTGGAGCAAACGAGCTTGGTTTCTGCCAGCGCCTGCGGGATAGAGTCTAAAAAGGCTTCTTCACCGCCGGTAAAGCCCTTTTGCACGAGTGCGGAGTAACCGCCGATAAAGTTTATGCCGGTACCTGCCGCGGCGCGATCCAGCGCACGGGCAAGGGCAAGATAATCGCCGGAAGCCTGTCCCACAATGGAGATGGGGGTTACGGCAACGCGCTTATTGATAATGGGAATACCATATTCCTTCTCAATGGCTTCGCCAGTTTCCACAAGCCGACCTGCGCGGCGCATAATTTTATCATACACAGCATCGGCTGTGCGGTGTGAATCACCATGAATACAGTCGAGCAGGGAAATGCCCATCGTGATGGTGCGCACATCCAGATGCTCCTGCCGAATCATGGCAATCGTTTCCAGTATTTCAGATGTGTTAATCAAAACGCCGCCCCCTTAAATTCTGTGCATAGACCGGAAGAGGTCAGCATGCTGTACCGAAATGGAAACACCGATTTCCTTTGCCAGCGTTTCCATTTCGTCCTCCACTTCTGCGAGGGTTTTTTGGCTTTCGGAAATATCCGTCAGCATAATCATGGTAAAAATATCCTGCATAATGGTCTGGCTGATATCCAGAATGTTAATATTGTTTTTGGCAAGGCAAGCAGTAACATCCGCGATAATACCCACCTTGTCGCAGCCCAAAACGGTAATAATGGCTTTCATGAAAAATGCCCCTTTCTGCACTATGTCAAATATACAGACATTGTACCAGAAAAGGGCAAAAAAGTCAAGCTTTATTGATAGGCAAGAAACAAAACAGGCGTACTGCATTTGTTTTTGAGTGCCTGCATTTCATCTTCCGTTTGCGTAAGGCGGGAACGAAGCCCTGTTTCACCGTTTGCAATGCGAACGGAAAGGGCATTCGCCTCTTTTACAAGGGCGTTATATTGCGTTGCATATTCCTCGGCTACATTTTCACGGGTTGTAAAATCATATCCGGCAGAATAAAGTGCGTTTCGTACCGCGTTTTCACCACGGCCTTTCGCGCTTTGAAAAACACTTGCAGCACCGACGTCATCCACAACAAAGGTGATGCTTCGTTTTACAAGCGAAGAGACGGTGGCATAGGTTTTGGGAGCGGCTGCGGTGGTGCCGCCGGCTTTTGCGGGCGTTTTGGTAGGCGTAGGCGTGGAAACGGAAGGGGATTTCGTGGTTTCCGTCTTTTCTGCTTTCTCCGTCGGGGGAGCCATTCGCCCGGTTATGATAGAAAAAGAGGACGTTTCTTCGGAGGCGGTTGCAGCTTCCGGAAGGGCTATGGAAGCGGAGAAATCCTGTGCTACGCTTGGAGTGTATGCCATATCTATAGGTGCGTTCTCTGCTACCGGCACAGAAGAAGGCTGTACGGGCGTAAAGAGCGAGTGTATAGGCTGCGGGGAAGAAGCAGGGGATGCAGACGGCACTTCCGTGACCGGCATCTCGGGAAGAGAGGCAGGCAAATTCGGAAGGGCTGCTTTTTCTGCAAAGCGGGGTGCAACCGTATAAACATTCGTATTGTTTAGCATGGTAAGCTTATGGTCTGTCCGGCTGTACATCATAGTGAAAATTAACATGCAGGCTGCTGCCAGCGAGTAAGGCTGCCAGGAACGGAAAAAACGGGGAAGCTGAAATACCTTCTTTTCTTTTTTCGGTCCCTGTTTCACAGCTGCCAGAATGTTTTCTGCCAAATTTTCCGGTACGGGCACATCGTCGAGGCTGTGCAAAACCTGAACAAGCGCTTTTTCTTCGGCATGGATACGTTGGCACGCAGGACATTCCTTAAGATGTGCAGACACTTGTTTTGCTGTATCTTTGTCTAAATTTCCGTCTATATACTGGCTGTGAACGGAAAGAAATTCCTTACAATTCATTGTTTCGGTTCCTCCTTGCTGCTTATATGACGTTTTTTATCGGCAAAAAGTTCCCGTTTTTCAGAAAGAATTTTTAAAAGATGCATGCGCGCACGGTTTAAGCGGGATTTCACAGTGCCTAAAGGGCAACTGAGTGCTTGTGCTGCTTCTACATAGGAAAGCCCGTTTAAATCGCAAAGGGAAATGACCAGCTTGTACTCGGTGGGAAGCTTTTCAACTGCCTCCCGTACAGCTGTTTGCTTTTCCTTTGTAATCACAGAGTCTTCCGGTGTGGGTGCACCGTCCGGAATTTGTAAAAATACATCATCGTCATCCGGGCTTACAGCCTGATACCGTCCCGAAGTGCGAAGCGTGTCCTTACAGGTGTTGACCGCAATGCGGTAGACCCAGGTGCTAAGCTGCGAATCTCCGCGAAAATGCGGCAACGCCTTGAAAACCTTGATAAAGGTATCTTGCGCAGCATCCTGGGCATCGTGCTCATTCCCCATCATGGAATAGGCTATCTTATATACCGCCGGCGTAAGCTGACGGACTAATTCTTCAAATGTTGTATGGTCGCCTTGCTTTAGGCGGCTAATCCATTCGTCGGTCATAGTATCCTTCGCTTTCTGCATACTTTAATACCCTATATCTTATAGCAAAAACAAAAATAATGCAAGAGTTTTTGTGATTTTTTTCGCGGAAGGAATAAAAAATATACAGGGAACGTAAAACGCGCCCTGTATAGATTCTATTTAGTTAAGAAGTTTATGCGTTATTTTTTGTGTAATTCAAAAGCCCGCCGGCGAGCATAATCTCTTTCTGTCTCTCAGAAAGTGCAATCTGTGTTTTAAATGTCGTACCGCGGGTTACGTTCTTGACGGTAATTTCGTCTCCTTTCATGAGCTGTGCGGGTGCATTTTTGATTTCCAACACATCATCGCGGGAGATGGCATCGTATTCGGCTTCGTTGCTAAAGGTCAGCGGCAGAATGCCGGAATTTATCAGGTTTGCCATATGAATACGGGCAAAGCTCTTGGCAATAACGGCACGAATGCCAAGGTACAGCGGAACGAGAGCCGCATGCTCACGGCTGGAGCCCTGTCCGTAGTTAGAGCCGCCAACGATAATGCCGCCGCCGTTTTCTTTGGCGCGGGCAGGGAAATCGGGGTCACAGGGCGTAAGACAGAAGTTTGAAAGGTGCGGAATGTTGGAACGGAAGGGGAGAAGAGAAGCATTTGACGGCATAATGTGGTCCGTCGTAATGTTATCCTCAACCTTAATAAGCACCTTGCCCTCTACCGTATCAGTAAGCGGTTTGTTGATCGGGAATTCTTTAATGTTGGGGCCGCGCACAACCTCAGGTTCTTGCCCTTCGGGTGCGGGTGCAGCCACCATATTATCATTTGTATAGAACGCGGAGGGCATTTCAATTTCCAGACGGTCACCGAGAAGTGACGGGTCGGTAAGTGTTCCCGTAATGGCGGAGAGTGCCGCAGTTTCCGGGCTTACGATGTAAACCTGTGCGGATTTAGTGCCGCTTCTTCCTTCAAAGTTACGGTTATTGGTACGAAGGGAAATCGCATTGGATTTCGGGGCTTGTCCCATACCGATGCAAGGTCCGCAGGCACATTCCAAAATACGGGCACCGGCATCAATCATGTCGGCAAGTGCACCGTTTTCGGCAAGCATATGCAGTACCTGCTTGGAGCCGGGACCAATAACAAGGCTGACGTTCGGATGAACGGTTTTGCCTTTTAAAATAGCGGCTGTTTTCATCATATCGGTGTAAGAGGAATTGGTGCAGCTGCCGATAAACACCTGGTCTACGGGAAGCCCGCTAAGCTCCTTTACGGATTTTACATTATCAGGACTGTGCGGCATGGCGGTGAGGGAAGTGAGGGTGGAAAGGTCGATGGTGATTTCCTCGTCATATACCGCATCGCTGTCGGCGGCAAGGGGTGTAAAGTCCTCTTCACGTCCCTGTGCCTTAAGAAATGCGCGGGTTACCTCGTCGCTGGGGAACACAGATGTGGTAGCACCAAGCTCTGCACCCATATTTGTAATGGTTGCGCGTTCGGGAACAGAGAGGGTGGAAACGCCTTCGCCGGCGTATTCAATAATTTTACCAACACCGCCCTTAACGCTTAAAATGCGGAGTACTTCCAAAATAACGTCTTTTGCGGAAACCCAGCCGGAAAGCTTACCGGTAAGGTTTACGCGGACAATCTTGGGCATGGACAAAAAGTATGCACCGCCGCCCATAGCAACTGCAACGTCAAGCCCGCCTGCACCGATGGCAAGCATGCCGATACCGCCGCCTGTGGGGGTATGGCTATCAGAGCCGAGAAGCGTTGCGCCCGGCACGCCGAAGCGTTCCAAATGCACCTGATGGCAGATGCCGTTGCCGGGACGGGAGAAATAAATACCGTGCTTTGAAGTCACGGTTTGAATATATTTGTGGTCATCCGCATTTTCAAAGCCTGCCTGAATGGTGTTGTGGTCAATGTATGCTACGGATTTCTTTGTCTTTACCTTTGGAATGCCCATGGCTTCGAACTGCAAATATGCCATGGTACCGGTGGAGTCCTGCGTCAGCGTTTGGTCAATGCGAATGGAAATTTCGCTTCCCGCTTTCATTTCACCGGATACGAGATGTGATTGAATGATTTTTTGTGCCAGAGTAAGTCCCATTTTATGTACCTCCTAAATATTCAAAAAGGAATGTAAAACAGTACGCGATAGATAAGCGTAGCAGAACAAGGGTCCCCTTGTTCTGCCCTGTCCTAAGAGTACATCGCAAAGCTTGCCTACTGCATTTTAGCGTTCCTTTTTACAGCTTGTTTTCTTCTGACCAGTGCCGCATGCGCACAACATTTTCTTCGCTTGGGCGCGCAGCATTGGTATCCGCATCCCGATATGCTTCCTCGGCGAGGGCATACGTATCATACGGCTGCGGGTTTTTTCGTTGTTGTTCTTTTTTCTTTTCAGTCATTTTCGTAGCTCCTTCCAAGAGATAGCATCTGCCGAAAATGACAAATTATTCGCAAAACAAACTGCCCCCGAAAAGGAGCAGAATTATTATGTAAGAAACGATATCAGTTGTTACCGCGGCGGGCAGTTCTTCTAGGTTCGTTGCCGCGCTTCATAAACTGCATGCGTTCATCACTTTCATGTTTAAATTGGAGAAGCTTGTCCTCAAAGCTGTCTCCCGAGGTGTCCCGTTTTTTGGACCAGTCATATTCCATGGGGCGTGTCGGACGCGGACGTGCCGGTTTTTCCTCTAAAATAGCCTTTTTAATGGAAAGTGCAATCTTTCCGCCGGGCTCCAGTGCCATAACCTTAACGCGTACAGTTTGTCCTTCTTCCAGAAAATCACGAATGTCTTTTACATAAGCAACAGCAACCTCGGAAATATGTACAAGCCCCGTTTTTCCTTCGCCGATGTTTATAAAGGCACCGAAATTTGTGATTCCTTCTACACGACCTTCAATAATTTTTCCAACCTCAAGCGACATAAGCTTATTTTTCTCCCTTCGGAAAATAGAATATCAAAAGGAGCATTTCGACTCCTGTGCTTCAAAAGCCTGCGGATTCCGGAGGGAAACGATACTACCGCCCGGTTACATCCACAAAAACAGTTTCATCCGGCAGGACAAGACCCAGCTTTTCTCTGGCAACTCTCTCAATATATTCGTCGGAGCGGGAAAGCGTGTCCAAATCCTGCACCTCGGCAAGACGACCTTCCGCCTCGGCAATATCGGCTTCCAATTGTGAAATCTGCATATTGGAGGCACGGAGTGTAGTTTGCTGGCTAATCAGTGCATAACAAAGATACATGATAAGACCTACCATGAAGCAAACACGGATATTCAATTTTCTCTTTGCTTTGCCCTGATTTTTTCTCTTGTTCATGCTACTACCCCACTTAAAAAACATTATACAGCAAAACTACGGATTTGTAAAGAGTTTTTCAATACATTTTTAATCTTTTTTTGAATTTTTTTACACTTTTTCGCCATGTACCACAAAAAGTGCGCCATTTTCGACGTAAAAGATGCCCAAAAGCGTGACAGGGATGCCAGACAAAAAGGACAACTGGGCGAAAAATACGGTATAAAATTGTAAAAGGAAAGACGAGCACCCGTGCAAGGAAACGAAGTATGGATGCGAGTATGCGGCAAAGCCATAACAAGAATTGCACCATACGGTTCTTCAGCAGTAGGTGATAGAATAAGGCACCGAGCAATATACCACAGAAAATATACCAACGCGGCTGTCCGTAATTGGTACGGTATAAAAAGAAAAATGCCGCTGCGGCACAGAGGAGCCAATATAAAATATCCTGCACGCCCACCCAAACAACGCCGGCACGCACAAGGCGGCGGAATGCACGGAACATGTCGAAAAAAACACCCGCCAGCGCGCCGGCAGCAAGGGAGAGGAGGAAAATGTGAAATTGATTGGTTACGGAAACGGCCATGCTTTATCGGAACATGCGGGCAAAGAAGCCCATACCGCGGGACTTACCGTCTGCGCCGTCGGTATATAGGAGGGAGTCTATATGTCCTTCGATAGAAACCTCACCGCTTTCCACGCTCAGCTTGTTAATGTGCAGTTCTGTCCCTTTTACAGTGAGGGTGCCTGTGTCGGTAAAGAGAGTAATGCTTTCCTCATCAAAACTGTCCACATCTTCGATGCCGGAAAGTGTAAGCTTTTTACGGTTTTCTAAAATTACGTTGTGCAGTACCTCTTTCGGTGCGGCTTTTGAGAATCTTTTTTCATCCAACATTTGCATCTTCCTTTCGCTACGGTTTATACAGTATATGAGAAAGAATACAAAATTAGAACAAAAAAAGCGCATATCCGGAGCGGATATACGCTTTAAAAAGGGCTTATCCTAAAAGTACATCGGTTATCAGCATCAGACAAAAGCCTGCCAAGAGGGCATAGGTGGCGCCGCGTTCCGAGCCATGGGCATGGGTTTCGGGAATCATTTCGTCGCTGATAACATAAAGCATGGTTCCGCCTGCAAAGGCAAGCGCAAAGGGCAAAATAGCGGAAGCGATGCTTACGGCAAAATAACCGAGAAGCGTCCCCAAAACTTCAACTAGTCCTGTTGCCATGGCGCACAGGAAGGTTTTTCGGGCGCTTACGCCTGCTGCAAGCATGGGTCCGATGATGACCATACCTTCCGGAATATTTTGCAGGGCAATACCGCCGGCAATTAAAAGCGCCTGTGAGGTGTCGCCGGAACCAAAGCCCACACCTGCGGCAATTCCTTCCGGCAAATTATGTATGGCAATTGCGGTTACAAACAATAAAACGCGGCTTAAATCAGAGCTTTGACCTGCTTCTGTGTTCGGGCCCATCAATTTATGCAGATGGGGCACAAGCTTGTCAATTAAATTTAAACACAGCGCACCGGCGAAGATACCGGTAACGGTATAAAGAAGCCCTAAATTGCCGCCGTATTCCACCGCGGGCAAAATAAGACCCAACACCGCTGCGGCGAGCATGACGCCTGCGGCAAAGGACAGAATGATATCGGAAAATTTATGGGAAATCTTTTTAAAAAGAAATCCGATTAATGAACCAATACAGGTTGCACCGCCCACGCCCAGGGCAGTTAAGAGTACTAAATACATAAATGTGCCTCCTTTTCTTTAAAACAGTATACCATAAAAAGTAAAAAAAGAAAAGAAAATCTTTCAAAGATAAATTTTTTTTCAAAAAAGTACGATTTTTCGAGGAAAAATAACTTTTGAGAAATTTTTTATAAAAAGTTCTTGACAAATGTGTTTTTTTGTAGTATACTAATACCTGCGCTTAAGAAATTAGGTTATGTGGCGGTGTAGCTCAGTTGGCTAGAGCAAACGGTTCATACCCGTTAGGTCGGTGGTTCGAGCCCACTCGCCGCTACCATA
>JAZROH010000042.1:0-19138 GCA_045648645.1 Clostridia bacterium | reverse complement strand
TCCGCATTTTCATTGTATTCACCGCCTTTGTCAATTTCAAGCTCTACGCCCATAAATAAATTACCCGAGCCGTAAAATATCGGCTCGGGCTTGTAGTTATATGATTTGATTGCGCATTCTTGTAGTTTTGCAAAGCATTCCGCACAGTATGCCTCATCCGAATCGTCCTCATAATGCGCATCGTCATTATGTATCAGGGCGCCGCAGTCTTCGCAGTGCGTATAATTGTAATCATAACAGCTGCTGCATAAAGATGTGAACGCATCCCCCTGCACTTCCTCGCGGTATATGCGCTCACCGCAGGAGTCGCAGGTTATCGTCTTTTCCCTTAAACATTCGTCGCAAAATATTTTCCCGTCAAATTCCGTACAGGCCTCCGCCATAAGCTCCGCACCGCACACAGAGCATGTTGATTTTACTTCCATTTTTAATTCCTCCGTTTCTTTCGTTCGTAGCCATTAAGAAAATGACAGGCTCTCGGCAATGCCTGCAACAATAAATTTCAGTAGCGCACCTATGCCGAGAATAATCTTTTTCAAAAATTTGTTTCTGCTGAATCGCATTGAACTCCCTCTTTCTTTTTTGATATTTTGATACCGATCTTTGTATCAAAGGTATAATATCTAAAAGAAAGTCATCGGTTTTACATATAAGGTAATGAAAAGTCGTCTTTCAAAAAAGTCCACCCCCTTCCGATTATCATTGTAAAAGGTGTTGCGGACAGTTTTTTTCCTAAATAAAAAAGTTTTTAAAAAATTTTTTCTACATATTACAAACTCCAAATTTTCAAGCAAATAAACGAAGGTTTACTGCAAGAAGCTGCCAACCAAAAAAGACCATAGAAAACCCATACACAGTAAGGTTCCTATGGTCTGTTACATCTTCACCTATAATTTTCTAACAAAACAAAGCCAAGTTTGCACTATCATACGCCGGTTATCATCTGGTATTTTCACTTATACAAGGGACCGTAAGCCGCGCAAGCGCGGAAGTCCTGTCCTTCCTTATCCAGGCCGCCGGGCGGAAATTTTCACTTTTCGGCACGTTATGCATGGAAAATACGAAGCATGGCGCAAAGGGTGATAAGGTCGGTACCGATATGTCCGTAGCGCAGCGCGCAATGGTTGGCGCCCCAATTGTTCATCACGTCATTTACGCATTTTACTACTGTCTCAAAAGCACCCTTATAGACTCTTTTCAAAATTCCTATTTATGGTTTCGTTGATTTAATTAAGAGAAGTCTAAATTTTATATACAACAGCATACTGCCGCTATTCTCTTTGCCGCTTCTTTCAGCGATGAGATTGCTGCGTATTCATCTTTCGAGTGAATATTTCCGCACGTAACACCGATGGAGTCCAGCGTAGGAATTCCGCACTGCGAGATATATGCGGCATCAGAGCCGCCTCCTGTCGTGCGCATTGAAAGTTTAGGCAGATGATTTGCTTCAAAAATTCCATTTGCTTTTTCAAGTAATCTGATGTTTTCATCGGTAAGCTCCATTGCAGCTCTCAAGCTTTCCAAAATAAGTTCGCATCTTGTTCCTTCAACAAATGATGCATCTGCTACACTTTGTGCTATGTTTTTAACCTCGGAAAGCTCTGCGGCATTTGAAAACCTAAAATCCACCTGCAAAGTGCATTTTTCCGGAACAATGTTTATTTTCGTCCCACCCAAAACGATGCCGCAATTTGCTGTAATGCCATTTTTATCTTTGTACTTTTCTAATGCAATAATTTTGTGTGCCGCCTCTTCGATTGCACTTATGCCGTCAAAACAATTGGCGGCATGAGCGGCTTTCCCCGTAATTTCAAAGGTATATTTTGCAATTCCCTTTCGTTTCAACACAGTTGTGCCGGCGATGTGCGGCTCACAATTTAAAAATGCAACCGCACCGCGGGCACATTCGCACATGTACCTAACAGTGCTTTTGCCGCTTCCCACGCTATTCGTTTCCTCATCCGACTGTAAGATCAGCTTTATAGGGCGTGCTTTGAAGCCCTCGCCATCAAGAGCTACCATTGCCATAAAGGCCGCCACAATGCCCCCCTTGCAATCCGAAACGCCAGGGCCGTAAATTTTATTTTTGTCTCTTTTAACAGCAGGCGTGCCGAAAAGTCCCACAGGATGCACTGTGTCCATATGTCCCGACAAACATACAGGTGCACCTTCTGCCTCAGGATTCATGGTAATGCAGATGCAATCTCCGGATATTTTCTGCACCTGTTTTTCAATCATCCAACCGTGCGTCTTCGCTTTTTCTATAATGTAGCTGCCTGCTGCATCTACGCCCTCTTTGTAATCGGTAGGACTTTCAATTGTGCAAAATTCCTCCCAGAAAGCAATAAATTCTTTTTCTGATGCATCTATTCTTTTAAAAATTTTATCACATACACTCATTTTTATCCTCCGGTGATTTTATAAAGAAAAACACCTCTTCATTCCTCAGACATGCAGTATACATCCGGTAATTGGCACTTCATCAACAGGCTCCACCCGCTCGCTGCCCGATAATTATGGAGTTATAACGCCTTTTTGGAGTATAATGTTTGCATAAATTGCCGTTTCGCCCATTGCAATGATTGCATAGGCCTTTTCTGCTTCCTCATAAAATGCAAACCGTTCTACATTCTCCTTTTCTTCGTTAAAAATTGCAGTCCATTCTTTTTAATGACTTCGGTAGGTTTTGGGGTTATAAAATCTCTTTGATTTCCTGCACCATATTCCAATTTTTTCCACCGCCCCATTGATTTGGTCCACCATATTTTGCGGTAGAGAAAAGGTACTTCCGGTCGCCGTCCCAAAAAATGAGCGGACGCTCTCTTCTCTGCAGAATAATTCTGCTGCCGTCATCATACGGAATTTCAAAATCAAACGCCTGACAGACGCTGTCCTCATCCCAATTTATTCCGTCCTCAGAATAAAAACGAAGTCCTCCCTTTTTAAGGCCGGTATACGCACCCACACAGTCCTCCGCAATCATCACATATCTGCCGTTTTCTTTATAAACAAACATGTCTTCTATAGCAGCTTTGGGAAAAAGATTGTAGTTCAGCACTTCAAACGGTCCTTTATAAGAAGATGCCCGCGCCACGGACACACGACAATCACCGTCCCGGAAATACAGAAGAAAGCTTTCGTCATCATCCTGAAGCACTGCCGGATTATTGGCATCGGGCGGCAGGGCAAGCGCCCTCTCTGAACGTGTCCATCCATCTGTCAGATTTTTTGACCATGCATAGCCGATACAACGAGTTTCTGTACCGCCGTCGGGCGAACCGATATAATATAAAACATATGTATCGTCTGCTTTAAAGATAAAGGGATTATGCGCCATCGCGCTGTCCCACTTGTTGCCGTCCCGTTTTGTTATCAGTACCTTCTCAAATCGAAAGGGCTTTGATAAATCTTCTGTTTTTGCAAGTACAATTTCGGAATCCGTCAGGTAGCCCTGCGGAAAACCCGTCTTCTCCGGCCATCTTGCCGCGAACAAATAATATATTCCGTTTTCCTTTATAACGGAACCACACCAGACATGATATCCTTCCATTGCAAAACCGGAGTTTTTTACTGCCGGTAAAAATTTCAAGCATTTTTTCATGCCGAAAGCCTCCTTTTTAAACCTTTCTCAAGTCCGTACTTCTCAGCTTTTTACACAAGTATATAACACATTTCGGAGCCTGGGCTGATAATAGGCTTCATGCGGATTTAACATATGATGCGTATAGAACATGGAAAGCTTCAAATCCGGGTCAACCAAGAGTGTGCCCCCTGCAGCACCGCCCCAGCCAAATTCGCCAAGGCTACCGGGCGAGCCGCTTTTCGCTTTATCTATCATTGTTTTTACGCCGAGGCCATAGCTATATCCCTTATGTTGCGGCCAACGAAGGCGAAAATCTTCAAACAACTTCCCTTCCAGCTGATTGGTACGAAGAAGCTCTATCGTGCCTTCCGAAAGAATCCGTTCCCCGTTTCTTCCTATGCCTCCGTTTGCAAGAGCAGATGCAAATTTCGAAAGATCGGAAACCGAAGATGTTATACCGGCAGAGCCACTGTCATATTCCACGCCAAAAGCGCGGGATGTCTTACTCTCATGAACCAGCTTCCCCTCTTTTTCATTATTTGTCGAAGCCTGCAGATTGACTATGTCCGTCTCCCCGGTATTATCATACCGATATAGCTCTGCCACACGGTCTATAACCGCTTCATTGTGGTAATAGGATTCGTTCATTTGAAGCGGCATGAAAATATTCTCTTTCACGTACTCCCGAAATTTCTTTCCGGAAATAACCTCTACAACTGCCGCCAGCACATCGTGGCTGTACCCATATTCCCATTTTTCTCCCGGCACGAAAGACAGACCGTTTTCAGCCATACATGCGACTACTGTCAATGTGTTCATTTTCCCGTCTGTCAGTTTCCGAGCTTTCTCAAAAGCGGGAGATTCTTTATCACACCGTATGCCGGAAGTCATCGTAAACAGATGCCGTAGGGTAACGGGCTCTTCTGCCTTTCTGCAGTTTCCATTTTCATCCCGCACATACATATGTCTGTAGGCAGGAATAAAATCATAAAGAGGGTCATCCAGAAGAAATAATCCCCTTTCATATAGCTGCAATGCAGCCGTTACGGTAACAGGCTTTGAACAGGAAAATATATTAAAAAGCATATCCGCAGCCATTTTCTTTTTTGCTTCCACATTTTCGTAGCCTGACTGATAAGAAAACACTTCTTTATTTTCCACGCATACGCTGATGCTGTTTCCGGGAATTCTCCAGGCTGTCAACCTGTCCATAAAGTCCTTCATGAATGAAAAATCCATAATACCTCCATGCCGCTTTTGTTATGCATAATATTGATACACGTTTCTCTTCCTGCAAATCATTTTTCGAGGGGTGTTGTCAGCGCAATCATCTCATCCCCGTTTATAAAGGTATACCCGTTTTCCGATAAAATTCTCGCTGCCTCCAGCGTCTTTGCCGCGTATTCCGGCTGGTAGGCATAATAGTCCTCATAGAAATACTGTTCATGGGTGGCAAGTCCTATAAACGCATTTCCCAAAAGCGCATCAAAACCGGTTTTCAGCTCCGAAAGCGTATGCAGGTTCAACGTAGGGCCGCCGCTAAGCTGACGGAACAAAAGGCCTGTTTCTTCGTCCCATACTGCCTTATGCGTTCCCTTGATCTTTTCAAATTCTTCTGCAGAGATATGATTGTATCCACATACAGAATGTGCGATGGCCACATTTTTTCCGCTCCGCTTGAAAAGTCCCGTTTCCGGCTGACGGTTTTGCATAAGCCGAAAGGCATGGCCGTAAGGCAGAATCGAAGGATCCCCAGTATATTCCGCTCTGTCCCCTGTGCTCGGGGAAACAAGCCGGACGCCGCAGTCATATAAAGCCCGGCAGCCCTCTCGGCTCACCGGAAGCCAGTGCGGACAAACGACCGAAGAAATACTTTTTTCGCCTGCGAAACGCCGAATTTCGCCTGTAATCAGCTCATAATTTGCTTTTACATCTTCATAGCTTGCATTTACATACGGGTAATCCGGGAATTCCTGCTTTGCATGAAACGCAAGTCTAAGCCAGTCAGATGCCTCTTCCCATTCTGTCTTGTATGCATCCGTCATCTCCGAAAGCGTAAATTCATCGTTGCCATAGAAGAAATCCGTACGGTAAAAAAGATTCAGCTGCACCTTCATGCCATACTTATCATGCGCTTCTTTGAGGTGCGCAAGAAAAGGATTATCAAACAGGGATGCCGGCCTCTTTCTCGTCAAATCCCGCATAACCCATATCACATCGTCAATAAAAAAATAACTTGTTTTCATTTCAAATTCTCCCTTTAGCTTAAAGCATTCCAATCGGCAGAATTTTACCGTTTGGAATGCTTCTCTTTTTTCTATTTATTATCTCTGGTGAAAATCAGTTCCATCGTTGCACCCAAAATGTCTGCCATGCGGTAAAAACCAAGATCATTGGGGTGTGAACCATCCACCGTGCAACCGTCTCTGCAATCGCCGCCAAACAGTCTCTCACCATCCACGTAATAAACATTTTTGTCACCTTCCGCTACCGCGCGGGCATAGTTTTCAAAAATCAAAGCCCTTCGTGGTTGTCTTGCGCCGCGGTTCCTATCAAAATCCGGTGCACTCATAAATATAATCGGTATATCAGGGTGTCCGGCGCGGACGGCACGAAACATTTTGTCGTGTGTATTTTTAAGATGCTCTAAATCCGGCGCATTATAATCGTAGTCATACACAAACATGGACATATCGAGACCTGCAACATAGTGAATCATACTGTCCTCCGCCTTACCGCCGCCTGAAAAGCCCAGATTGATAAAATCGAAATCAAATCGGCGGGACAAAAAACCTTGATAACTGTTGCCGGGTTGCGATGCACAACCGCCCTGCGTAATCGATGAACCGTAGAACACTACAGGTTTTTCCCGGCTGTAGGTGTCGGCAGGAAGAAGTGACGCTTCCTCCTGCAAACCAATATAAAGATTGTTTACCCCTGCGTATAGCGGAAAACAGATGGTAATATCATGCATCTCCCCATCCGGCGCATCCGTAAATTCTACAATGCTCGTAATTCCCTGACCTTCTGTCAGTTTATGCGAATCAGGTACAAAGGTACGGTAATACGTACTGTGCCCATTTTTATTCAGGTACATTGCAAAACCTGCCTGTCCCGTTCGGGGCATATGATTCATAATCCCTGAAGGCGGCATGTCTGCTCGAATTGCAATGAAAGAGGAATCGGTTTTAAAGCGTACTCTTCCCCCGGCAGTATGCGTGGAAAGCCTTGAAACAGCAGGGCTTACCGCATCAGCCACATCCTTTGGCATCCGGCGGAATATCGGCTCCTCTAAAGGATTATACAGCCCGTAAATCCGGAACGGTGCCTTTCGCACATCATAAAACCGCGCGTCCTCCCGGGCGAAGGGTTCTGCCGCAAAATTTTTGTCTATTTCCTCAATTCTCATGTCACCATTTTCCTCCGTCCTTATGCAAAGTCCGGCATCTGCATGGTCTTGCCGTGCTCACGGGAGGAAATATCTGCTAAAATGCCGGGCAGTGCGATACTGAGACCGAAATCGATACCAAGCGCCGGTTCTTTATCTTCTTTAATGCAACGGATAAAATCTTCCATCATAAGAAGGTCCGCACCGCTGTGTCCATCTGTACCTTTGCCGGGATACGAGGAATATACGGGAATATCCACATACCCCTTTAAATAAGGTGTATGCTTAAAGCATGCCATAGTTTTTCCATGATCGGCCGTACCGCTGCGTGCTGTCTGTACACAGCCTTTAGAGCCGTAAAGCGCAAAATTATGCCATGCACCTTCAACGTGACAAACGCCGAAGCCGATGAAAATTTTGATAACAGCACCCTTTTTAGTTTTGACAATGGCAATCCCGTTCGGTGGGGCCGGATGTGCTTCTTCGATGGGGTTAATATCCGGAATAAAACCGGAAACTTCAGCTACAGTATCGTTTAAAATATAAAGAATGGGACCGAGATTATGCGTAAGGTAATGGATAGACGGCATATAGCTGCGCCAGGTTTTCTCCCTTTTTTCTTCAGGATGCCAGATTTCTCTGGCAGGATGCAAATAATCCGACTCCGCATACACAACATCGCCCAAAATGCCTTCCTCATACATTTGCTTCCACGCATTGATATGCGCCCAGAAGCAGCAGTTTTCCGCCACCATAAATTTACCGGGATTTCTCTCCACGGCTTCCTTCAGCGTTTTTCCTTCTTCTACCGAACGGATATTAGGGATTTCACAAAGCACATGCTTTCCGGCATCCATCGCCTCGGCCGCAAGTGTGGCATGGGTTGTCACATCCGTAGCAACCAAAACAGCTTCTACGTCGCTTTGTAAGAACTCTTTCATATCTGTAAAGCCTTTTACGTTCATGTGACCACGTTTTTCAAGCTCTTTGATGCAGTCCTCCACTTTTTTTGCATCTAAATCGCAAACAGCCACAGGTTCTGTCCCCTCCACCGCACAAAGACGGTTTAAGAAAAGATCCGCCCCGCGAGGCCCTACGCCGACACATCCGATTTTGATTCTTTTCTCTTCCATCACAAGCAATCCTTTCTATCTGTAAATTACAATCAAATGTTCATAAGAGTTGTACCGTGAAGCGAAAATCTTATCTCCCTTTACAAGCGAAGCTTTTGTTCCCACTTTAACCGTATTTCTTGCCTTGTCATATACCAGCACGGTTGCACTTCCGAATGTATGCATACGGTCATATATCTTTCCGTTCGACTTCAGGATGCTGAACAAAAATACATTTTCACCTGCATAATCCACTTTTGCATAAACCCAAAGTCCGGAGAAATAATCGAATACCTCTGTAATATTTGCCGTTACGGTACCATCAAAACCTTTTTCGCTTTCTTTAGGCGAATTATTTCTAAAACAAACCATGGCATCTGTCAGCACGCCGTCGTTCGCCGCAAATTTAATAACATCGCCGGGATCAAGCTTGGAAAGTGCAAGCTTTTCCGTAATTCCTTCCTCACTCGTAATAGCAGTCTTTGAAAAAATTGCCTCTATTTCATCCGGATTATAGAGCACCTGTTCTTTTCCGCCTGCGCCCACGATTGTAACAGCTTCACAAACTGTGCCATCCTCCATCATGGCTGTTCCCACCGATTTTACTAAAACCGCATTGGATTGATACATACTGCCGACTTGATTCATGGATTTCTTTGTCACGAGAACCGCAGGTTCATTTTCCTCGTTCAAATCGTAAAGCTTCAGGTTGGGATACCTGGTCGAATGTACAAGGTCAGAACCGGTCAATGCTTTGTATTGCTTGTCATTATCCCCCGTATAGCTTTCTGCCACAGAAAAGACAATCGTACTTGTCGGAATATGGAATTTTGTTTCAAAGCTTCTCAGCCCATGCTGCAGGAATAACGGTGCTTTATCAGCGGATGCTTCATTTGACGCGTACTGCAGAGAAAAAATATCCGGATTTTTCTCATTATACGTACCTTCCACCGCAGTAGTAATCGATATAAGCTTTCCTTCTGCATTCAGTTCATATACAATCACCTGCTCGACCGCTTTATCATTTTGATATACTTTAGCCATTTCTGCCATTTCGCTGTCAGTGAGAACTGCCTCATTATTAAATAATTTTTCCCCACCTATCGTAACATCATTGACCCGTATGTTATCGGCCGCCTCAAGTGTCAGAACCTCATTTTCTTCGTTAAGAAGCTTAACCTTGCCAACCTTCGAAAGTCCTTTGCCCTCAAACCGGGCTGCCATCAGATAGCCGTACTGTCTTGACGACAC
Organism: Clostridia bacterium; assembly: GCA_045648645.1. Lineage (GTDB taxonomy): Bacteria > Bacillota > Clostridia > UMGS1883 > UMGS1540 > SIG447. The sequence continues at coordinate 9,804 of JAZROH010000042.1, read as the reverse complement.
ATTATTTGACACATCTACAATTTTTCCCTTGAAGTTTAAATGCAACATTACATTCTCTCCCACATTTGGAAGTGCGTCTGTAAATGCATTGGAAAATTCATATTGTTTTCCTTCGATAAATATTGCATCTTCCGTTTGTTCCGCAATCACGCCGCCCACAGTGTCACCACTTTCGATTACGGTACATACTTTTTCGTCTCTGCTGAAAAAGACCGAAAGAATCTGCCCTGCCTGACATTCTCTAAGTGACATAGGCGTTCCGTCTTTCTTTGTAGCTGTCAGATACACCGCCTGCCCTTCTAAATCAAGGCTTGGTCTTTCGTAGGTATTATCTTCAAAATGTAACTTCTCTTCATTTGTATCTACGTAATCCACAACATAATCTTCATACGCTTCCACTACAATAAGAGAAGCAACGCTGCCCTCTTCCGTAACATAAATAGTTCCCTGGCTTGGTTTAAAATCTGCCGCTACAGGAGAAGTTAATACGCCCCCGTTATAAAGTACAACGGTACTCGACGTAATGGAAACGCTCGTTTTTCTTCCATCTCCTTCACGTTCGAAACAGAAATTCGTATTTGATGTTTCAGGCAGAATGTTTTTGGCATCCACTTCTGTCGTTGTCGCATCCGCAGCATCTCGGAAGGATAAGATTTCTCTCTCCCCGTATTCATTTTCTTTGTAATAAGCAACTACTTTTCTGCCGATTTTCTGTGCAAAGGCAGAATTTGCAATGTAAGTTACATCCTCGATAGCCACCATACCTTCGCGCGTTTTCGCTCCGCGGATTGCCGTCGCAGGATTCGCCGTTACCAATCCCTTTACTTCATGCACATGCAAAAACTTCTCTAATACGTTTGCGCCTTCTGTCACATATGTGCCCTCGCCATCACCATAGGATGCATGCTCTGCCGGTACTACAAATAAAGTATTGTAAACCATCAAAGCAAAATCACCTTTTGTAAACGGCTCTGCAAGGGAAATCCCGTTTAATATATTCAGTTGACTTGCTTTCGTCAAATAGCCGCTCGGATAACCGCCTGCTGCTTCGGCATGATCCCTATAGCCCGCCAAAACAACCAACATTTTTGTTGCCTGCTCCGCTGTTATATTTGTATCCGGATGAAACTTCCCATCTCCCATTCCGGACACAATTCCAAGCTGATTTGCAAGATAAATGTAGCCGCATTCCGGATGATCCGCAGGTACATCCTCAAAAATCGGTCTCGTATCTGTGGCAGATACGCCGCTGAGCTTTGCAACTATCTTTGCCGCATCGCTTCTTTTCACTGCTTCCTGCACCTCAAAATAATCCGGAATTGTGCCTTCCAGAATACCAAGGTCAAATAAAAGCGAAACTGCTTTTTCGTACTTTGTTCCGACAACATCTATAAGCTGTGCACTTGCCGGTACACATGTTATCAGCAGTATCATCGCGATTAAAAGTCCTAAAAATCGTTTTCTCATCTTATTCCCGCCTTTCGTCTTTTAATATTATGTCTTAAAATGCTTGCAGACTTTGATTTAAATACATAATTTTATAGGAGAGCGCCCCATTACACGCCGGAATTGCTACATCAACCGCAAGGTCTCCGACGCTTTTATAATAGCATATGTCCTCACCATCATACACCGGCATATTTTTGTACATACCGGTTTTAAATGCCTTTACCGCCACACACTCTTTTACGCCTTGGCTTTCCCGATAGACCGCTATCAACGCCATGAGGTTTTCGCTGTCCGCTTCAGAATATTCCGCCACATGATGAATGGCGAACCGCGCCGTCTCTCCCCCGGTAAGTTCGGAAAGCAGATTTCCTTCTGTGTCCAGCAAGGAAACGCGTTCCGTATCCTCCGTCAGGGCAAAGAAATCGTAATAACCATCTCCCAGTCCTGCAGCACTTTCAAGGATAAAGAGTGTTTCTTTATCTTCCAATAGCTGTGGCATAGTAAAGCTGACAGAATATTCCGTCCACCCGGCACTCTTTTCCGTCTGCGTAAACGCTGTCTGTGCAAAGTCGACATACTTTCCATTATCGCTGTCAGTACCAAAGCATGCCCGGATTTCCCTGTTTTCGCCGGACGGCTTAAACCAAAAGCTAAGAATGTAGCTTTTGCCGCTTTTCGGTTCATTTTCCTTGGGGAAATCATAGAAAATGCGCGGACCTATGTTTGCTTCTGTAGAAATAAGATGCAGACTTCCGTCATTTTGCACCGAAAAATTTTCTTCGTTTGCGCACCCCTGCATCGGTTCAAAATTAGCGTTTGCATCGCCGGAAAAAAGCGACCTTGGGCTGTCAGGCGGCGAAACACGAAGTAAAATTACATCGCCCGCCGCTACAGTGACAATAATTTCACCATTTCCGCACACTACGCTCTCCGCCGTGCCGCCGACAGCTTCTGTCTGCCATCGTTCGCCCTCGTTTCCTACCGGGATTTCCGCCGAAACACTACCATTGTACTTTTTATTTCGTAAAAGCACAAGATAGCTTTCGTTCTCTTTCCAAACACCCCAGGTAAAAGTATCCGTTTCCTCTTCTTTTACTTTTTTGCACTTCTCGTGCAGGAACATATCCTGCGCCAACGTCCATTCCTTTTGTCCGAATTTGGAAAGCGGTGTCCAAAGCTCGGTTTTATCAAGCCTTGTTCCGTCCTTTTTGCAGCCTAAAAACTCGTAATAACCTATGCCCTTTACCCCTGCCCAAAGCGATGCATATTGCATATTGCGCACTTCCTGCTGCTGTGGGAAAGAATTCAGCTCCTCAAAGGTCTGCAAAAGCGCATATACGGGTCTGTCGCCCGACGCTTCTACTGCGCTTTTGCTCCTGTCATACGGTGCAGTAGTAAATTTCGCATTGTTATACGGATAAGAATCCTGAATTAAGATATCGGTATACTGATGTAAAACATCGAAATTCCCGTTTGCAGTAATTACAATCGGATGCTCCGGATCGACTTTACGAATTTCCGTATATGCCTGTACAAGCTCTCCCAGTGCCGTTTCGCTCGTCGCCGGTTCATCGTAAATAAGCCAACCGAAAACCGCATCGTGACCCATATAAGACTTTGCACGATCCACCGATGCATTGATTCTGTTCTTGTGTCCTGCCGACTGGCTTGAGGAATACAGCACTACAAGGCATTTCATTCCTCGCGCATCCAGTTCATCAAGCACAGCCTTCCACCCACTGCTAAACGGAGTGAGCTGCACACAGTTAATGCCTGCTGCCTGAAGCACATCGAGCTTCGGTTTCAGATCTCTTTCCAGCCATTCTTCCACCGATTCATCGGCTAATTTGTTTCCGCCAACGCTGTACATAAAATGCGGTGTGAAAATTTCGTTTTTTTCATCCCGGAAAAAACCATTATCATCTATCCGGGTTGGCCGCTTAAATTTATATACCGTGTGGCTTTTTATAATATCTTCTTTTCCCTCTTCTGCATATGCGCAGGAAACCGTATATGCCTTCTGTTCCACCTCCAGGAGGTCCATGGAAAACGTAAAGTCTATCTTCCCGTCTTTCGGGATTTTCGCTTCCTGCGTATTCTTTACATCGGCACCGTCCGAAAGCATAAACTGTACCGTTTGACCTACAAGTGACGGATAATATTCCGTATCCATTTCTACATGCATTTTCCCCGGTTCTGTGCGTTCGGTATAATAAAATGTTCCGTCATTGGAGTAGGCATACATTTTCTCCGGTCCATCCGTAAATTCCAAATTAACGTCGTCCACATAAGCCGTTCCCTTGCCATTCATCCTGATTGCGAAAATCACCTTCACCGTCCCTTTGGGCACGCGAAACGTATCTATAAGCTGTTCCCAGGCTTTCGATGCAGCTTTATATGAGGACTTGCTGTATTCCTCGTCAATATAATTGCCGTCCTTATCCAAGAAGCTGTACTTAAACCCGACAGCCGTGTTTTCATCCAGCGCATAAATCCAGATACTTGCCGTATATTCCGCTCCATCAATCAGACCCCGAGTCCAGTATTGATGGGACGACGGGTAATTTTGCGTCGTTGTGGAAATGCACATGGATGTCGGCGTGGAGCGAACATACTGCAAATCCGTATTGAGCGTTACGCACGAGTGCGGTGACCATCCCCAGATTCTCGCCGGATTATTCGGCTCTGCAACAAACCCTGGCTCCACAAGGAGGTTTCCCTCCACCACCTCTGCTGCCGCACCGCATCCCATGGAGATACAAAGGACGCAGACAAGAAATACACTCAGAATCTTTTTTCTTCCCATCTATTTCTCCTTTATGCCAAATCCAAAAGCCTTGCAATCATTACTGCCGCCTCTGCTCGCGTGGCGTTTCCAAGCGGATTTATCGTTCCGTCAGCGTTACCCTCAATCACGCCTGCGCCTACCATCATAGAAACGGCATCCATAGCATACTCTGCAATCGCAACGCTGTCCGAAAATACCGAAAGGTCACCTGCCTGTACATCCTGCAGCTTTCCGGCATACTGCGCCGCACGAAGGCACATCGTCATCAAATCCTGTCGGGAAATCGGTTCGTATGCACCAAAGGTATTCTCTCCCATACCGTGCAAAAGACCATGCGCACGTCCCGACTGCACTTCCTCTGCAAAATAGTCCGTCACCTTTACATCCGAAAAGCTTTCCGCTTCTCCCTGCGGAATTTCTAAAGCACGCATCAGCATATACGCAAAGTCTGCACGCGTTACAGTTTCTCCGGGAGTAAAAGTGTGCCCATTCGAATACAAAACATCTCTTTCATGTAATGCCTTCACCGCTTTTTCCGCCCAGCCGTGTGCATGCATATCCGAAAAGCCGGAGGAAACAATGCCGGAAAGATCCTCTTCTACGGTGATGCTGTACAAAATCGCCTGTCCCGGCTCGAGCTTTACAGAGAAGGTGCCATCTGTACCTTCAAAAGGCACAGCATTGCTTCCGTTTATTACGTTCGCCTTAAAGTCCCCGATCTGCACCGACCCGTCAGCACTCATAAGCTTAATTTCCGCATCTACACTTTCTTTATCCTTACGGTTTAAAATCACCAAGCTGAGTCTGCCATCCTTCACCCAACTGCGATACCAGTACTCTTCTGTGCGCACTTCATTGAAAGTAGGCAATTCCTTATACACAAAGTGCTCGAGTACCTCTTCGTACTCTAAATTATAGAAGGACGCAAGTGGTTCCCAAAGATGGGTTTTATAAAGCGGCACGTTTTTCCCTTCGGCATCCTTTGTTATACCTGACCACGAAAAGTATCCGATGCCCTTTCCGCCTGCCCAGAAGGATTGGTAAATCATATTTCTCAATTCCTGCGCTGTGGGGAAGGAATCGCGCATATCGAACGCCTGCAAAACATTATAGACCGGCTTTCTGTTTTCGTTAACTCCAACCACTTCATCGATCGTATCGTAATCCTTCGTTGTAAACGGGAAGAACCCATACGGATACGCGTCGCAAGAAACAATATCGGTAAATCTCGAGGTTGCGTCAAAATTCCCGTTCATCGTAATAAACACGGGATGATTCGGATCCAGCTTCCTGATCTCGATATATGCCTTTTTCAGATCCGGCCATGCTTTCGAGGTTGGCTCGTCCATGAGTGCCCAAGCAAAAACCGCCGGATGGTCCTTATACTTATTCACGGCCGCAATCGTTTGGGCAATGCGGCTTGCATGCCCTGCACTTTGTCCGCTGGAGCCGCCCGAATAGAGTACGATAAAGGCTTTCATATCAAGCTTTGCCAAAAGATCCAGCTGCTCCTGTACAGGATAGCCCTGCAGAAGGTTAACGCCTATTTCCTTCGCCTTTATGAGCCTTTCTTCATCATCGGGCGTACAATGATACATATATATAGGGTCAAACCGCTCTCCGTTTTCGACGTAATAGCCATCCTCTGTTATATAGCCCGGACGGTCTACTTTGTAAACGGTTTCCTGCGCCCTTGCAATAAAGCTGTCATTTTCATCATAAAGCGAACAACGGATTGTATATTCCTTCATGGTTTCCCTAAGAAGCGTGAGGGGATATTCAAAGGTCACCTTTCCTTCTTCATTCATAGGAATGATTTCCTCATAAAGCATCAGCTCCTTATCAAGGACTGCAAAATGCAGGGGATCTCCGATAAATTCAGGATAAAAAGTAACATTTGCCGTTACGGTTGCTTTTCCGTTGCCCTCCCAATCGCTGTAATAAAACACTTCATCTGTCAAAAAAGTGTTAAATGCTTCCGGTCCCTTTGTTACCTTATATTCCACATCATCTATATACACTTCGCCTTGTCCGTACATACGTACATACAGCCATACCGTATCCGTATTATTGGGAATACGCTCCGTGCCGGTGAGCTGCACCCAGCCGTCCTCCTGCTTTATGTCCGAAAGCTTAGAGCCGCCCGAGCCTGTTCCGACAAGGTGGTCATAGTTTAAAACATAGTCCTCCGTTTTAAAACCCACTCTGCCGGCAGACGTAGGTGAATACGCCCAACAGGTAAACGTAACCTGTGCGCCGGGAACGATATTTTCCGCAATTTCAAACCGCGCCCAGGGCATTTTTGTATCCTGCGCGCTGATTTTTACGGAATGCTCTCCGCTGCGAACGAATTCCTTTTCCGTATTTAAAGAAACATTTTCCTCAGAAAAGCGATTCCAGCCTTTCGCAAAGCCTTCCTCCGTCTCTTCAAAGCCGTTGTTCTGAATCAGATTTTCGCTGTTTTCAATTTCTCCCGGTGCCCATGCCGTGGCAGGTGCTTCTATCTCTATTGCGCCGCTTTCCTCGCCGCCGGACAGGGTGACATTATCAAAAAACACACTGGCGCTGCCTTCCTTACGGAATGTGATAATTGTTTTTTCCGCATTCGGCGGAACAGTAAATGAAACCGCTTGCCGTCTCCATTTTCCGCTCTCTGTTTCTCCCCATTCCGAAACCTGCGCATGCGTCCCCATATACTGTCTGCTTTCGCCTTCTATATACGAAAATTCAATACGGCTTGAGATGCCCGTGCCGTATTCGCGCAGAATATCAAACGAAAGCGTATATTTTGCGCCGTGACGAAGTCCTTCTATTTCCTGCTTTACATACGCATTTTTACTATTCCCGAATAAACGAAGCGAGGCTTTCCCATCCGTCGCTGTATTGGAAATCTCAATATCCTCTCCCCAGGTTCCCACAGGTGCTGTCCAGCACGCAGGGACGGCATCCGTATGTATCTCAAAGCTTCCGTTTTCCAAAAGCGGTGTGCTCTCTGCTGCAAAAACACCGGCTGCACTAAATAGCATAAAACAACACAGGAGTATGCTGACAATTTTTTTCATAATGCCCTTCCCTTCTTAAATTCGAGCCCGCCCGTCCGAAGGAGCCTTCGGTTTCCGCACGGCTTTCACCGTGCGGAAACCACTCCGGAGGTTTAGGGACTTATTTATGTCATTTTGCTTATTTTGCCGCTACTGTAACCTTGTAAGCCGAGCCCATGGGCTTCAGTGAACCGCCGTTCCAGCAAAATGCCTTCAGCGTACAGCCTGCCGCATTTTCGGGAACTGTGTAGTCAAATGTAACATCTTTTGCAGCAGTTACAAAATTCTTTTTAGGCGTAGAACCACCTATCTCAATCCCGGCATCTATCGCCGTTCCCTTATTGACAGTTTCCGCATAGCATGCTACATCCACACATTGCAGCGTACCTTCTCCGTTGTATGCCGCAACAAGGAGCATCACATTTTCGCCGCCATCCGCTTCTGCGATTTCCGAAATCACGTGCGCTTGCAGAGAAACCTCGTCGCCGACTGCCGCTGTTTTCACCTCAACACCCGCATCGTTTACAGCTTTTACATCTTCCTCATAGTCCCGTACAAGGCTGAAGGAATCATAATAACCATTACCCGTTTCGCCACGCAGGCAAAACACTACGTTACCTTTTTTTCTTGTTATTTCAGGCATTGTAAAATACGCATGGTATTCCTGCCAGTCACCTTGTTTATCGCCTTTTATAAGGGTGTAGCCGGGGTTGAACGTTGCATATTGTTCCGCAACATACCCACTATTATCAGTATGTGCAATATACGCAAGTGGCTCCGCGCCGGTCTTCTCCGGCATAAAGCGAAAGCTGAAACGATAATTTTCTCCACTGACAGGTTTATGCTTATCTGCAAATGTATGGCAAATTACCGGAGCTTTTCCGCCCTCTTCTTTTCCAAGATAAAGGCTCGCTATTCCTTCAAAACTTTTTGTTGTGTCAAGGTGAAAGTTATCGTCAGTTGCCGTAATACCCGTTGGTACAGTATTAATCCAATTGCTTTTGAATGTACGCGGAATTATAGAACCGAAATCAATAACAGATACATCATCCACATATGCTATCCCTTTGCCATAAACTCTGAATTGGATATAGCACGGTTCACTATAGTCATACGGGAAGGAAAACATTTTCCAATCCGAATCTTCTTCAATTTTCCAAGTCTCAATGTGATCTACAGCTAATTTGCTGTCATGGCTGTTTTTAATCAATTTAATTCTCACGTATGAATCAATATTCGTGTCCAGGTCCTCTGCTTTCACCCAGAACCTAACCTCGGAATAACTGTCCACGGTGCTTGAATTCTGCCATCCGCCATACACGCTCGCCTCAAAATTTGTGTTTTCACCAGCATCGGAGGTTAATTTAATTGCCTTGGTTCCGCTGTGCACCTCTTCGGTTTCCAGGGTAGCGCCGGAGAAAGTTGAATTCCAATCTCCTCCAAATGATTTTACACTTCCATCCCCATTTAGTGTCGCACTTTCAATGTCGCCGCCTGTAAACAGGGATACGGACGCATCATTAGCGGCAAACACCGCCAGGCTGCTCATCGTGCTGACAAGCAGGAGTGCAGCTAAGCCGATAGCTGCCAGTTTTTTGATTTTCTTCATAATAAACATCCTTTCAAAATTTTTTATATAAAAGCATTCGCTTTCATATCGTTTTTGCTTCTGGTTTTTCTGAGCCAGCTCCTTTTTTGAATCCCTCCACCACCTTCGGTGGTCCCCCTCCCTTTAAGGCAAGGGAGGCGAGGCGAGCGGCCAAAAACGCCACATATTTAGACTTCTCTGTCAAAAAATCCCTTAAGCTCGACGGGGCTTTTCGCCGTAGGCTCCACCTCGCCGAGTAATACACGAACCAATCCGCGCTGTACGCCTTCCGCCTCGCTGAACGCATTGATATATGTACGAAGATACGGATAATCGTAAATTTTATACGGGTCTCCGAAGGACGTGAAAATTACGCATGGATGTGTAAAAATATACCCGCGCCAGAAGGGCCACACCTGATCCCAGCCGACTCTCAGAGACCCGCCGGGAAAATTATAGCTTGTCATTTTACAGTTTACTAAAACACAATCGAAGTTCGGAAGCTCATCCCGTACCGTATAATGCATCGGATTTTCAAGCGTTTTTACAATATACCCACGCTTTGTAAGCTCCTCCTCCAGCGCAGGAAGCTCTTTTGACCGATTCGCTCCCCCAATATTGATAAGCAGTATTTTCGCTTTCTCAGGGAGATGAAGAGGCAATAGGTTCTGTCTGTTCCGTATAATTTTAATGCACTTTTCTCCCACCTCGGCCGCGAGTTCTTTTATGTCATATTCTTCCCGGATATCCTTTTGCACATCCTCTTCCTTTTCAAAAAGCCGGGCTTTTTCTTTCAGTCGCAGAACACGTCCGGCGGCATCGCGAAGCCGTTCCATGGAAATCTCACCCGTCCGCACAGCTTCCAGAATCCGGTCGTAATCTTCGGGGAGCGGATATAAAAGCATGTCGCCGCCAGCCTTTAAGAATTCAACGGCAAG
>JAZROH010000041.1:0-6879 GCA_045648645.1 Clostridia bacterium | reverse complement strand
AGCAAATGCAGTTTTGGAATACAAAGAATTCCTGTCCAAGAAGGCTGTCTGGATCTTCGGTGGTGACGGATGGGCATACGATATCGGTTACGGCGGTCTTGACCATGTTCTCGCTTCCGGCGAAGACGTAAACGTTCTGGTATTTGATACTGAAGTTTACTCCAATACCGGCGGTCAGGCATCCAAGTCCACACCTACCGGTGCTGTTGCACAGTTCGCAGCAGGCGGTAAGCCGATTAAGAAGAAGAACCTTGCTGAAATGGCAATGAGCTACGGCTATGTATATGTTGCACAGGTTGCACTCGGTTACGATATGAACCAGACCGTAAAGGCAATCCGCGAAGCTGTAAGCTATAATGGTCCGTCCATCATTATCGCATACGCGCCGTGTATCAACCACGGTATCAAGGGCGGTATGACCGACACCCAGAAGATTATTAAGAACGCAGTGCTTGCCGGTTACTGGCATACCTTCCGTTTTGACCCCAGACTGAAGGAAGAAGGCAAGAATCCGTTCAACATGGATTCCAAGGCACCCGATGCTTCTTACAGAGACTTCATCATGAACGAAGTTCGTTACAGCTCTTTGGCACGTAAGTTCCCCGAACGTGCAGAAGAACTCTTCGCAGAAGCTGAAAAGCAGGCGAAGGAAAAATACGAACATTGGATGAAGTTCGGCAAACTGTTCGAATAAGCAATAGAAAAGTAAACAATTGGAGCCGTTTCAAAAGACAACTTTTGAAACGGCTCTTTCTCTTATTAAAAAAATTTTTAAAAAACACTTGCATCCGGGGACAAGGTGTGGTATACTTGTATAGACCACTTAAGAAAAGCAATAAATACGCTTGTAAGTGGGAATTATAATAGCCTGTTCTTTATTATCATTATAATCCGCAGAAACGGGGCAACGAATTTATTCGTTGCCCCGTTTCACTTTCTGCCGGTCGGTATTATTTTTTAAACGCAAAAATTTTCATCAGGATAAATGTAAGCGGCACGCCAATAATCGCAGCCGCGGCATACGAAAAAATTTCCGGAAGGTGACAGATATCGCAAAGGAGCCACACGGAGGCACACTGCACCAGAAAATTCGGAATATAGGAAAGGGCGAACTTTACAAACCGTCCAAAGGCGGGGCGCATTTTAAAGGTAAAGTAACAATTTAACAGGAAGGCGAGCACCAGCGTACTGCAGTAGCCGAGCGCAAATGCAGGCACAGCCGCGGGAATAAGACGGTTATAAAGCGTAGAAAAAACGGTGGTTGCCAAGGTGTTGAGCACCCCAACCAGAAGAAAACGGAAAAAGGATGGGGCAAGGAAGGTACGTTTTAGGCGGGAGAAAAGAGAGGGCTTGTATTCTGCCCAGGGGATAAGGGTTTCCCCGCGCACAATAAAGCTGTTTTCTGAAAGAAGTGCCATCGGGGTATCGGAAAGAGAATCCGAAAAAAACGTTTCTATTTTCCCCTCGGGGTGCACTTCGTAAAAACGGGGCGGCTTTTCCTCGCCGTAACAGTTTTCGCCCGTATATTTTCCCGTATGGGGGTCTACAAGGGATGCAATGGGAGAGGAAAGCCCCAGCTTTTTGCATGGGATTTCCAGTAAAAAAGCGGGGGAGGCAGAAATGATTACATCATCGGAACGTTTTGTATCGAGATACCATTTTTTAATTTTGCAAAAGTGGCTGTCCCAGAAATCCTGTACGGCTTTTTCTATATCCGGTATACGGCGGAAAAAACGATAAAACCGCTCTTTAAAAGCTGTTTTCGTATGTATACCAAAGGCGAAAAGCAGAAAATGCCACCCCTGTGCAGGTAGGTCCAGAAAAATCTTTGGATATTTCTTTAAACAGTAAAAATAAAAATCACGCGTGCTGTCCCCGTCGTAAATCGTTTCATCAAAATCATAGGCTTGCATGGGTTTTGTTCTTTCCTTTCAATTTTTAATATCGTTTTTTTAAAACTAAACGCTTCTAAATCCGCGACCGATAATTTCACTGCTTGTGGTAACAATAATAAATGCACCGGGATCAATTTCTTTGATTTTCTTTCTAAGCCTAATTGCCTCTATGCGTTTGCAAACTGTGTGAATCATCGATCTTTCATTTTTTGTAAACTCACCTATGGCAGAACTTACGGTAACGCCGTGGTGCAAGGTGTCAATAATATAATGCGATATCTCTTCGCGCATGGTTGTAATTACAATAAAATACTTACATGTGTTAAAGCTTTCAATCAAGCTATCCACAAGGAATGCCTTTGCAAACAATCCAAGCAGTGAAAACAGACCGGTTTGAATATTGAAAATAAAGAAGGAACTTGCGGCAACAAGAAAGTCGACGGTAAGCAGAGCTTTTCCTACATCAAGACTTGTATATTTTTTCAAAATTAATGCGGCAATATCCGTCCCGCCGGAGGAAGCGTCGCTGTTAAAAATTAGCGCAGAGCCAATGGATGTTAGAAGCATGGCGTACACCAATTCCAAAAGCGGTTGATTCGTCAGAGGTGCGGAAAGCGGCAGAAATATTTCAAAAACATATGTAATGGCAGAATAAAACATGCTGCAATAAATGGTTTTAAAACTGTTTTGTCGTCCTAAAAACAAAAAGCCGAAAAGTAAAAGAGTAATGTTTAAAATCCAAATCCAAACGGCAGGTGTAATGGGCGAAATCTTTCCTAAAAGTGTTCCGATACCGGTTACACCGCCCGTTGCAAACCCGTTGGGGATTTTAAAGAAATACACTCCGGCAGAAAGAAGAATACATCCTGCATTCATAAGGAGAAAATTTTTCAACCATCCATTTTTCATTTTTTACCACCGCATCCTTCCTAAAATTAAAAAAATAATTTTCTGGCAACGGTTTTCTTTCTAACAAAATTATTATATCACACCCCCGCTAATAAGTCAATTATTCTTAAATCATGAAAAAGCAGTAGAAATTTGACGAAAATTAGTTGACAATGTCGGCAGAGTATGATAAAATACAAGGGAGCGTAAGAAACTTTGTTAATTTAGGCGGAAGGAGGAAAAAAGAAATGGAAATTTTTGATGTAATTGACCAGCTGGAGGATTTAATCGAAAACAGCTTTACTTGGCCTATTTTTCACAAGACAATGATTGATAAAGAAGACTTTATGGAGCTTATAAGCGACATTCGCCTGCGCCTTCCGGAGGATTTGAAGAAGGCAAAATGGGTTACCGAACAGCGCACATCCATTATTGAGGAAGCGCATAAAGAAGCAGCTGATATTATTCGCAGTGCGGAAGAGCAGAAGCAGCAGCTTGTAAATGAGCATGAGATTACGAAAAAGGCGTATGACCAGGCAAATGAAGTTCTGGCAAATGCCCAGAAGAATGCACGGGAAATTCGCCTTGGTGCACGGCAGTATGCAGATGATGTACTGGCAGGCATTGAAGGCAGACTCGGCAATCTGGCTGCAGAAATTCAGGCAGGACGCGAAGAATTGCGTAAATAAGAATGCGTACATAAAAAGTGGATGCTTATGCATCCACTTTTTTGTTGTATGTTTTCGTAAATGCTACACGGCTTCTGCCTCTTTTGCTAGCTGCAGAAGGTGTGCATATCGTATTTCCGATGCTTTAATTGCGTAAATATACATGTCGGTAAGTGCCTCGGAATCTGCAAACATTAAATTTCGGCGATTATTTGCAATCTCCTGTTGCGCTTCCAGTATCAAAGCACGCAGCGCCTCGTCCCGCGGCTCGTCGGCCTTTTCGTGGCGAAGACGCGCCCAAAGTGTGGTGAAATATGATGTATTTGGTATAGATAACATTTCCAAAACCTCCCTATATGGACAAGTATAGTCAATTGGAAGGAAAATTATGCCGCATTTTTAAAGTTTTTTATTCCTTGGCAGATAGCCGTTGCCATCTTGTCCTGATAGGCTTCATCTAAAAGAAGGTCTTCTTCTGCAGCGTTAGATAAAAAGCCGCATTCCACAATTACAGCCGGGATGTCGGTCTCCCGCAGAATATATAAATCCGAGGTGGGCTTTGTTTCTCGTGTGCAGTGGGGACCGATTACGTCTAAAATGGAAAGGCGGATTGCCTCTGCCAGACGCTTACCTTCTTCACTGCCCGATGCATAAAAAATCTGTGGTCCGCTATATTTTTCATCTGTAAAGTGATTCATATGAATGCTCACAAAACAGAGATTACCGGCGGCATTGGCAAGGGATACTCTTTTTTTCATGTCTGCCCGCTTTTTTTCGCGAACGGTGCTGCTTTCGTCTGTGTACAGTCCCCGATCATCCTCGCGAGTCATCAATATATTTTCGCCTTCGCTCGTCAGCTTTTCCGAAAGCTTTTTTGCAATGCTGAGATTTAAATCTTTCTCCAAAGCACCGGTTTGCTTGCCTACAGCACCGCCGTCCGGGTCACCGTGCCCCGCATCAATTACAATTGTTTCGCCCGCAAATGCCGCGCTTTCGGCATCCGGGGCACGAAGCGTGTAAATTAAAAAGGAAACAATTACCAAAAGTGCTAAAAATAAAATACCGCCCCGCTTTAAAATGACCAGCATAAAAATCACCCCTTCACATAAAGCCTATGCGGAAGGGGTGTGAAATATGAAAGGTACAGCTTGCGCTAGAATGCCATTAAAGGCTTATAATAAACAGGTTTTATAGATTTCAATTTCATCTTCCCGTGTAACGGGGAAGGGACAGTAGGCTGCATTTTTCGCCTGTATGGTGGTTTCTGTCCATTGTACTACGGTTTCTGCGGTAATGCTTTCAGAGGTGGGGAGAATGGCTTTTAAGTAGCTTTGCAGAGCGTCTAGGTCGTTTAAGCCTAAAGCGGAAAGTGCTTGCGCCGTCTTTTCAGGGAGAACTGCCGCAGTGCGGCGCATATATTCGCCCAGAAGAAGACCATTTGCAAGCCCGTGGGGAATATCCCTGTAATAGGTCAGCGGATAGCCCATGGAGTGAACAATTGTTGTGCCCGTTTGGGAAATGACCATGCCGCCCAAGGTCGCCGCCCACAAAAGCTCGGTACAATCTTTTTGGGAAAGTCCGCCGTTTTGCAGAGCGGAGAGATGCTTTCCTATAATGCGCAGTCCCTCCAGCGCAATATAATCGGAGCCGGCGGAAGCGCGCTTGCAGGTTAATCCTTCCAGAAGATGACACATGGCATCCACCGCTGTGTTTCGCGCAATCTGCAACGGTAAATTAACCGTGTAGCGACCGTCCAGAAAGGCTACCTTATAAAATACGTCGGGCGAAGAAAAGCTTTGCTTATTCTTAATTTTGTGAAGCGTTAAAATAGAATAAGGCGTGGTTTCCGAGCCGGTGCCGGCAGTGGTGGGGATTGCCGCCATAGGAAGGGGCTTGTTTTTAAAGCCACATTTAAATATATCATACATGGTAAAATCCGTGCCTTCCCGTGGCTCGTTTGCTGCGTATACCGCGATAGCTTTTGCGGCATCCAGCGGGGACCCGCCGCCGATACCGATGAGAAAATCTGCGCCAAATTCCTTTGCTGCCCGTCCCCCTTCGACGGTGGACTCAATGGTAGGGTTATTCTCAATTTTATCGTATAGGAGGAAAGGAATGTCGTGCGCGTTTAAAACGGATAAAACGTCATCCAGTGCGCCGGATTTTTTACCCGATGTTTTTCCGGTTACAATCATGGCGCGGGTGCCTAAGAGAAGCGCCTGGGCATTTTGTAAAACCGCCTCCTCTCCTGCGTATATTTTCGTGGGCATATAGTATGTAAACATAAATGACTCTCCTTTTTCGTGATTATATCGCTTTTATTTTATTATATCGCCATAGGTACAGTTTGTCAACCCGCATATCTTGACATTTTGGAAAAAGTGTACTATAATGAATTCAGCTAAAATGTTTGGAATCCAGATTGTGCAGTCTTTATAGTAAGGATGTCGAAAATTGTCGAAATAATAAGTAAAAGGAGAGGGGACAAAAATTATGAATATAGTTGTAATAGGAAGTATCAATACAGATATTGTAATTAATACAAACCGAATGCCCAAAATCGGAGAAACCATATCCGGAAACGGATTTGCAATTAACTGCGGAGGCAAAGGTGTAAATCAGGCGGTTGCCGCAGCAAAACTTGGTGGAAATATCACTTTTATTGGTGCGGTAGGTAATGATGAAAATGGAAATATTTCAATAAAAAATCTTGAAAATAACAGAATCGACACAAAATGTATCGCTCGAACTGATATCAATACTGGAGTTGCGGTAATAACAGTATGTAATGGTGACAATAGTATTATTCTTGATGCCGGAGCAAATGCTCAGGTGTCCAAAGAAATTATAGATAGAAATAAAGATGTTATTTTGGCGGCAGATGCTGTTATTATGCAACTTGAAATTCCAATTGAAACAGTTACATATGCGGCAAATATAGCGCATAAGGCAGGGGGCAAGGTGATATTAAACCCTGCACCGATTGTTGAGTTGCCCTCGGAATTACTTAAGAATACAGATGTTTTTATACTAAACGAAACTGAAGCAGAATTTGTTACCAAAGTATGTCCTGACACAGATGAAAACCGTAAAAAATGCATGAATATCTTAAAAGGTTATGGAATAAGCACTGTTGTTTTAACATTAGGTGCAGAAGGATCAATGTACACAGAGGGGAATTATTTAAAATATCAAAAAGCATATAAAACTGAGGTTGTAGACACAACAGCTGCGGGAGATACATTTATTGGGGCATTTTGTATGAAAATGAAAGAGGGTATTGGAAATGCTGTTAAATATGCGACAGCAGCATCTTCAATTACTGTTAGCAGAAAAGGTGCGAGCAAATCAATACCAACAGGTGCCGAGGTTAATGAACTGATAAAAAACATAAAGTAGAATCTTTTTTTACTGACTTGACATAAACT